>CAZPIK010000099.1:0-12382 GCA_964586185.1 uncultured Candidatus Sumerlaeota bacterium | reverse complement strand
GGGAGGTAGGCCGCCGCTCCCGCCGGAAGCGCCCCGCCGCCGAAGTTCAGCAGATAGCCGTCGCCCGCCGGATAACCGAGCATCACTTCGCGCAGGTAAGGCAAGTGATCGAACGGTTTGGGTTCAATCTCGTTCTTCGAGACGAAATCGAAGAAGGCGATTCCCATTTCGTCGTTCGTCTGCTCGCCGGTTTTTACCCAAGCGGTCGGATCGGGATTGCCCGGATGATCGGCGGAGTTATCGAAGTGCGCGACCATTTCGAGGCGACTCCCCTTGGGCGCTTCGATGGCCTGTTTGGGGTAATAAACCCGCTGCCAATTGAAGGAATATCTCGGAACATGAAGCAGGGTTTCGCGCTCGCCGTTCGGCCGGACGAGTTCGTAAAGCATATCTTTGCCGCGATAGTGCATGTGCGGAAAAAGCGAAACGATCTGCGAATCCTCGGCGAACACATAAATCCCGCGCGCCTCGTAGTTCTTCTCTCCTGGCGGAATGAGCAGGCTTTGATTCGCTGCCGAAACGTTGAAGCACGCCTTACGAATTTCACCCTTACCGAAGTGGAGTCCCACTTTCGTGATGTCCGTTGTTTCCTTATCCGCCATCGGGTGATAGTGCATATTGAATGTAAACGTCTGCTTCGTGCTCAGTTTGTGACCGATGCCTTCGGGATAGACGAGCGGCGGTTGACCTCCGGCCCATATTACGAAAACTTTGACCGTCGGTGAAAACGCCGCGGCGGCTCCGCCCGGACCGTTCATCGCCGCATTGCCGACGTATCCCGTGATGTGATGCGTGACGCGCAAGTCGCCCGGAAGGAACTCGACGCCCGAAAGCCATGTACCCTTCGGAAGTTCAACCTTCATAACGTGATCGAGCAGGATATCGGGACCGCCCGCCGGAATTTTCGTGGCGGGCAATTCGAGAATCAAATCGGGTTCGCCGATTCGCCAGCTATTGGTGAATTCCGGTGGCACTGGGGCTTTGGTCAGATCGCCCGCCGGAGCGCCCGCATCCACCCACTTTGTAATTTTTTCAATATCGGCGGCAGGGAGGCTCATATCGTTCGCCCATTCACCATGCGCTGGATCGGGATGCCACGGCGGCATCTCGCGCGCCGCAACACTCTTGCGAATGGATTTCGCCCATGGACGAGTTTCTTCGTAGGTGAGGAGCGACATGGGGCCGATTCCCCCGGTGCGATGACACTCCGTGCAGTTTTTCATAAAAATCGGGGCGATGTCCTGCGCAAAATTTGGAATTCCCTCGGACTCTCCATTGATGGAACGTGCGTATCCAAGTGCCAGAGTCATCATTAGCAGTGGTACGACACCTTGGTATTTAGGCAATTTCTGGAGCTTTCGTAATAATCGTAACATTCTACACTCCTACCTGTTCAGGTGACAGTAACTCCAAGACTTCAATTAAACCTCGTACTTCCAACCATTCATTTGGTACGGATTCCGGATGCCATCCCTCGCTACCCGAGTACCAGACCAGCCGGATCAAAGCTCCACCATTCCTCGCGCACAATTCAAAGCGCGTGCCATCCAACACAATGCTACCGCACTGACTGGACAATAATGGCACATAAACCTCAGAGAGTGGTTTTAGAATTGAGTTGGCAATGAACTCGCTTTTCCAATCCAAAGGGCGTGTCTGGATCGAGGGAATAAATAGACGAGGATGCTTTAGTCTTTCTATCGGAGAGGAGAAAGCAATTGCGTCTCTGGTTACTTGCCAAGTAGTGGAAAAAGCCGCGTACTCCTTATCTGCTTGCATAACGTCCACGCACCTTGCATCCACGAATGCAGGCATCACCAAGAATTGCAGCAGCGGTGTATGTTTGGTCCGAAGCAAATGCCGGTACGCTCGCAAATCCTCCAACGTCTGGGAGCGGACTTGGCTCCATTCTTGTACTAGTTCAGCGCTCATCGCGTATCTACCATCCTAGCCACTTAAGTAATGGAGAATTGCTTACCGCAATCAACTTCGCTTCAAGAGCCAACAAAAAAACAAACTCCTTCAATCAAAGCAAATTCCTGAAACCCGCCTGTTGGAAATGTCGATCACCGCTCAAGACATTGCTTAGTCCAAGTTCGCGCATGACAACAAACGAGATACAGTCGGTCAGAGACCATCCCTTGTCCGTTCTTCGGGAATAAAGTTCGACTCCCTTCTTGAAGAGAGACCGCGAAACGCCAACGACTTTCGTCATGGGATCGGCTTTGATCTGCGCGATCAAGTGGACGAAAAGAGGACGGAGGCGGGGAGCCGCGAAACCGTCCGCCACCTCGGTCAAAATCCACTCCGTCGTCACGATCTTTCCCACATATCCCGCCGAAAACTCATACGCCCGCTCGTGGGATTCATCCTCCCTATTGGACAAGGCAAAATAATAAAAACTGTCAGCAAAAATCGGTTTCATTTCTTTGTTTGGCCATGCAAGTAGTGGTCATGATTCCGGGCAAAATCCGCAGGTAACTCTTCAGCTTTGCCCACGATGGGGGCGAGACGCTCCAAGAGTGACTTTCCACGTTTATTCGCGATATTACCGCGCGAAGTAACCTTGGATTTCGGCACAGGCCGTACAACAACTTCCGCGCCGTCTTTGAGGCCGATTCGCCGATTCAGCACGATTTTGCCGTTTTTGACCTGTCCGCGATATTCCATACTTGCTGTTATCCCTCTTGTCCCAACTTCGAGTTGATTCTAAGTCGCTATTCATATTTGGCGCAAGTTGTGTCGGTTTTGCGCCTTTGCGTTAACTTCTTTTCGTTACCCCAGCGGATTCTTCGTCTTCGTATATCGGAAAAACATCAGCATCATTTCATCCGTCGTTGGTTCGCCCCATTCGACGTCTTTATCCGGAGCCGGGTTGAATTTATTCTCTTTCGAATTGTCGTAGTGCGCCCGTGTTCGCAATTTCGTTCCGGCGGGAAGGGCAATCGGCGTTTCGGGTTCGTAGGTTAGCTGCCAATTGAAGTCGTATTTCGGCACGTTCAATATCTGCAATTCCTTGCCATCGGGCAATTCCGCCCAAACCCTGAAATCCTTACCGCGCAGGTGCATGTGGGGCGACATCGAAACAATTTCGATATCCTCTTCGAGCTTCAGTTCCGCGTCCACCCGGTGATTCGACGCGCCCGCCGGAATTTTAAATCGGCATTCATCCACCGCGCCTCCGTGAACCCGACGACTCACGGGGACTTTACTGACGCGGACGCCGACCGACGTGAGATCGCGCGCCTCCAAACCTGTTTCCTTGTGGTAATGTACTTGAAGCATCAGTGCAGAGCCTTTGGGTAAAAGTACCCCATCACCGTCCGCCAACACGAGCGGTCCGTCGCCGGGAAGGAACCCACCCACACGCCCCGGCGGCTCTCCCTGCGGCGCGAAACCCTGCCCGCCCATCCGACGCAGATTTCCTCTTTCGTCCCTGGTTGATTCCGTCGCCTTCGCAAGGGCTTCTTTATCCACTTTCGCGCTAAAGGTGCTCTTGGTCTCGAAAACATTCACGTGATGGACGACCTCACGATTCCCCGGACGCACCTCGACGCCTTGCACCCACACATCTTCGTCAAAGTGCATCGGTACCGTGAGGTATCGGTATTCATCAATGAGATCCGGCGGAAGAGTTTGCTCTTTCACGAGTGGAAAGACGTGATCGGGTTTTCCCATGAGCCAGCCCTCGGCCCATTCGCGTGCTGGTGGAAGATCGGCGGGGTTCCCTTCCGGCGCGCCGCTATTCGCCCAAGCGACAACCGTCTTGATTTCTTCCTCGGTCAGGCTCGCGTCGTTTCGCCATTTCCCAATCGCCGGATCGGCAAACCATGGCGGCATCGTTTTGGCCGCGACCGCCTTGGCAATGGCTTTGGCATAAGGGCGCGCACTGGCATAATCGAGTAGCGACATCGGCGCGGCTTCACCCGGACGGTGACACGATTGGCAGCGGTTCTGAAAAATCTTGGCAACGTCCTTCGAAAACGTCGGAGCCTCCGCCGCAACGCCACGCACGAACATGGAATTTGCGATCACAAGAACCGCGACCAAGAGCGTCAGATACGTGCGTGAAACCGCATTAGAATTCATAATGTTCGCCTCCACCACCGTTCGGCCTCAATATCTAAAAGGATACTCCCATACACTCCCCGGAAGCCAGTAGTAACGGCGTATGCGCTAAGCCTCCGGCCTACCCGTTTACGTGACTGTGCTTTTTACGATTCGGTTTGTTCCGATAGTCCCACCCATCCCAACTTACTCCCGGATTTCAGCTCAGCGCAACGGCAGGTCGTCGCGGCGTGAAGCGGTCGAGTTTCGTCGCGCGAGAAAGTAATCGCGCCACTCGCGTTGCAAGCGACGATACTTTCGGAGTGTCTTCCAAGAAACGGGACTTCGTTTGGCCGCGATCTTTCCCGCGCGCGAAATAGTTAATTTGAGTCCCGCCCAAAAATCGCCGAATTTCCCGGTCCGCGCATAATGGAGCGCGAGACGCGTAATCCATAGTTTGGCGCGCGGGATCGCCAACCAAAGTGGTTCGCGCATCAGAATCGTCGCGAGCGCATTGGCCGTAGAATATCGGATGATCCTTCCGCCGCGACGCCCCGAGGGCGTTTCAAGATGATAGACGGGAGCCGAGGCGGCAAAGCGGCAGGTCAACCCCTGCCCCATCACGCGCAGAATAAAATCGTTTTCCTCGGAGTAAAATTCAAAGAAATCGCAGAACCTTCCGACGGAGATGAATCGTTCTCGATCTACGGCATAACCACAACCGGCGAATGAAGCAATCTCTGCACCGTCGCGCTCCAAATCGGGCGCGAGAGGCAAATGATAGGGCATGAAAATTTCGCACGATAAAAGCGCGGCGTCGGCGTGGCGCGAGAATAGTTCGACCAGCCGCGCGATTCCATCGTCATTCAGAAACCAAGAGTCATCGTCAAGCGAGACGAGATAGCGACAACCTTCAAGCAGATCGGCGGCGCGATTGCGCGAATGAATGTACCCCTGAGAAGTTTCGTTCCGGACGAATTGAACATTCGGAAACTCGGAACGAACCATTGCCTCCGTCCCGTCGGTTGAGCCGTCATCAATTACCAAAATGTCCAGAGGGCGATACGTTTGCCGCGCGGTTTCGCGAAGTGTTTGCCGCAAAAGCTCCTTGCGGTCTCGCGTGGTGATGACAATGCCGACGGAGGCGGCGCTCATTTTCGGAGCAACCTTGCGCCCGCTCTTCGTAAGACCCGCCTGGGCTTGTCGAGCGCGTAGAGTTTTAGGAGTCCCTTGTCCTTCCCGATGATTCGCGTCGCGCTTGCAATCCGCGAGGCATCCTCGATATCAAGGAACTTCGCGAGATCGGCAATAATTTCTCCAGGATTCGCCAGCAACTCTTCATAAATGATGCGATGAATCGGCAATCCCGAAGCCCCGGCGTTTCGCTCTGCTAAATCCGCGTATCGGGCAACCATCCTCGCCGCGCCCGTGGGAGTCAAACCGGCGTAAGCGTAAACGTGGGGGAATTCCATCACGCTCCGTTTCGTTGCCTGCAAATCGCGAACGACATGAACGATCGCTGCTGATTTCTTCGAGATCAAGTCCTCGTGAATCCACGCGGGTAGAACCGCGCAGAGTCGCGGGTCCTTCACGCCCCACAGCGCTTGTTTGTCTTTCCATGAAAGGTCTAGACCGCGAAGTATGGATGCATCGCCACGCGCGATCAACGCGTCAGCTTCACCCGGATCGGCCAATGTGAATCCGGCCGATTCGATGAATCGCGTATTCGCTTCGTTTACGTCCGCGCGTTCGAAGTAACCGCCCGGATTGCGCCGATCACCCGCGAACATTTTATCGGGTTCACCGAAATCAACTCCCAGCGCGGCCAAGACTTGTGAGGTCACCGATGTGCCGGAACGATAAGGCCCGAGCACGATCACGCCGAAGGGATGGGAAGTGTTGAGAATCATGATACAGGCGTCTTGGCGAGGCATTCTTCCAGAACGGCGAACAACTGTCCCTCCGTTTTTTCCCACGAAAGCTCTTCCGCTCGCTTGCGGGCCGCCTTCTGCATTCGTTCACGCAACTCGCGGTCGCCCAAAATTTGAATGACTCGTTCCGACATGGCATCCGTGTCTCCGTGTGGCGTAAAAAATCCTTCAATGCCTTCACGCATTAAATCGTGAACTCCGGGCGAATCTACCGACACCGTCACGCGACCGAGAGCCATGTATTCCAAAACTTTCAGTGGCTGGTTGTGGTAAAGCCACGGCACGGGCGTATAGGCGTGAAGACAAACCGCTGCGCGCGCAACTTGATGGTAGGCTTCGTCTGGATCGAGTTGACCCGTGAGTTCGACCGACTCCTTTATTCCAAGTCGCGTGATCGCGCTTTCGAATTCCGATTTGAAGCCGTCCTCCACGCGTCCGATGAAAAGAAGTTTGGCATCTGGGCGTGCTGCTCGAACTTTTGCGAAAACCTCCAGCATATATATCCCACCTTTGGATTCATTAACGACGCCGACGTAAGCAACGGTGGCGGGTTCCGCGTTGCTCGCGCCTTTGTTCCAGATCGGATTGAGCGATTCCAAATCAGCGGAATTGTGAAGCGAAACCTTGATTGAATCCTTAACCGCAAGGAAATCTAGAACGTCCGGATGGATGAAATAGATGAGTCGTTTTGGGAATTTCAGCGCGAAGATTAGAAAACAGGTATGAAACGAACGGATGAATGCGCGCAACGAGCCGCCGTGATCATATCGCGCTTGAAACGGATGATCCTCGCATACGGCGATCCACGGCACACGAAGCCACCATGTAGTAAGCAGACCGACGATCAAGCCCGAAACATCGATTCCAGTAAGTACGCCATCAAATGGCTTGCGAGCATTTTCGCGGCGAAGCGACGTGAATGCGCGCAGCCACCACATACGACTCGATGGGAGAACAATTTCGCCGTCGAGAACGGATGCGATGTTTCGCATTTCCACCGACTCCGAAGAGATGAGCTTCAATTTCCATCTCCGCGCGAGCGAGAGTGGGACGTGATAGATCGCATCGCTTTGCGTGAATTGCGCGATGGAAGCTTGGGAGACATAAGCAATTCGCACGTCAACTTCCTCCCGGACGCGCAAGCGAATCCAAACGGGGCAGGAGAGAAGTGAAGGCTCGGTCAAAAGAGAATTCGGCGTCAAAGCATTGCGCGGCGGCTTCACGCGAAGCGCGACCCGATGACAAAAGGCGCGTTACAGCGTCGGGAATCGCATCGGCATGGGAAACCGCCGCGCCAGCCCGTGGATAATGCGCAAATAGTTCTTTCAAACTCCGCGCGTCCGATGTAATCACCGGAACGCCTGAGTGCAAATACTGCGCGATTTTTCCGGACGCGGTTCCCATCGTCTCGAATCCTTCGCCAGCCGTCGGATAGAGCGCGATTCCCGCATCGGCGGATCGGACCATCTCCGCCAATTCTTCTTGCGCAAGAGGATCGAGCGAGAAAATCACTCGGCAACGCGAGCCCGCAACCTTCGACTCAAACCATTTCTGCGTTGAATCGTCGCCGCGCTGCCGATCGTGCAAAACGAGAACAAATGATTCCGGCCATTTCGTTTTGACTGAAGCCAGTAGTTCTTCTATCCGATTGGCCGAAGTCAACGAACCAAAATAAAGAAGTATCGGGCGTCCTTCCTCAATTTGATACTTGCGTCGAAGATAGTCCCCGGGCGCCACTGACGCAGAACCTCGCGGCGAGTTGGGAAGGGTGATTATTCTACTCTTATCCAATTCATACCACTGCGCGAGAAAATTGCCGCGCCCCACCGAAGGAGCAATAACGAGTTTTGCATTGCGCCGGACGACCCACGCCTCAACGGCATTCGCAACACGATGTTTCCAACCCTTAAAAATCGGCGGACGATAGAGTTCGACGTTGAAGTAAACCCAGGGGAGGGAAGCGCTCATTCCAAATGCCCAAGCACAAGCGAGAACACCCATTCGATCCATCGCGACGATCACATCATAATTGCATTTTGCCGAACCGACCGTTCGCTTCAACCATGACGGAAACGAACGACGGGATCCCTCATGAAATTGCGCGCGCACATCCCCGCAGAACGTCGGCGCGGTCAAGTTGCCTTGTCGGCTCGTGTAAACAGTCAAGCAGTGTCCCCGCCCCGCAAGCGCTTGAATCAAATTAAAGAGACATGGGGTCGAATCCAAATAGGGGGAGGGATAAACGGCGGCAATTCGCATGAGTTGAATTTCTAAGTGAGAGAGCGTCTTTTGCGTTTCGTTCCCATCTTTAACATGGTCTTACTCATATCCCCATTCGGCTAGCTGAGGTTTAAGTTTCTCATTTACGTGATGAAGCGTGTCGGGCTGAATTTCCTCGCGCCAGCCATTAATTTTACCCGCGCGAAAGGTGAGTGACGAGCGATTGAAAATACGATCAGCCAGCGCATCAAAGTCGCTGACTTTCTCATGAAGCCCCAAATAGCGAATGAGACCTTTCAATGCTTCGGCTTGGCGTTCGCGCGAGCCACCTCCCTGCTCGCCAATCAGCGACTCGAAAGAGACGGAGTGCGCATTTTGCGATTTTCGCCAAGGCGAAAACGCATCGCACAAGTCCCCCCAGGCGCAACGCCCGATGCCATCGCGGGAATGCCGTCCTTCAACTCCCTCGAGCGCGGCCATCACGCGCGCATCCAAATTTCCCAGCGAATTAAAATAGTCAAAAAGCGGATGCGTCGGATTCATGTGCGCGCCAAAGTGGGCATAGGAAACAAGGGCGGCTCTGGGATCGCGATACATGAAAATGATTTTCAGTTTCTCATGAAGCAGCGCGTTTTCGGCTTCCTGTTTCCAAGGAAGGTGTTCGACGATGTATTCACCATTGAAAATCCTCCGCGCGTGCGACGTTAAGGCAACGCAATCGTATTCAAGAAGAGGATGAGGACTTCGGAAAGGTTGATGTAGTCCCAATCTAAAACCCAAAGCATCAAGCGCGGATGAGAGCAAATGCGTTCCCGATTTTGGCAAACTCGTTTGATAGACCCTGGGCAATGCTCGATAAAAAACCGAGCGTCCGGCGCGCCGAGCCAGCTTGAGAGGTGAAAACACAGCCTTCATAAGGAACGAATGCCCGCTAGGGCGAAGCAAATTCCCGCCTTCGCAACATTATTTCTTTGTAGAGTCCCAGTCGGATGCGCGCGCGTTTGGGCACCCTTTTCATCCAACCGCGCATTTGGGCGAATCGCAAACTCAAAATCTCACCCGTCGAGAGCGGCTTCGTCTCTCTTGTGTATCCGTAGCGGCGCATCGCGTTTCGGCAGAGATACTCCACAACTCTGGCGTCCTCCAACTTCATATCTGCTTTCCATTTTCCAATGCTGTCTGTCGTGATTGGAGCCGCCGACTTCGCATGATGCTCGGCCAGCCATTCGCTGGCGTTTTTTCCCACGGGAGTTGAAGTCCTTCGATTCAGCATATCAGGAATAAAGTCTTCGGCTAGAAACTCGCAAACCTTCCGCATTTCACGCTCGGGATCGCGTGTCAAAGCTTCGTATTGCACGGGCAAAACCCGCGCATCAGATTTCCGAGATTCAAGAATCGCCATCGCGCGGTTCCAACTTCGGGCCGTCATGTCGGGAGGGACGTGTGCGCCCCAAGGAGTCTTGCGGGAAGAAGCGATCAGGTCGCGCGGATCCCGCCACATAAAAATGACCTGCGCATTCGGATACCATGAGAAAAGCTTGTCCAGAAAGAAGCAATGGTGCGGCGACTTCTCTCCCCATCGCGGTTTTCCGAATTTCCGTGCGTACTCAACGCAAAGCGTCGTGAGCGTCCCGCGAAATGAAACCTCGCCTGATTCTTTCATCAGCGAAATCAATTCCATGGGATCGGATAAGTCGAATCCCTCTCGCTGCATCGCCGAACAGAAACCCCGGATCACATATTCCCGGTCGCGCGAGTTCGAAAAATCCAATCTTCTAAACCGCCGATGCCAATGATCGAGCCAGTGCGTTTCGAAGGGATAGATTGCGATACGAGGATGCGCGTTTAAGAGCGCGCGCATGAGCGTCGTTCCGGATCGTTGCATACCCACGATAAAAATCGGCGAGTCCGACACCGATCCTCGCTCGAGTACGGCGCTATTCTCCGGCGCGGGCAACATTTAAGGCTTCTTCAGAAACAGTGGATTCGGCGGCTTCTTGGTTTTCATCCGATTTAATCGGTTGATGAGTGCGAGCAAGTGCGTAGAGCCAAACCAATCCGCACAGCAGCGCCGCAACGCCCAGATAAATCGTGCGTGGATCTACAATGACCGAAAGAAGCGCAAAGACACAAAGCACGCCCGTGCCAAGATGAATTACGACAACCGCAAATGACCTGGTTACCCCGATCCGATGCAGGACGTGATGCAAGTGATGTCGGTCCGCGACAAACGGCGAACGTCCCGTGAGAATGCGGCGACTGAATGCGATCGCGGTATCCGCAAGGGGAACACCAAGGACAAGAATTGGAATGCCGAGCGCCGTCGCCGTCGTGCTTTTTTGGAACGTCAACACGGCGATATTTGCCAGCAGGAATCCGATGAAGAGACTGCCCGTATCGCCCATGAAAATTCTTGCCGGATGTCCGTTGTAAAAAAGAAATGCAAGACAAGATGAACAAAGCGCGCCCATCGTAAAGAGGAGAAACACGCCGACCGTTCCGCCCATGAGACCCGTGAGCATGAGCGTCGCCGTGACAATGGCCACGACTCCTGCCGCAAGTCCGTCGAGTCCATCCAAAAGGTTGATGGCATTCGTGACCCCAACGATCCAAGCGACCGTCACCACATAGCTGATAGGATGAATGAGGGAAACTTTGTCCAAACCCGGAACGCCCAGTCCCCAGATTCGGACGCCTCCGAACCAACATATCGTGGCGAGAATAAAATGCGTTGCCAGCTTGAATCCTGGCGAAAGATGACGGAGGTCATCCAGCATTCCGATTGCAATCATGAGCGACGTTGCCGCGAATGTGACAAGCAGCGGATTATGTCCCACGAAGCCGATTCCGGGAACACCCAGCGCTACGGATAAGCCGAGAAAACTTCCGAGCGCGAGGGAGAGTCCTCCCCAAAGCGGCGTGACTTCACCGTGCACGTGGCGTCCCCCCGGCGTCGCCACGGCGCCCATGCGTCTGGCTAATCGCCCAATCCAAGGAGTGACAAAAAGTACGGTGACAACCGAAACCGTAACCGTAGCCACGAAATAGGGGATAGGATTAACTTCTTCCATCAACTTCTTCCGTGGGTCAGGAGGGGAAGATTCAGGCTGGGTTTTTACGACACGCCCAAGACGAGCGACCGGACTACGTTGAAACTTACTCCTGAATTGAGCTATGCGCAAGTCGCATATGCGTTGTTCGTTTCCAATTTGTGAAAACATCAAATTTGCGCACAGCCGTAAACGTGAGTATTCAACGGGAACCTGAGAGTGGTTCACTCTAGCGCGCTAAAACTTGTTTGCGGTATGATCCGCGATGAATTCCGGAACTCTTGATTCCGGTTGCCTCTGTATGTCCACCGATCCTCTTTACACTCCTCCTGCGACTCTCGGACATTCCCATTCGGATCACGTCCCGACGGTTGTTTCGAACGCTCCTTCGCGCGGAAGCAGCAGTTCAAGCGCATCATCCGGGGGTTATTCGCCGTCGTTTCGCGACCGCTATCAAATCAAGAAAACCCTCGGCAAAGGCGGATTTGGAACCGTTTATCTCGCGCATGATAACGTCCTTGATCAAGATGTTGCGATCAAGGTCATGACCGTAACGTCAGCGTCGGGAAGCGATCTCAAGCGATTCATCTTCGAAGCGCGAACGAGCGCAAAGCTCCGTCATCCAGCCATCGTCAACGTCTTCGACATTGTTCAGGACGAGGGAAAGCTCCAACTCGTCATGGAGTATTATCCCGGTGGATCGCTCTCTCAGATGATCAAGGATAAGGGCGCGATTCCGCCCGCGCTGGCTTTGATTTACACACGACAAATCGCCGCCGCGCTTGGGTTTGCGCACAAGAACGGCATCATCCACCGCGACATCAAACCCGCGAATATATTCATTGCGGGCGATGGCGTCGTAAAGCTGGGCGACTTCGGGATTGCCGCGCATACGGAGTTCCATGAGAACACCGTCACGGGCGAAGTCATGGGATCGCCCCTTTACATGTCGCCCGAACAGACCAAGGATTCCAAGAACATTGACGGGCGGAGTGACCTCTATTCGCTGGGACTCACGATGTATCACATGCTCACGGGAGAGCCGCCGCGCGTTATCGACTTAGATCGTCTCCATCCGATTTTGCGGCCTCTGCTCAAATCAACGACTTCATTTGAAATCGAGGATCGTCCCGC
>CAZPIK010000098.1:0-12504 GCA_964586185.1 uncultured Candidatus Sumerlaeota bacterium | reverse complement strand
CATCGCGAGGACGGGAGACCCACGAGAGTTCGAGCGGCGGCGACGGCGGCAAAACAATCGCGCGGCTCGAAAGCGAATGCGCTCCCAATAAACTCACCGTCAACGCTTCGAGTTCGGGATGGACGATGGGTCCCCCCGTCGCGAGGTTGTAGGCCGTCGAACCGGTCGGTGTCGAAACGATTACGCCATCGGTATGGCACGCAAGAACAACCGCGCCCTCGCGATGAATTTCGGCCTGAATCATCCGCGAGCGCGTTTGCCGCAGAAGCGCAACGTCGTTCAGCGCGACCGATTCCTTGATCGTCCGCTTGCCGCTGACGCGCCGAACGCGGAGCAGCATCCGCTCGGCAATCGCGGCCTTGCCGAGTCGCCACGCTTCAAGCATCGCGACCAACCCCGCCGGGCCAATCGAGGCGTTGAACCCGACCGATCCCAGATTGACCGAAAGAACCGGAAATTCGAGCGCGTGATAACGCCCGACGGCGTGAAGAAGCGAGCCGTCGCCGCCCATCGCAACGACCAGCCCGCGCAAATCGCCACGCCCGCGAAGAAGCGCGCGCAATTCCGCAATCGTTGTGAAGTATTGAATAGACGACTTGCCCTTCGTACGCGGCACGAGCGATTTATTCGCGCGAGAAATTAAACATGCCACGCCGCGCTTCGACGCCCACGCAACGAGATTAGTCAACGCGCGATCCAGTCCCGGACGTTCCGGGTTGCCGTCAACAATGAGCGTGAGGGAGGGATCGGTCATTCGGCGGCGGATTCGGCCTCCAACAGAAGCTTCTCCAAATCCAAATCATTCGGTTGCATCGTATCAAAATCGCGCCGGAGGTGAATGAAAAATTCGAGGTTCCCTTTCGCACCGCGCAGGGGCGAGGTAATCGCCGCGACGACGCGCCACTTTTCGGACTCGGCAAAAGCCACGAGATCGGCCAGCACCGCACGGTGAACTTCGCGGTCGCGAATTACTCCACCCTTCCCAACCTGCTTTTTACCCGCCTCGAATTGCGGCTTCACCAGCGCGATTACGTCACCCGTAGGTTTCAGCACGGCGACGCATGGCGGAAGAATCAATCGAAGCGAAATGAACGAAACATCAATCGCGATGAGATCGAACGGCTCGCCACCCACCGATTCGAGCGTCATCGCGCGGGCGTTGAAGTTCTCGATCAGCCGAACCCGCTGGCTGCGCAATAGCCGTTCGTGAAGTTTCCCTTTGCCGGTATCCACCGCGACAACGCTCGATGCTCCGCGCTGGATCATGCAATCGGTAAAACCGCCCGTCGAAGCGCCGATATCGAGCACGCGCATTCCGGCAAGCGACTCGAAACCAAACCGATCCAATGCACCCGCGAGTTTCAACCCGCCGCGACTGACATAGGGATTTGTCCCGCCCGCAAGCTCAACGCGCGAAGAAGCCGGAAATGTTCTGCCCGGTTTATCGGATCGTTCGCCCTCGACGAAAATCTTGCCCGCGATAACAAGCCGCTTCGCCTCGTCGCGCCCTGTAGCGTAACCGCGTTCGACGACGAGTTGATCGAGTCGGAGGCGTTTTACATGCGGCATGGGGAACGGTAATAAATAAAATTCATCACGCGAGCAACTTTTGAACGACTTCGCCTTCGACGTCGGTCAGCCGGAAATTGCGCCCCTGATAATTGTAAGTCAGCCGTGTGTGATCGAGTCCGAGCAAATGCAAAATCGTCGCCTGCAAGTCGTGGACGTGAACGCGGTCCTCGACAATATGAAACCCGATGTCGTCGGTGCGCCCGATGGTCTGGCCGGGTTTGATCCCGCCCCCCGCAAACCACATCGTGAACGCCTGCGGATGGTGATCGCGCCCTTTGCTCCGTCCGAGCGCAGCGTTGCTTTCGACCATCGGCGTGCGACCAAACTCGCCGCCCCAAACGACTAGCGTATCATTGAGCAGGCCGCGCTGTTTCAAATCCTTAATGAGCGCCGCGCTCGCCTTGTCAGTCTTGCCGCATTGCTCGACGAGGCCGCCCTTCACGTTGCTATGGTGATCCCACGCTTCGTGATAGAGGTTGATGAATCGAACGCCGCGCTCGACAAGCCGCCGCGCGAGAAGGCAATTGTTCGCGAACGAAGCCTTGCCCGGCTCTGCGCCGTACATTTCAAGCGTCTCCTTCGATTCTTTGGAGAGGTCCATCAAGTCGGGCGCGCTCGATTGCATCTTGTAAGCCATCTCGAACGAATTAATCCGCGTCGCGATTTCCGGATCGCCGACTTTTTCGAGCCGCTCGGCGTTCAGCGATTGAATGAGATCGAGTGAATCACGTTGCAGCCGCGCGTCCACGCCCGGCGGATTGGAAACGTTCAGCACCGCATCGCCGCCGCTGCGGAACGTCACGCCTTGATAAGTCGTGGGTAGAAATCCGCTCCCCCAATTCGCCGCGCCGCCGGAAAGTCCGCCGCCCGAACTCATGACGACGAAGCCGGGAAGGTCACTCGATTCGCTTCCGAGTCCATAAGTGATCCACGATCCCATACTGGGGCGACCCAATTGCTGCGATCCGGTGTTCACGAAAATTTGCGCCGGGGCGTGATTGAACGCATCGGTCGTGCATGATTTAACGATGGCGATATCGTCGGCGATCCCGGCGATGTGCGGGAGCATCTCAGAAAGTTCCGCGCCCGATTGTCCGTATTGCTTGAATTCGAATTGCGGCGCCATAAGACTCGCGCTGCGTTCGATGAAAGCATAACGTTGATCTTTCACGACCTCAGCAGGAACCGGTTGGCCGTCGTATTGCTTGAGCGTCGGCTTGTAATCGAAAAGATCGAGTTGGCTCGGCGCGCCCGCCATAAAAAGATAAATGACCCGCTTGGCGCGCGGCGGAAAATGCGGCGGCTTGGGCGCGAGGGGATTCGCTGCCGCGAGAACGGCTTCAGCACGCGCAAGAGACGAAAGCGTTCCGCCTCCCGTCAAGAGCGATGCGAGAGCGATTTTACCGATCCCGACGCCACACTCGCGAAAAAAATGCCGCCGCGTGATGGCGTGGAGTTCGGCGGAGGATGTGGGTTGGTGGCCGCAGTTCATAAGGACGCGCCTTCGATGATTACTCTATCGCCCTTGCGTTACAGGCGTCCATAGTTTTGAGGACTTTATGTCGATGTAATGGCGGTTCAAAGCGAACTTGCGACGTTTAGTCGTTCATGAAAGACTGAAACACGGAGTCTGAGGAAGGAACGACAATCGAAGTGAGTACCCAAGGATTCCATTCCACAGACGATGTCGCACTTGGTATTCTGCGTGAGGCCGCAGCTCAAGGTCGGATTCATTAACATCATCACGCGTTGGAGCGGTTTCTTGAACGGGGGATATCCCGCGCCGAAGTGATCGAGAGCGTCATAAGCGGGGAGATTATCGAGAGTTATCCGGATGATCGTCCCTATCCAAGCTGGCTGATTTTGGGAATGAACATCGAGCCAGTGCATGTCGTGACCGCAGCCGATTCCGACGCCAGAATATGTCACGTCATCACGGCATACAGGCCGGATCTCGAGCATTTTGAAGAAGACTTAAGAACGAGGAGGACAGCAAAATGAAGGACATTAAGGGTAAATGCCCCCTCTGCGGCGGTGAGAAGCAATCGGGAACAACCACTTTCGCGACCGATCTCAAATTTGGCGTTGTGGTAATCCGCGACGTACCCGCGCTGGTATGCGGCAAATGCGGTGATGCGTGGATTGAAGATTCCGTAGCCGCCAAAATTGAAGCGATTGTTGACGAGGCGCGCCGTAAACGAACGGTGGTCGAAATCTCGCAGTGGCAACTTGTGGCTTAAACCTCGTTGTCACGAACACCAATATTTTTCATACGAACCCGTTGAAAGTGAGTGTCTTTCCGTGAATCGTGGTGAGCCGTCGCCACGCGCGCGGAAAAGGAAAGGGATGCCGTCATGGCTTTGATCGCCGGACCGCTCAGCGGTCGTGTTTGGAGAATACTGGATTCAACGCCGCCGAAGCTCGACGAAGAGTTCGAGCGCGCACTCAAGCGTTACGCTTTTCGACCGATCAAGACCGATCAAGGCGAATCGCGCTCGGCGGGTTGGGTCAATATCCGCCAGCCGCTCGATTCGTCGCTCACCCTCAACAAGACTTTATTCAAGAACGCCGTCGCCCTCGCTTATCGGCTGGATCGCGTCACGCTGAATGGTCGCGCGTTGAAGGCGATGCTCGCGCAGGAAATCTCGAAGGCGGTGCGTGAGAAAAAAACAGAGCGACTTTCCGACGAGCAGCGCAAAGCCATCGAGGAAAAAGTCAAGGCCGACATGATTAAGAATCAGTCGCCGAGCATGAGCATTTACGAACTCATTTGGAAACTCGACACGGGGCTGGTGGTCATCGGCACGGCAGGTAACAAAATCAACGAGGAGATCGCGGAGTATTTCAAGCAAACGTTTGAACGTTCGCTCGAACCGCAGGTTCCGTTCACTCGCGCCGAGCGATGGGCGCGTAAAGGAAAGCTCACGCGCGAATTGCGCGATTTGCTCCCGACCCCCTTCAGCGCCGACGCGCCAGCGGAACTGATCGCCGCAGAAACCGGATCGGAGGAATAACCGATGAGCGTTGCCGATTTGATCAAACAGAAAGCATTTCTCGGGCGCGAGTTCATGACGTGGCTCTGGTTCCGATCGGATGAAGACCCCGTCATCGAACTTCCGGGCGGACGCCGTTGCGAAGTGGAATTTCTGGAACAGCTCGCACTTGAATCGGTTTATGGCGACGCCAAATCGAGCGTACTTAAAGGCGAATCGCCCGCAACCTCGCCCGAAGCCGCCGTTGCGCTACGCGAAGGAAAAAAAGTCCGGCGCGCGCGCATTAAATTCTGCCGCGATGGGAACGATTGGATCGGGGTCATTGACGCGGAAACGCTCTCGGTTTCCGGACTCAAAATGCCCGCCGTTGGGAGGCTTCCCTTTGACGAAGCCATCGAATTGCGGATGGAACACTTTGGCGAATTCGAAACGATGTTCGCGGAACTCTATCATGAATTCCTTGATCGCCGCCTCGAAGCCTCGACATGGGACGCCGAACTCAAGACGATTCGCGCGTGGGCGGGGCGCAAGAAATAGGCCGCTATTGTTGAATGGTCAACTTGGGATGTGCCCGAACTAGTTCGGCGGTCATTTCGGCGGATAATTGATCTTTTGAAATGGTTAGCGTTCCGAGCGTTCGCATGGCCTTGAGACTTGTAAGACCAACTTCGGTAATTGCTCCGGTTCCGCGAATTCCAAGATTCATGAGCGCGGGCAAATCCTTTAGGTGCTCCAATCCCCGCTCGGTGATTTTCGTTTCATTCAATTGCAAATCGCGAAGCTGCTGACTCCGGCTAAGTTTCGCGATTCCCGCGTCGGTGACGCCCGTGCCGCTGAGGTTAAGCTCGCTAAGTTCGGATTTGGAGATGATCCAGTCAATGCCCGCGTCGGAGATGCGTGTCCGCGCAAGATTTAAGTGATAGAGTTTCGACATTGCGTCCAATGATTTAAGGCCGAAATCCGTAATCGCCGCGCCTTCGAGATCGAGAAACGTCATCGCTTCCATACCCCGAAGCTGCGCCATACCCGTGTCGTTGATCCGCGAGGGCATGGACGGATCTGATTTTGTTGTCCGATCCGCAAGATTCAAATGTTGGAGTGATTTCATTCCCGCCAAATGCGCGAGACCAGCGTCCGTGACGAGCGTGTCGTCCAAATAGAGCGTCTCCATCTCCCGCAAAGTCGCCAGTTTCGCGAGTCCTATATCCGTGATCTTCGTTCGCCGCAAATTTAGAATTTTGACTCCGGTCAGGCGACCTACAAATTTCAACCCCTCATCCCCAACAGGCGTGGAACCAAGGTTCAACATTTGTAGATCGTTGGGCTTTAGTCCCGAAAATCCGCTCAAATCCTCGGCAACGCTCGGAGGAGCGGGATCGAAGCGTAGGTCGTAGCCGTCGGGCACTTTCACCTCACCCTGAGCTTTGCCGAGCTTTTGCCACGGGTCATTCGCTTCGGCTTTTCTTGAACGAACCGAAAGAATCCCCAGCGGTTTTTCCGCAGGAAACTTGACGAGGTGAAACGGAACCAACGGCTTGAAAGTCTGAGATTTCAATGGTGGTTTATCTTTGGAAGGCGCGGGGGCGGCGAATAAAGACGAAGCTATCAAAGCCATAACGCAAAGCGGCAGTGACGCAAGAAGAAGATTTCCCCATCGGCGAATCGTGCTGAAGTTGATACTGGAGTTCATTCTGACTTCTCTGATTCCCCTTTCACGGCAACCCAATTGGCCGCGGTGAGTCCCGCGCGTTTGCAGATGTCCATGAGACGAACGACTCTCCCAAAATCCACCGATTGATCGCCTCGGATATCCACTTCCTTCACCCCTCGATTCGCCAAAGACCGCATTGCCTCTTCGAACTCTGGCTCCTGATATTCGCGCCCCCCATAGTGGATTTTTCCCTCGGCGTCGAGCGACACCGAGCGATTGTCGTTTTCTCCCGAGGCCTCCGCCGATTCCGAAGAAGGGAGATTGACCTCAAGCGCGCCCGTCTGATTCCTGATCGTCGTCGCGACCAAAAAGAAAAACGTGAGATTCAAAATCGCGTCGAGCAGCGGCGTGAGGTTGATCCCCGGCGCGAGGATGCGTCGCCTTCGACCCGCGGAGTTCCGCGCGCTCATGCGGCGCCTCCCTTCGTCGGTTCATGGGCCGCGTCCTCCGACGGATGATTCTCCCAAAGCGATTCGACAATAGCGTAAACCGATTCGGGCAATTCATCGCGCTCGTATTTTCGGATTCTGCTTTGAAAAGATTGCGCGAAAAAGAAACTCGGAATCGCGATCACAAGTCCCCAGAACGTCGTGATGAGCGCCTCTTGGATGCCATTGGAGAGATAGGCCAAGTCCTGCTTTTCCGCCGAACCAAAGACAAGGAACGCTTTGACCATGCCGAGAATTGTGCCGAGCAAGCCTAGCAGCGGACCCACGGTATAAAGCGTCGAGAGCGAACCCAGCGATTCGTACATGTCATCCACGACGAACGCGACCGCTTCTTCAGTTGTGTCCTCGATGTTGCGGCGGTGCGGACGATGCCCCGCGCGGAGATCAAATTTTGCGAGCGTCCGCGCCACAGATCGCGCAAGAGGACTTTCCTGTCCCTTCAATTTCTCAGCGTATCCAATGCGGTCGTTCAGATTACGCGATTCGCGAGCCGCCGCAAGCAGCGCCGGAGGCAGAACCTTGCCGCGCCGCAATCGAATCATCGCAAGAATGATCGCCGCGCACATCCAGACCGAACACGGGATGAGGACGAACATAAGAATGCCGCCGTTCACCACCCATATTTCGTAAAGCGTTTTTCCGCCCATGCTTGTCAACCTTAAGTAGAGAGCGTCATTTTTCTTCGGGTTTCACTGTGATGGGAACCGCCTTGATCCCCTTGACGCCCAGGTCATAGGTGCCGCGCGTCGTCGGAATGATTCCAAACTCAACCTCGACCACGCGCGTCGTTTCGGGATCGTGCCCGCGTTTTTGCAGTTCGTCCAGTTCCAACTGCATCATCCGAGAAACGGCGGCCTGCCCAAAACTGAAGACCTGATACATCCCCCTTCCGACGCGATTGAAATACGTTCCGCCCGAAGTCTTGGCCTGATTAAGATAGTTGTAACCGGCATCGTTGCCATCAAGCATCTTGAAAAAAATCTTAATGCCATAGCGTTCGAGCACTTGTTCGGCGACGGCGGGAGGAACATCAGTAGTCGAAAGCGAGCGGATGATCCCCTCATTGACCCCTTCGGTATTCGTCAGCCACTTCCGCGCCTGCTGGCTCGCCGATGCTGCGCGGAGTTTTCCTTCAACTTCCGCCGAACCATGCTCGGCAACGTCGTCATTAAATGCGGCGGCGCGGTCACCTTTGCGCGCCATGATTTCGCGAAGTTTCTCCTCCTCGGCGCGGCGACGTTCGGCCTTCTTGATTGCATCGGCTTGCTGCTGTTCCGACGGAGTGGGAGGTATCGAGGAGGGATCCGCTTCCTCCGGAGGATTTTCCGCGCCGTCAGGATCGCCGATGGTCTCGCCCACGGCTTCAAACTTCAGCGCAAGATTCGAACTATTCGTTGAGGTGGTTGTAGCCGGAGGCTCTTCTTGAGGTTCGGTTTGGGGTTGGGATTCGTTCGCAGGTTCCGCTGCTGTCGTCTTTGCGACATCAAGCGGCATAGGCTCCGATTGCGGCTTCGGCTCATCGCGCACAGGTTCGGGAACTGGATCGGGTTCCGGCGCGGGTTCCTCGGTCTTCAACACCACACGAACCGTTTCCGTTACAGGCTCCGGTACGGGTCTCCTCGATTCATAGCTTCCCAAAATTGCGAACACTGAGAGATGGATGCACGACGCGAGGATGAGCGCAGACCAACCGTCGGAAATTCGCGACGGCGCGGGTTTTGGAATTTCGGGGGCGTGGAACATGCGGGGGTTTCGGCGATTCTCAAGCCAACCCTATCAGTCTTTCACGAAGTCCTCCCCGCCGCAAGCGTGACCCGTTATAGGCACAATGCGGGAGGCGATCTCCGATCGCCGATCATCGGCGCCGGGACGGTGCCTCCTACATTGAAATCCGGTTTTATTCGTGAAAGGCTTTGGGCGACTATCAGGAAAGTTTCCAACAATCCATGAAACTCAACCGACGTCAATTCCTTGAGCAATCCGCCATGTTACCCCTTGCGGGAACACTATCGTGCGTTAGTTTTCCGCGTCGCCAAGCGACCGAACGATTGCTATTCGTCTCGCAAGGTCGCACGGCAATCATGGATGCCGACGGCCAGAATTTGCGTTACTTGAACCTCCAAATGCCGAATCAAGCCACCTGGCAACCTTGCGGATTTTTTTCGGACGGTCGGCGAATTCTGCTCCTCAGCATGGAACCACGCCGCGACGGACCGGGGCGGCCTTTCGACGAATATTACACCCAAACGCCGACGCACATCTGGACGTATGACTTGGATAACGAGCACCTGATCGAGATCGCCACGCGCGAACGGATGGCTCCTTTTCAAACGCCGCAACTCCTGCTCGGCGACGACCGGATGCTCGTGCAAGTCGTGCGCGAAAAAAAGGGGAAGATTTTCAGCATGAATCTCGACGGCTCCGATGCGAAGGAATTTACGCGCGAGGGCGATGGTTTCCCCTATGGTCTCAGTCTCAGTCCCGATGGCAAGCGCGTCGCGTTTCATCTCTCGATGCCCGATGGTTATCAGGTTTGGACCAGCGACGCGGACGGCGGCAATCGCGTTCGCGTCGCTGCGGCCAAGGGTCATCTTTACTTTGGGACGAGTTGGTCGCCCGATGGCCAGTGGGTTCTCTACGCCGATTGCGTCCCCGCGCAAGACCCCGGACACGATTGGTGCGACGTTTGCATTGGGCGCGCCGATGGAAGCGAACACCGCGTTCTGACCGAGGGACAATCCATGTGGTTCGCCGCGACGTACGGCGATTTGAAATCGCGCGGCGGCGGCTCCAACCTCCCCGCATGGACGCACGACGGCTGCATTCTCTTTCCGCGAAAATTGCCCGGCTCAAAAGTTGCGTGGGAATTTCAGGCGCAACGCCCCGATCTCGATCACTTTAATCGCGATTACAAACCGGAGTTGGCGCGCGGCGGCACGGAGATTTGCCGACTCGATCCGCGTGATCATTCCATCGTGCCGCTCACAAATTCCGACCCGCCAGTTTGGGACTTTCGTTCGAGCGAATCACCGAGCGGAGCAAAGATCGTCTTCTGCCGCGCCGCCACCGGGCAAGCTCCAGCAATCTGGACGATGGATTCCAACGGCCACAATCCCCGCGAACTCACGAAGGGTTTGGATCAATCCGGAGCCGACCACCCGCGATGGATACCGATAGCGACTTGACGTGTACGGTATTACCGTGCATACTGAAAATGCGAAGGGATGCCATGCGTCTTATCCGTTTCCGTCATAAAGGGCTTCGTCAACTTTATGAGGATGACAATTCCAAAGGCGTGCATCCCGCGATGGCGGACAAACTGTGCAAGCTGCTGTTCGCGCTCGAAACCGCCGAAGACCTCGATCATATGAGCCAGTTTCCCGGATGGAAGTTGCATCCACTCAAGGGCGATCTTAAGGGATACTGGAGCCTAACCGTCACTGGGAATTGGAGGCTGATTTTCCGTTATGACGATGAAGAAAAGATTGCCAGCGATATTGATTTGACCGATTACCATTAGGAGAAATGAAAATGCCCATGAAAAACCCGCCCCATCCCGGTGACCTGATCCGAACGGAAATCATCGAAGCCCTCGGCCTCAATATATCGAGGGCAGCGGAGATTCTGCGGGTTCGTCGCGCAACGCTTTCCGACCTTCTCCACGGTAAGTCGTCGCTTACGCCGGAGATGGCACTGCGCATCGAAAAGGCGTTTGGTCCCCACATGGATCATCTTCTGCGAATGCAACTCGCCTACGACGTGGCCGAAACGCGTCAACATTCCCGCGATATCGCCGTCAAGCGGTATGTCCCGGCTTGAGAAAAGCGATATATGGGAATTTGCAGTATCATTCAACTGTTGGACAAATCCTGCCATGTTGTTGATGAGCATGATTTTGATAAATCATTGGACGGTCCTTTCATGGACATCGCGTTATTCCTCGACAAGCAGCACCCATTTCGCAAATTGACCAATCTCATCACTTCGGCACCGATGGATGAGGACCTACACAGAAAAGTCAGCGAAACTTTCTCGGATGACGAACTGGAAATGGGTTTCCTGGTGATTCGACCCGAACATTTGTCGTCGTTTGAGAATTACGCAAAAGGAGACGTCGCGAGCCAATGGATTGATCTCTTTCCCGGCGCAAGGTCCGGAATGTTTGGAGGGATCAAATATAGATTGTGGGGAAAACCCGTCGAAGACCTGTGTAAAAGAGATAGATTAATGCAGGATGAATACGCAAAACTACTTCACATGGTCGCTCGCGCCATTGACGAACAATTGTACTTACTACGGAAACTATATTGATTGATGCGATCATATCCGGCCCGTCTCACTTAAAAAGTTCCTTCAGATGCGTCGTACGCACCGCAACAAGGAATCGTACTTAGTAATGTATACCTTGGTCTCCCCCACCTTTGCGCTGATCCGCAGAGCAATTTAGCGAAGCCTGACTTCACGATCGTTGAATCGCGCGGTGATTTTAAGCTCACCGCCCAGCGCTTTGACCATTTCACCGAGTGTGCTGACAAGCATATCCTTGCGGCGTTCGAGTTTGGAAAGGGCGGCTTGTTGAATCTTCATTCGCTTGGCGAGGTTGGCTTGGGAGAGTTGCTTCGACTGGCGGACGCCTCTCAGTCGAAGCGCAATAGAGGCGCGGGTTCGGCGACCGGAGCGAAGCAAACTTCGGACGCGCTCCCAAGCGGAATTGAAATCGGGAAAAACTTCGTCATGCCCCGCGCCATAGCCCGTAGCCTCGGGTGAGGATACGCCAAAACCTTTCGCGCTTGACCAAGCAACATGCAAAGCGCAATTTCCCTTTTGAACATCGAGCCACCACACGCCCATTCGGTGCGGCGGGCGGTCGAGCGTTGCGGTCGCCGAGGGAAACTCCTTGAGAATTCGAGCGGCGAGTTTTTCGATGGCGTTCATTGTTCCCAAACTCCTTTTCCGTTCTTTCCGCGCTTGGCGATGATGACGTTCCCAGCCAAATCCTGAATCTCAACAGCGCCGTTCATTCCGATAAACGTGTTGTGCTGTCTGGAGCGGAATCGGCGCACTTTGGAAAACCCTGGAACTTCGCGCTCCGAGTCAATCTGCGGCGGGTTGAGCCTCCCATCCATAGCCCATTGGTCAGGATCGAACGGAACTCCCGAATGCAAGTCCTCGATCCGGTTGAGAGTATCGGCGATCCGCTTAAGCGCCTCGTCCAAAGTGCCAGCCGACTTTGCGCGAAGAAGATTACGCTTGAATAATTCGAGCCTTGCGGCTTTTGACTTCATCCAAGCATTCCCTCAATGGAATATTCACTGTACGGAATACTTAAATCAAGTCCAATTCGGATTAATACCGAACGGTTCCTCAATTATATTCCGCATTAATCTTGATGTATTCTTCGGTCAGATCGCAGGTCCAGACTTTGGCCTCGGCTTTGCCGGTTCCGACCTTGGCTTCGATTAGAATTTCGTCGGCCTTCATGGCGCGGCTGAGGCGGGTGCGGTCGAAGGCGCGGGGCAGGCCGTTTTCGAAAACGCATGTCCCCATGATCTTGACCGAAACTTTTTCGGGCGAGAAGGGGACGCCCGCCATGCCGAGCGCCTGAGTGATCCGTCCCCAATTGGGGTCCGCGCCGTGGATGGCGGTCTTGACGAGCGGCGAGTTGCCGACCGCCAGCGCAAGTTTTCTCGCGCGTTCAAAACTCTCAGCGCCCGCGACCCGAATCTCGATCAGCTTGGTCGCGCCTTCGCCGTCGTAGGCAATCTCCTGCGCCAAATCC
>CAZPIK010000097.1:0-12558 GCA_964586185.1 uncultured Candidatus Sumerlaeota bacterium | reverse complement strand
GGTGCAGGTCATCCCGCACATCACCGACGAGATTAAGGGACGCATCCTCCGACTCGCCGATCACGATACCTACGACGTGATTTTGGTCGAGATCGGCGGGACGGTCGGCGACATCGAATCGCTTCCGTTCTTGGAAGCCATTCGCCAAATCCCCTATGAGATCGGTCGCGAAAACGTTCTCTATATTCACTTAACGCTCATTCCTTATATCGGTTCGGCGGGAGAAATTAAAACCAAACCGAGTCAGCACAGCGTCAAGGCGCTCCGCGAAATCGGTATTCAACCCGATATCCTCCTTTGCCGCACGTCGGTCGCGCTCGATGAAGAGGTTCGACAAAAGATCGGGATGTTCTGCAATGTTTCTACGGATGCCGTTTTCGAAGCTCGCGACGCCGACGAGATTTATCGCATTCCGATTATGTTCGCCGAGCAAGGAGTCGAGCAGGCGGTGGTCAAGCGGCTTGGGTTGCCGCGCGGCAGCACCGAGACCGGCGCATGGAAAAACATGTTAGCGGCATTCGACGCTTCAAAAGAGACGGTCAAGATTGGCGTCATCGGCAAATACATCAATCTTCAAGACGCTTACAAGAGCATCTACGAATCGCTCCGGCACGGCGGGATTGCGAATGGAGTGAAGATTGAGACCATACGAATTGATTCGGAGCAGATCACGCCCGACACGGTTCAAGCAAACCTTTCGCCGCTCGACGGAATTCTCGTTCCCGGCGGATTCGGCAATCGCGGCATCGAGGGAAAAATTTTGGCGGCGCAATATGCCCGCGAGCACGACGTTCCTTATTTTGGGATTTGCCTCGGGATGCAATGCGCCTTAATCGAGTTTGCGCGAAACGTCTGCCACTTGGAGCGCGCCAACAGTCGCGAGTTTGATGAAGTGTCGCCCCATCCTGTCGTGGATTTATTGACGACGCAAAAATCCATTACCGCGCTCGGCGGGACGATGCGGCTCGGGGCGTATAGCTGCAAATTGAAACCGGAAAGCCGCGCGGCATTGGCCTACGGCGCGTCGCAGGTAAGCGAGCGCCATCGCCATCGCTACGAGGTCAACAACCGCTACCGCGCGATGTTCGAGGAACACGGGCTATCGCTCGCGGGTCAGACTCTGGATGGAAAGTTGGTCGAGATCATCGAAATCCCGACGCATCCGTGGTACTTAGGTTGCCAGTTCCATCCGGAATTCAAATCGCGCCCGCTAAACCCGCATCCCTTGTTTAAGGGGTTCGTCAAGGCGGTTAAGGAACGTCGATTGAGCCGTCTTTGCGTATAAACTTTTAGCGATCATTGCGATCTTCACAAAGACCTTTGGCGCACTGATTCTTTTCTTAGAATTGTCACGAGTAGAATAGAATCATTGGGGAGCAGGAGTGGATCAGGACACTGTGGAACTCAGGGAGATTGCTATTCGTAAATGTTCCAGTCATGGGTGGCATTCGGTGGAATTACGACGTCAATATTCTTGTTGAGAACCGGTCCAAATAGGCCTTCGCCATACCAATCGACCATTTGCAATTCAATTGAACATGGCCCCGGTATAGAAGGTGCCGTAATAAATGCGATAAACTGTACGCCGGAATGGGGGAACCCGGTTCCGATCATTTGGGGAGATTGCTGAAACATTCCACATGAATCCTGAGTTAGGATGAGTGCGAATAAAGATTCCTGTATCCATGTTGTATTTCCCAGATTGCGCACGGAGAATTCCACCCACAGACTCTGGTCAACAAACATTGTCAGCGGGACGGTATTGTTGCTGAAGAGGGCGTCGTTAATCGGATCCACCGGAGTTAACACCGCCGTAATAATATCCCCGAAGAGAGTGTTGGCTTCCTTCATTCGAAATGAGATCGAGCAGGATTCGCCAGAGGAGGAATAGGGTCCCCTCAACGTACCGGTAAACGTGTAATTTTCCCCTGGCATTACCATGTCATCGGGATCAACGGGTAGCGCATCCAGTTCCGCAAGATTACACGGATCGTCAGCAACAGTAAGCGAGTAACCGCCTTCACAGCGCCAAATGGATTGACCCGAATTGTGCAAAGTGATCGAGATCGGTATCGGATATGATTTGGGTATTTCACTTGGAATGGTATGGGAAACGAGTGAGGCATTATTCAGCGGATCGGGATCGGATATCAGTACCGTGTATTTCAAATTGCCCTTGGCAGAATCGCAATAGCTCATTGCGGGGGCGCCATTTACCGAGGTAAGTGAAAGCGAATGAGCTGAATCACTAACTGTATCCACACTGACGGGAGCGCCCCAGGTGGTTCCGTCTGAATCAAGTGCGCACACATACTTGGGATATCCGTTATCGTCGTCGCCATAGGCAATGGCGGGCAGGCCGTTGATTATGGCGAGTGAACTGTATTTGCCGATTGTCCCGACGCCATCCACAATTACGGGTTCACCCCATGCTGTTCCTCGTGTATTCGTAGATCTGACAAACTTAAGATTTCCATTGGTTGCGTCGTAATAAGCAATGGCTGGCTTTCCGTTTACGATTTCAAGCGATGTGTACTGGCCAACAGAATTCGCGGTATCTACTGCTATCGGCAATGACCATGTTGTGCCGTCTGTATCAGCCGCCCTCACAAACATCAAATCTTCGTTTGTCGCGTCGTAATAGGAAATCACTGGAGAGCCAGTCAAATATTCCATCGAGGTATACAGGCCAACCCTGTCAGTTGCTCTAACTACAATAGGCGTGGACCAACTTGTCCCATCAACATCGAGCGCGCGTGCATACTTCAAATTCCCTGTTAGCTCCGCGTAATAGGAAACTGCTGGATTACCATTAATTACAGCCATAGAAGCATAGGAGCCGCTTTGACCCACTGAATCAACGATTACGGACGACGACCATGAATCTCCGAGAGAATCATCCGAACGCATGTATACCAAATGGCCATAGGATTCATCATGGTATGCAATAGCCGGATTCCCGTTAATTGACATTAACGATGGGTACTGACCACTGTAAATAGTGCCATCAGCAAGTTTTTGCGATTTGCCCCAGGAAAGTCCCAGGCAATCCAATGCCCGGATAAAGCGAAGATCGCCGTCGCTATCATCATAATATGCAATGGCGGGGTGTCCCCCGATAATGGACAGGCAAGCGTGCCAGCCCACGTTTGCATTGCCATAATCAACCGTATGGGCGCTCTCCCAAGAAGTGCCGTCTAAATCGTTTGCGCGCTTGTAGCGTAAGTCTTGCCAGTACCTATAATTATAGGCGACGGCGGGGTTCCCATTTACGATCGTCATAGATGCGTATTCACCTGTAAAATAGTAAGAGCTATCCAAAGTTTTTGGAGAATTCCAAGCGGTTCCATTTGCATTGCTTGATCGCACAAACATCAATGCGCCATCATAATAGGAAATTGCCGGATTGCCGTTTACCACTCTTAGGGTCGTGTAGTAACCGGATTCTGTGGTATAGGTAACGATTAAAGGAGATGACCATGTGGTACCATTAATGTCGTTGGCACGAATGTACATGACATCTTCGCCCACCGTATATTGATAGGAAATCGCCGGATTTCCATTGACCACGCACAAGGAAGCGTACTTGCCCGAATAACTTGCGCTATCCAAAGACAGCGGAGCGCCCCATGCTGTGCCTAAGGAGTCGGCGGCACGAACATATCTAAGGTCCACGCCGGAGGCCTTGTAATATGCAATCGCAGGACGACCGTTGACCACGGCCAAAGAAGTCATTTCGCCTGTGGTTTGGGAAGAATCAACCGTCAGAGGCGCGTTCCAAACGGTTCCATCTGAATCCTGTGCAATAATGTATTTCAGATCAAGATTCGTCTTATCATGATAGGCAATAGCAGGAAATCCATTAACCATGGCGAGCGACGTATATTCTCCGACAATCCCGCCACTATCGAGCACTATGGGAGCAGCCCATGCAGTTCCATCGGCATTTATCGCGCGAATAAATTTTAAATTCCCATTGGTCACGTCGAAATAGGAAATAGCAGGATAACCATTAACATCTGCAAGGGATGGATATTTGCCCACATCGCCAAGTCCATCAAGATTATCCAATGCCAGTGAAGTCCCCCATGAGCTACCATTGGAGTCCTGAGCACGAGCGAACATCAAGCGACGTTTGGTCGCATCGTAATAGGCAATTGCGGGTTGGTTATTGATGACAGAAATCGATGTAAAAAAGCCCGTTGCTCCGCCATAACCCGTTCCTTCGTCCAGCACCTGATTCAGCCATTGCGCACACATGGCGGTCATTGGCACGAACAACCAGAAGGCAGCGCAGATTGTCGCGCAGTATTTGAGTATGGAGCACTCGATGCGGTCAAGTAATTGCCGGGCAGTGCCCTTACGGACAACCATGACATTCAGAATGGACGGTATGAAGCGTATTATCTACTTAATCTTTTCGACCTTCGCCCATTTTCCGCTCGTCGCCGATTGTTCGACGGCTTCCAAAACGGCCTGCGTTTGAGCGCCGTCGCGGAAATCGGGCTGGGCGTTTTTCCCTTTCGCGATCCCCTCGATGAAATCGTACACCTCGTGCGTGAACGTATGCTCCCAGCCGATGATGTGCCCCATCGGCCACCAGTTTTTCCAGTAGGCTTTGACGACATCGTGGCCCGATTGCTCGGCCTCGGAAGGACTCGCCGCCAACGCGGAAACCAGTTCGATTGCCGAGCGGCCCGACCAGAGCGGAGCGATCAGCGGCTGCATGTTCGAGAAGCCGCGCGTCTCGGTCTTGCCCGTCTCGTCGTAAAAGTGCAGCCGGTTCATATCTTCGAGGTCGAACCAAAGGCTTCCCTTGCTGCCGTTGATTTCGAATTTGTTATTGTTGTCACGGCCGGTCGCGAATCGCGTGACTTCGAGCGTTCCGCGCGCGCCGTTTTCGAAGCGCAACAGTGCCGACGCCATGTCGTCCACCGTGACCTTCCCCATTTTCTTCGGGTTGTCAGGGAGCGGACGCTCTTTGATAAACGTCGCGATGTCGCCCGAAACTTCGCTGATGTCGCCGACGAGATAACGCGCGAGATCAAGTACGTGCGCACCGAGATCGCCCAGCGCGCCCGATCCGGCCGATTTCTTGTCCATCCGCCAGTAGCGCGGAAGTTTCGGATCGAGCAACCATGATTGTAGGTAGCAACCGCGGAAGTGGTAAATCTGACCGAGGCGACCTTCTTCGATAATTTTCTTCGCGAGCACAACTGCCGGAACGCGCCGGTAGTTGAACGCGACCATATTGTGGACTTTATATTTCCGAACGGCGGCGAGCATCTCCTTGGCTTCTTTGAGGGTATTGCCGAGCGGTTTTTCGCAAATGATGTGCTTGCCCGCCTTGGCCGCCGCGATGGCGATGGGGGCGTGGGTGTCGCCCGGCGTTCCGATGTCAATCATGTCAATATCGTCGCGTTCGATGAGCTGTTTGTAGTCAGTTTCGTAGCTTTCCCAACCGAATTGCTTCGCGAACGCGGCGACGGCCATTTCGTTCCGCCCGCAGATGGCGGCCATGCGCGGGCTCAATTTGGGGCGCATGAACGGGGTGACTTGGCGGTAGGCGTTGCTGTGCGAACGCCCCATGAATTGATAGCCGACCATACCGACGCGGATTTCAGACATGATGATATTCTCCTTCAGGAAGTTGAAGCGCGGACGAATCCATACGACTCGCACGTTTTCGCGCCACAATCTAACCGCCGTCCTCCGCGTCGTCCAATGGAATTTAACCCGACTTAGAGCGAGATTTGATAATCTGCTTCATAATGCGTGGCGTAATATTTGACTTTGTTTTTTTGCGAAACTACACTACTGGAAGACCTGCGTGCGTCAAAATGATGGCTGCGCATGGGGTCGTGAAATACAACATGAAAGCTTCGAGGGCGCGAACGTAAACCCGCGCGGAACAAAGTCTTATGATTCCTGATGAACTCATCATCGAGCGCCAAAGTCTGATGCAAATGGTGCAGGCCAATCCGGCCGATTTTGCGTCTCACATTAAAATTGCGCAGATCGAAGCCAAGATATGGGCGAGCGATCCCGCGCAGGCCGATCCGGGCCGCGTGGTTGCGCATCTTGACCTTGCTTTGGCATCGCTTCCCGCAAGCCATCACCCGCAGATTGCGCAGTTCACGAAACAGTTGGTTCAGCAAGGAATGCCATTGGCGCCTATTCTTCAACAAGGCTCGCATATCCGGTTACTTGCCCTCTTAAAAGGGCAGCCCGTTCCGCAAGGCGCACCGGCTGCTGCTGCCCCCATTGCGGCTCCGCAGCCTGTTGCCGCCGTTCGCGCCGTCCCAACGGGCGCGCGTGTGGTTGCGCGAGATATTGAGGTTGGAACTCCCGACGCCGCGCAATTGAAAGCGTGGATGGCCGAGGGAAAACTTGAAGAGCTTGCTTCGGCCTTTGTCTCGACGGACAACTTCCGCACCCGCCGGATTATTCTCGATAAAGTTGGCGAGACTAAGTCCCCCCTCGCGCTGGCCTGTTTGGTCAAAATGCTCGGCGGATCGCATGACGAGAAGATGAACGACGAGATTCTGAAAAAGATTTTAACTTACGATCCTGCGCTCCTCGAATCGCAGCTTGTTTATGATCCGGGCAACACGCGCGATAAGGTGGCCGTGGTTACGATTTTTGCGGCTCTCAAGGCCGAGTTTTGCGTTGAGCCGCTCACGCAGGCGCTCGAAGACTCCGATTACCACGTCAAAGTAAAAGCCATTGAAGGGCTTTCTACGATGATCGAAGCGTCGCCTGAATGGATTGAGCATCTGGCTGGGATTATCATCACAGAACCAGCCAACTCGAAGAAAGTCCGCGCAGCGGCAGCCACGGCGCTCCGGGATATTGGAAGCCGAGAATCGCTTCAAGCTCTCGAAAAAGCCATTAAGCAATCACCTGCCGATCCCGCTCTAACCAAAATTCTTCAATCGGCGGGTAGCAAAACGGCGAGCGGTCAATTGGATGTCCGCAAGGCCAAAATGCAGGAAGCCCAAAAGAAGCAGCGGGCGCAATCGGCAAAGGAAGCGAAGTCCAGTGAGAGTCGCTTTGCCTTGAATCCGAGAATGATCGGAATGATGGCCGGAATGCTGGGTTTGGTCGCTTTCGTCGGATATGGGGTTTTTGCATGGAGTCAATCCAGATTGAAACCTGCACCCCCTCCCAAGCATCAATTTCTCGAACCAACGCCTGATGCTGCTGAACGACAAAGGAAGCTGCAGGAGGGACTTAAGGATCTTCAAGAAAGGCTTAAGGGTAGTCTGTAGGTTTCTTGTTCTTACTAAGTTTTTCGCTCCTAGTTATCGTCTCAGGCCGGGAGATCGGAACCGATGAGCCAACTGGACTTCCGATTTGAATTTCCGGTGGTGGCGACCGAAGGCGCTTTTTTCAATCACGCTGGGGTCGCTCCCCTTCCGCGTCGGGGCGCCGAGGCTATTCAGAAATGGTGCGATCAAGCTTCTACGGAGGTCTTGGATCGTTGGGCGGATTGGTCGAAAGCGCTCACCCGCACTCGACGTAACGCCGCTAAGTTAGCCGGGTGTCGCTCCGAAGAAATTGCATACATGACGAATACGACGCACGGGTTATTCACCGTTGCGCGTACGCTCGATTGGCGACCGGGCGATAATCTTATCACTTGCGACCACGAGTTTCCGGCGAACGTTTATCCGTGGAGGAATCTTTCAGCTCGTGGAATTGCGACCCGCGTCGTCCAAGAACGCGAAGGCCGGTTTACAGTGAACGATTTTATTTCGCAGATGGACTCGCGCACACGACTCGTCGCGGTTTCCATGGTACATTATGCGACCGGTTTCAGGATGCCCGTCGAATCGCTTGCCGAGGCCTGTCATTCGCGCGGCATTTTACTTTGCCTGGACGGAATTCAAGCTCTCGGCGCATTAAACTTTAATGTAAAAGATTTGGGATGCGATTTTTTGGCGGCCGGAGGGCACAAATGGATGCTCGCACCCGAAGGAACTGGAATTCTTTACGTTTCCGAATCGGCAATGAACCGATTGGACGCCTCGACATCGGGATGGATGGGTCGAACCGCGCCGGGCAATTACGCCGACACGAATCAGCCGCCCGCCGCCACCGCAAAAAGATTTGAAGGCGGATCGCATGCGTTGGGCTTGGCGGTCGGGTTTGAGAAATCGTTGGAGTTGTTACTCGAAGTCGGTCAACCCGCGATTTGGAGCGGCATCGAATCGCTGACCGCACGGCTAACCGAGGGATTAAATTCGCTGGGACTTGAAATTATTTCGTCGCGTCGAGACGGGGAGCGTTCGGGAATTGTGGCCTTTCGCGCGGGCGTGGAAAACGCCGAAGATTGGGCGGTCAAACTGCGGGAGCGCAAATTGCGGGTCGTCGCGAGGAGAAACTTCCTCCGCGTGGCTCCTCATTTTTATACTCCGCCCGAGCATATTGATTTATTGCTGAACGCGCTTAAAGAAATCAAAGCGGGTGGGTAGAAGCAATTCCAACGCGGCGAGGATAAGGCGAAGGCGATAGCGTCGTCTTATGATAGACGACCAGTTTGCATTTTTTTTCGTCAGGACGCACATAAGAAATAATTTCAGGTGGCGCGATTGCGCCGAGCAATTTGAAAGCGCGTTTGGATTCTTTTAATTCTTCATCCAGCTCCGAACCTTTAATTGCGAGAAGTCGGCCGCCGACTTTTAGGAAGGGTATCGTCCACTCTGCGAGGACGGGCAATGGCGCAAGCGCTCGGGCGGTGACCCAATCGTAGGACTCCCGATACTGCGGATCGTGACCGACCGTTTCCGCGCGGTCAACGATACCTCCCACGTTGGCGAGTCCGAGTGATTTTACGACGCGCTTTAAGAACTCGGCTTTTTTTTCGGTAGCTTCGAGCAAATCCACCCTCGTTTTGGGCCAGAGCATTCCAAGAATTAAACCGGGAACTCCGCCTCCGGAGCCGACATCGAGTATCCTCGATCCCGCCACAGGTTTTCCCACGCGCGATTCCCAAAGTTCAGCAACGCTGAGCGCATCGCCAATGTGACCGAGCCATTGTTTCTCGGGCGTGTCGTCGCCTGTCAGATTGTGGATTTGATTGGCTTCGAGCAAGAGCGCGAGATACTCCGTCAACATTCGCTGAAGATCATCGGAGCGTTCTCCAAATCTTTCGAGCATGTCGTGGATCACGTTAGGCGGAGTAATCGAAGCGCGGTTGACAGGAACTATTCTCGGTACGGGACGAACAGGCGACTTGACGCGCGCGCGTTCGGCACCCCGCAAATTCGCGGGACGGTTCATTTTGAAATTGGAGTTTCGCGTCCGACGGTTCATCATGCCGTTTCCATCCGCGCCTCAAGAAGCGCGGGCATCATAGGATTGAACCCAACGTGAGCGCCAATCAAATCAACCGCATCATCCGCGCCGGTCCCGGTCGCCGTGAGTTCGCGCTTTTCTCAGAACCGCTTTCTGCTCACACGCTGGGACCGAACGAAGCGCGAGTTCGCAATCACCTCACGCTCATCTATCCCGGCTACGATATGGCGCTAGGATACAAAAGCGAGACCGAGGGGATGTGGCTTATGACGGGCTGCCTTGCCTTAGGCGAAGTCACGGAGGCGGGCGACGAATGCCCACTTCTGAAAGGCGAAAAAATCTTTTGGAACGGACCTCATGCCGACTACGGAATCTTGAACATGACATCGGCATCGTTCGTCAATGTGGATGAATTCAATCCACAATTTCTACTTGCCGGAATCGCTGCAGAAGCCGAGTCCGGTTTACAAAGGATGCTACCGAACATTCCAGGCCACGCGATAGTTCTTGGCCAAGGAATGTTGGGGCACCTCGCCGCGCAGTGGCTGAAGACGCGCGGCGCGTCAGTGGTTGTCGTTGAGAATAGTCCCAAGCGGCTTGAATTTTCGAAATACTTGGGGCTGACACAACGAATCGATACGCATAACTTGGATTGGCGGGATCGGCTGGCAAGATTTCTGCCCGAAGGAAAAGCGGGACTGATTGTAGAGGCATGTGGCTATTCCAAACCGTTGCTCGAACTTATCCCCTTTCTCGCTGAGCAAGGCAAGATTATGTTGCTTGGCAATTGGCGACCCGAAGCTGAACCAAAAACATTGAATGCGAAATTAGCCGATGCACTCGGCAACGAAAACTACGAATTGATTTCCCCGCCGCCTTCTTTTGCGGGGTCTTCCGAACACTCTGAATCGGCTCAATCATGGATTCAATTCATTGAGACACATCAGAACCTTAGCTTTGATCGTCTCCTTACCCATCGCACAAAAGCGAACGAAGCCGCGATGGATTTCAAACGACTGGCTACGGGGGTCAAATCTATGTGCGGCGTCGTTGTGGACTGGTCAGTCTAATGACTACTTCGGCCATTCCAAAAACATGACGTGCTCGCCTTTGACTGCGCCGGATACCCCTTCCTCCAATTTTACGATTCCAGCGGATTGCGCTAGCGCGGCGAATTGGTGCGAACCTTGTCCGCGAGAAGGAACGACCACGGGCAGACCATCTTTGCTTGGCGGTGATCCGTAATTCGCGCGAACAAACGAAGTGAGGTCTAGCGGTTTTTGAAAATCCGCGCCCGCAACCGCGACTCGCCACGGCAATTCAAGATTCGACGCGCCCTGCATCTTGAGCAACGCCGCACGCGCATAGACCCACGCGGTAACAAAAACAGAAACCGGATTTCCCGGAAGCCCGAGTCCAATCGTGCGCGAACCATCCGGACGCTCTTTCACGCACGCAAAAATCGGAAGGCCGGGACGTTGCTTTACCTTCCAGAAAATCTCCCTCGCGCCTAGTTCCAAAAGCGTGGGACGGATCAAATCACGACTCCCCATGGAAACGCCGCCCGTGGTGACGATCAAATCGTATTCGAGTCCGCGATTCAGAATCTCCCGCGTCGCTTCCAAATCATCCCCCACGCAACCCAAATCGTGAACCTCCGCACCCCACGACGAAAGCAACGGGATCAACGCATAGCGATTGGAGTTGTAAATCTGCCCATGCCCGATGGGATGGCCCGGCTCGACCAGTTCGTCGCCCGATGACACCAGCGCGACGCGAGGAGGCCGCGCGATTTTAAACTCGGCGATTCCAAGCGAGGCAATGAGTCCCAACGCGGCGGGATCGAGCGGCGTTCCCGCCTGCAGCATCGTTTCGCCCGCGCGGTAATCCTCCCCTGCCCTGCGGATCGCCGTGCCTGCTTGTATGGCTGAATTGAATTTAACGTGCGAACCTTCGAGCTTTACGTCCTCGATCTTTACGACCGCTTCTGCCCCGCGCGGGATCGGCGCGCCGGTGTTGATCCGAATCGCGTGACCGGCTTCGAGCAACCTTCCCCCACGATCCCCCGCCGCGATCTCAAGCTGGACCGGCAGCACTACGGGCTGTTCCACCGTCGCCTGTTTCAATTCCACAGCACGAACGGCAAACCCATCCATCGCCGAAACGTCAAACGGCGGCGAATCATGGCTTGATACCAAATCTTCCGCCAATATCCTCCCATGCGCGTGCGCGAGCGAACATGATCGGATGGAAAGCGGCGTGACTTCGGACAATAGTTGGACAAGTGCTTGGGTGACAGAAAGCATAAAGTTCGCTCAATTCCGCAGAGGTACGACATTGAAATACAGAGAACCATCTGATTCTGAATAATAGTAGATTCGCTTGGAATCCGACGAAAACATGGGCTTATTGGAAACCCAGCCCCCGTGACCAAAACAAGAATCGTGTTCACCCACAACTTTTCCATCCACATGGACCCGGTATGTGCCCGTTCTTGGTAACAGTTTGGCGCTCTGACTAAACCCGATGAATGCAAAATGTCGGTCGTTCGGCGAAAACGTGAGGCTATAAGGTTCAATGGATTGGCCGGGATCAACAACTTTGCCATCAATGATGGCACGAGCATTCGAAAAACTATAAATATTTCGCCGTTTAACAAGGCCTCTTTGACGTGCATTGCCCGAGTATCCAACAAACCCGAACCGCTTGGAGCGTGGACTGAACTGAAGTCCCTGAATTAAATCGTAAACACCCACTTTCTTTGTTCCGACAAAAGCATGATGGCGATCCTCGGCGTCGCGAGCGACATACGCCCATCGTCGGCTGTCGGGCGAAAACTCCATTTCGTCCCACATGACTTCTCGACATGGGAAATTCTGCCTTTTGCCGTCCACGTAAAGATACTGTACGCCGATAAAGTTCCCCTTCCTATCCGTGATCTCTTCTTCGGCGGCTCCATACATGTAGTGCTTGTAATTCGGCGAAACAGTGAAAGTCCAGACTTCGTAAAAAGGTGGAATGCGTTCCTTACGTTTGCCCAACAAATAAACGTAGTTTCTCGCTGGCCTGTCTTCATTTGATTTTCGCAAATGGTAGTAAGGATCACCGATCCACGACGCATAAGGCGCACGATCATGGATATCGCAGTCAATGACGAGACCAGTAAACACCTTCTTTCCGTTGCGGAGTAGAACAACGCACCTTTCCAGGTCATGTGCACAGTAAAGAATATGCTTCCCATCTTTTGTAAAACCTTCA
>CAZPIK010000096.1:4958-12630 GCA_964586185.1 uncultured Candidatus Sumerlaeota bacterium | reverse complement strand
CGCTCAGCACGAGCTTGCCGCGGTCGCGACTGGCGATGCTTTCGGAGATGACCAGATGTGCCGTTGGGTAGTCGCAACCCAGCGCCATCCCGACGCCGAACAGGAAGACCACCATCCAGGGAAAGCTCGGACTCCAGGCGAGCCCGGTCAGGAACAGCGCGAACACCACCATCTCGACGACGAACATCAGCCGGCGACCGTAGGTGTCGGCCAATCCGCCGAGCGCAAGGCTCTCCGTCGGGAAAAACGTATCGGACGCAAGCGGCAGAAGTCGCTCGACGTCACGCTGGATGTGAAGTCGCGGCGGGGTCAATTGCGCGCCGACCCGCACCGCGCCCATTGGAACTCCCTCAAAATCGTCGCCCAGAAAATAGCGATGCTGCTGCGCATCGTCGCGACGAATCCGCGTGAACGACTCATCCGGAATCATCGGAGCGTAATGATCATCGCGATTGCCGTAATCGAGCATGACGACTCGAAGCCCGGCGCGCACGAGCGGCCACGCCGCGTTCACGGCGCTGGCTCCTGAGCCGACAACGATGACGTCGGTCATGGCCGCGACCTTTCCGCCCAAAGGAGAAGAGGCCAGCCCAGCACGGCGGCGGCGAGCGAAAGAACCGCGCCGCGCGATAAAGTAAAAAGCAGTCCGATGATGCCTTGCATTTGCGGTAGGTAGATTTCCGCGTTCTCGCGCGTCGTTTCTAATATCGCGGAGAGCAGGAGCAATCTTTTCCTGATCGCGGATTGCTTCCGAAAAAAGCCCGAGGCCGCGTCCAAAAAGGGCAGCGACGCGGGATGACGAAGGGCAAAGGCGATAACTCCATCATCGGTTGGCACGGGCGTCGTAAGACCCAACTTTTCAAGTCCCGACGCATACCGCGCGATGATTTCGGGCGAGGGTTCGCGACCAATCAGGTATCGGGCAAATTGCCGCGCCTCATTCGATATGTCTGGAATCTCGCGCATGAAGGGGAAAAAATGGCCGGTCGTTCTTGTGGCCGTTCCTGCGGACGAAATGAATCTATCCGCGATTGACCGCGCAAATCAAGGACGCCAAGCGAGAGTTGCACCTATGTGATTGAGAGACGCGAACCAAGTGACCGTCTCCCGTTGCCATATTTGCTTTACGTGAAATCACGTCCTATGACTTTCTTCCTTTCAGATTACAATTATTCAACCCCAAAGGGGTTGAATCCCAAAGCCCAGGGTTGTCGCACAGCGACTACCCTGGGTCAAGTTCGTCAAATTCTTCAACCTCAACGAGGTTGCGCCATTCGCAATTGCATTCGCGCAAAGAGAACGGCGCAACCCGCTTCGGGGTTGCATACATGTATATCCGTTCCCCAGGGTAGGCGCTTGCTTCGCTCGCGCCAACCCTGGGTTTTGGGACTAAACCCCTTTGGGGTTTCTAAGAAAAATGTGCTGGGTTACATCGTTTTGCTTTACGGGATTTTGCGGAGTGTCGTCGCTCAAGAACCCGATGAATCGGAACCTCCATTGACGATCAAAGGTCACGTCGTCGAGTTTCCCGCCGATCGGGAAATTGGCGCGATCTATTTTCGTAATTCGGGAAAGTCCATTCCGCCCCCTTGGACGCCCGCAGGTAACGCAAATACAAAATTTATATTCGCCGAAGGCAAAGAATTCCGGCTCGATCTCTTTCCCGGCGCCACGCCCGATCTCGCCGCGCTCGATTTGCTCGATCCGGGCGACCTCGCCATGCTTAATATCGAAGAGTTTGAATTGACTCTCAAAGATGGGCCACGCATCGCACGGCTTACCGGATTGGAATCGCTCTGGGCGGCCAAAACCCCTTTAGACGATTCGGGAATCAAGGCGCTTCATTCGCTCAAAAATCTTCGCGAACTGAACGTCTGGGGAACCGATATCACCGACGCCGGAATGGAATCGGTCGCGCAGATGAGCCGTCTCGAAAGTCTCTCACTCCGATTTACGGGCGTCTCCGACGCGGGACTCCGCCAACTCGCCGGACTCTCACAACTCCGCGCGCTTGATCTCTACGGAACCCGCCTGACCGATTTGGGTATCGCAACTTTAGGACAACACAAGAACCTCGAACTCTTGAATCTCAGCGAGCTGCCGATCGGAAATCGCGGACTCGCCGCGCTTGCATCGCTTCCAAAACTTCGGCGTCTCGATCTGCGCAATACGCCCATCGGCGACGCCCAAGCTCTGCTGATTGCATCAATGAAAAACCTGCGAGACCTCAACCTTTCTCAAACTTCCATCACTGATGAAGGGTTATTGCGTCTCACGCAACTTCATTCGCTTCGTTCGCTCGAAATCATGGGAACGGCAATATCCGATGGCGGAGTTCCGTCGCTCATCGCGATGAATTCACTTCGCTATCTAGCAATTTATGGAACGCGAATCACGACTTACGGATTGGAACAATTGCAACGAGCCATGCCCGGTTGCCGGATCAATGCGGGTTAACCTGCATTTCTAGCCCCGTATTCCTTCAGCAGTCGAAACATGGTTATTTAAGTCGCGACTGTATTGAGCGCCATTGGCGCGTGGTCATTTCGAGCCTAGGGCATCGCCCTAGGTGCGCGAAGTCGCATCAAGTGGAAGGGCTGAAAGCCCGCCCCAATTGGAACGGGCTTTCAGCCCTTCTAAATATTTGTGCAACTGTTCACCTAGGGCGATGCCCTAGGCTAGAAATGAGACGCGCTTTCAGCGCTAATAAGGAAATAATAAAGAATCAATTCCTTGCCGCCGCGAGCGACATGACCGCTTCCTCGGAAAATCCCGATTGTTCGATTTCGCCCGCTATCCGTCCCTCGCGCATGACGATCACGCGATCTGAAACGCCGAGCAATTCCTCCATATCGGAACTGACCATCACGACGCCGACCCCCTTATTCGCGAGCGCGCGCATGAGACGATAGATTTCGGTCTTCGAGTTCACGTCAATGCCGCGCGTCGGCTCGTCGAGGATCAGGATGCGCGGCTCGAGCGCGAGCCATTTTCCGAGCACGACCTTTTGCTGATTTCCGCCGCTCAGGTTGACCGCGAGTTGCCGCAAATCGGGGGTCTTGATGTTCAGCCGATCCCGTTGCGCCTGCGCGATTCGCCGTTGCTCCGTTCGGTTGATGATCCCCCACGGCGAATAGCGGCGGAGTCCGGCGAGCGACACGTTCTGCTCGACGCTCATTTCGAGAATCAGTCCCTGAAGTTTACGATCTTCGGGAACGAGCGCCATGCCGTGTGCGATGGCGTCGCGCACGTCGCGAATTTCGGCGTTCTCGCCTTCGATCTGAATTTTCCCTTCGGCAATCGGATCGAGGCCAAAGAGCGCGCGCATGATTTCGGTTCGTCCCGCGCCAACCAATCCGCCGAATCCCAGAATTTCTCCGCGTCGCAACTCAAACGACACGGCGGGAGAGTGACTCGAAAGCCGAAGCCCCTCGACCGAGAGGATCGGCGTGCCCGCTTGACCGCGTTCGCCGGGAAAGAAATCCGAGATGTCGCGACCAATCATGAGGCGGATCATCGCGTCTTCGGTCGTTTCGGCGCGCGAAAGTTCACCCGCGCGTCGGCCATCCCGAAGCGCAATGACGCGGTCGGCGAGATGGATGATTTCGTGGAGGCGATGCGAAATATAAAGAATGCCGATGCCGCGCGATTTCAAATCCGCGATGACCTTAAAGAGGAATTCCGTTTCGCGCGAGGTCAGCGACGAGGTCGGCTCGTCCATCACCACAATGCGCGAATCGCGCGAGAGCGCCTTGGCGATTTCAACCAGTTGCCGCTCGGCGTTCGAGAGCCGCGACATCGGGGTCGTCGGAGCACGTTCTAATCCGACCTTCGCAAGCCACTGCGAAGTCCGCGCGTTCATCTCGCGCCGATTCAAAGTTTGAAGGAAGCGGTTGGAGATCGCCTCGCGTCCCAAAAAAATATTCCCCGCGATGTCGAGGTTATCGGCTAGTGCAAGTTCCTGATGGATAACGCTGATGCCACGACGGAGCGACTCCTGCACGCTCGCAAATCGAACCGATTCGCCATCGAGAAAAACTTCCCCTTCGTCGGGCTGATGAATCCCGCCCAAGATTTTCATGAGCGTGGATTTGCCCGCGCCGTTTTCGCCGATCAGCGCAACGACCTCGCCCGCGCGGAGGGTAAGGCCAACGTCTTCGAGAGCCAACGCTCCCGGGAAACGCTTCGTGATCGAGCGCATTTCGAGGAGGGGAGTCGTGACGGGATCGCTCATCGGATCGCCGATCGAATGGGGTCTAAAGAAGTTAACGCAAAGACGCAGAGACGCAGAGGCGCAAGGAGGTCACTTGCACTCGAGCGGTGAACCCGCTGACTACAAGAATTTGATTTCGACGGCATCATCTCCGCACTTCCATCCTCGACATTCATTTTCCAACTCCACCGTTGTGGCATCATGATTTTCATTGTGCCTTTGCGTCTGTGCGTCTTTGCGTTTGTTTCTTCTCTTTGTAATTAAGGGCTTACCAATCTCTTGAGGTTCTCGCGGAACTCTGCGACGTTTGCCGAGTTGATCGTCAGCACGCCCGTATCAATCATCCGGCTTTCGGGAATCCGGCTTTTGTCGCCTTTGTGAATCTCCGCCAGCAGCCGCACCGATTGGTAGCCGAACTCGAACGGCTTTTGGACGATGGTCGCGGAAATCGCGCCGTCGGCGACTCCCTGCAGCGTCATTTCCTCTTCGTCAAAACAAACGATCTTGATCTGCCCGACTTTTCCCGCCGCCGTCACTGCCGAAAGAATCGCGGGACCATTGTATGACCACAATCCCGCGAGAGCGTTGATATCGGGATGCGCCGCGAGAGTGTCCTCGACGTTCTGTTTGGCCTTGGCCTGATCGGCGTAATCGAGGCGCGTATCCACGAGTTCAATGTTCGCGCCTTTGATCGCATCAAGAATTCCTTGGCGACGATCCACGGCGTTTTGCGCGTCGAGCCGACCGACGAAGATCATCAGCTTGCCGCCGCCGGGGAGCGCCTTCTTGATTTCCTCGCCCGCGATCTTGCCCGCCTCGTAATTGTTCGTGCCGATGTAAGCGAGGCGATTCGATTTTGCGGCGTCGGAATCCTGCGTGATGAGCGGCATCCGCGCCGCCGCTTCGTTCAAGATGCCCGTCATATTCGCCGGATCAATCGGCGAGATCGCCATGCCGTTGATCTTTTTCGCGATGAGGTCCTCGATGATGCGCTGCTGCTCATCCACCGCGCCCGATTGCGGAATGCGCATCTCGACCTCGACTCCGAACTCGGCCTCGCCCTTGCGCACTCCCTTTTCCGCGATGGTCCAAAACGTCGAGGCGCTGTTGGTGACGAAAGCAAAATGAGGCTTGCCCGCCGCTTTAGTCGCTCCATCGCTCGCCGATTGCTCTTGTGACTTCCCGCCGTCGTCGCTTGCAGTTTTCTCGCCGCCGCATCCCGCGATGAGCGTCGCAAGCGCGAGAGGCAGCAGGAATGACAAGGGACTCTTTACCGAGTATCGAAACAAGTTCATATTTCAAGGCTCCTTCATCGAGTTTTCAAAATAACGGGATCGAAACGCAAATGAATGAAACGCAAAGGACACAGAGGACGCAAAGGAATAAAAATCATGAAAACACTGAACAAGACTTTACGCCAAGTTATCCCGATATTCCTTTGCGTCCTCTGCGTCCTTCGCGTTTAGATCTTTGTTGTATGGACCTTTACGGATTTGCTGGCGGAGGTTCCGCCGCCGTCGTTTTCAATTTGCCCCAATACGATTCATAGCCGTCCATGGAACGCCATTGGTAGGGGGCGTCGTTGCGCGAAAGCTCCTCGTCGCGGATGAAGTAAGCGACCAAGAACTTCGACCACTCTGATCTGCAAAGTTTCTGCTCCGCCTGCCGTTCGGGCGTTAGCCGCGCGGGGTTCATCATGAGTAATCCGAGTTTCTTCATCGTCTGCCATTTGAGCGGTTCGGGTTGCCAATAATGCCGGAATCGCGAGAAGCCCCAATCGTAGCGGTTCAGGAACCGAGGCTTCGGCGACCAGACGTTCATCATGTCGCTGTCTATGATGACCCACTCGGCCTCCTGCGTTCCGCCGGTGTTCATCCCGACCATGATCCGCATCGGGTTCGTGTAGGTCTTGGTCGTTTCATTCGTTCCCAAATCCACCTTGTTTTTCCAATCGCGCAGCACCCAGTTGAGCGGCCAGCCCGGTTGACCGCCGAACGCAATCGGCGTCGTGTACTTCCCGTCCTTGGGATCAATAGATTTCGCAGAAGCCTGCGCGATGTATTGGTAGGTCTCGTGGAAGTGAGTGTGCGAGGAGGCGTACGAATGCCGTTCGATGGGCGAACCCGGCTGACGAAAAACAGTGATGTAATGAACGTAGAGCGTCCAAACAAGACAAATGCCCGTCGTCACTGCGATAATGTGTTGAGCAAGACTTGCGCCTTCTTCAGGCGTTTCACCCGCAGCCGCGCGCTCTTTTCTCGCAAGTGCGCGGCGTTCCTTATGAGTCAATTCCGCCGTCGCCGAAACCTTTTGTGAAGGAACGGGCATCGGCAATCCGGACGCGCTTGCCTCGACCCGCGCCATCCAATCGGGATAGAACTTGCGAATCACCATGGCCGCATACATTCCGCACGAAAGCATCATGGGCAGGACGATATGCGCGGTGACCCAGGGGACTTTTTCGCCCGCGTATCCATACGCGAGAAAACTTCCGACCGTCCAGTAATCGCACATCGCGTGAAAAATCCGCCCCTTTGACAGGTGAATCCAGCCTGTAACAAAAACGACGAGAAGGCACTGGAAGAACAACCAGAGATGCAGCCCCATCGTCATGTGAATTTTCTTATCCCAATAAGTATCGCGCTGACCGAATTCCCAGTTCCAGAAATGGTCGCCTTTGAAATCGGACCAAAACGCCGGGAAGAAAAAGATGATGAGACTGGCGGCGAGCCATCCCCAAAAATAAAGGCGCAAACGCGCACGCTTGGGTCCGGGCGATTCAGCCCACATCACCCGCACAATCGAATAGACGAAGAACACAAGGAACGGGAGTTCGTACCACGACAGATGAATGAGGTAGAAATGGAACGGCGCCCAAATACGGTGGCCTTGGCTTTCGTTGAGCCAAAAGTTGAACGATTCGATCTGCCCCACAAAATGCCCGAATCGTCCCCACTGAGTGCTGCTCTGTGTGTAATTGAAAAACGATGTATGAAACAGCATCGTCCAAAAAAAGCCGAGCGCGTTGCCGAGAATCAGCGCCCACCAATGCTCCTTGAAGGCGCAGATGACCTCGCGAGCGTAGGGAATCTCACTCCATTTTTTCTTGTGCCACCACCCATGGATGACGTTCCCAATTCCGAACGTGATCATGAAGAAAAAGTAAATGACGTACGTTTCGTGCGTCATGCTGGCCGTCCAGCTCAGGAAAAGAAAGAGCATGAGGCGTAAGCCGGAGGGCTTTTGCGCGTATCGCCATCCCGCGTGGATCACACCCATATAGAGATAGACCACGAGGTAATCGGGGCGGATGAACCGCGCCACGTAAGTGAACGTCGGCGAGATGCCGATGAAAATAATCGCGAGATACGATTCCCATATTCCGATATCGCGCCGGAGCTTCCAAACGGTGAACATCACGGCGAGGGAACAAAGCGCGGGGGCCAATCGCATCGTCGC
>CAZPIK010000096.1:0-4858 GCA_964586185.1 uncultured Candidatus Sumerlaeota bacterium | reverse complement strand
TAGAGATGCGTAAAGAGGATGAAGAGGACGCCCGCCCAAAAGGCCAGAGTCCAATAATTCGCATTCGGCGACGAAGGGGTCGCCTTGATTTCATCGGGGCTATTTTCCTCGGCGGTTTCGCTGGCCATGTTTCCATCCACTAGCTTTGCACGACATTTCGGGTCAATGACCCCCTATTAAGGGGGAAACGCCGGAATTTTTCCTTAACAAAATGAACGATAGGGCAATTTCGGATGCCCATCCGTTTTGGGGGACGGCGCTTCACGAATCCATTTCCGCCGACCCGACGTCGGTCCGGAGAGCCAACCTTTGCAATCGGAAATACGATCCTCTTCACTCGGCACTTGTTGAATACATTCAACGCTTGAGTTCTAATCAAGCGCAAAAGGACTTCCAAAACGATGAGCAACAACATCACCAAAGACGAATTCAAATCCCTCATGGCTTCATTTGCCTCGGGCGTTACGGTCGTCGCGACGGCCGACGCCGCAGGCAAACTCTGGGGTCTCACCGCGACGGCCTTCTCATCGGTTTCTATGGATCCGCCGCTTTGCCTTGTTTGCGTGGATCACAAAGCGGGGAGCTACGAAACGCTCAAGTCCGCCCGAAAATTCTCAGTCAATTTTCTTTCCGATAAGCAGGAGGAAATTTCAAACCGATTCGCCAGTCGCATCGAGGACAAATTTGAGGGCGTTCCGCACGAACGTGGCGGAGCGACCGGCTGCCCGATCCTGACTGATGCCCTTGCCTCGATGGAATGCGAAGTCGTAAACGTCGTGCCGGCGGGCGATCACGATATTTTTGTCGGCGCGATTAAAAGCGCGAAAATCGCCGAGGGATCGCCCTTGCTTTATTGGCGCGGGGCGTATGGCGACATCACCAGCCGTCCGAAAAAGTGGTAACCCCTTGACAGCCCAAAATTTGGGCGGGTACCATTAAGGCCATCGCGAGGAACGCGCCCATCGCTCTCTCCCCTAAAGTGCAGAAAGTCATCACGCTCGATCAACACGAGGTTTTGGCGTTTTGCGGTGATCAAGACCGCAAGCTTCGCAAAATCCAAGCGAAGCTCAAAGCCAAGGTCATTCCGCGCGGTAACGAAATCCGCGTTACGGGAACGGAGGCGGAGGTCGAAACGGCCTTCCGCGTCATCAACGATTTGCTCGGAGCGCAGCGCGATCTGAAAGTCGAGTTGACCGACCGGCAACTTCACCACGCCCTCATCCACAGCGAGGAGGGCAATGGCGACGGGCCGCGTCATGTGCAGGAGTTGCTCGGCGCCAGCGTCGAAATGCCAAATCGCCGCAGTCGGCTGATGCCGCTTACGGCCGCTCAGCGCCACTACATCAACGCGATTCAGACCAAGGACGTTGTCTTTTGCATTGGACCGGCGGGAACGGGAAAAACTTATCTCGCGATGGCCATGGCCGTCGCGCACTTAACGGAAGGAAAGGCCGACCGCATCATCCTCGTCCGCCCCGTCGTCGAAGCGGGCGAACATTTGGGATTCCTGCCGGGCGACATCGCGCAAAAGTTCGACCCTTACGTTCGGCCTCTCTATGACGCGCTCTATGAAATGATGGAGGCGGAAAAGATCAAGGAGTTCATCGGCAACGGCACGATCGAGGTCGCGCCTCTCGCCTTCATGCGCGGCCGCACGCTCAACAACAGCTTCGTGATTCTCGACGAAGCGCAGAATACTTCCATCGAGCAAATGAAGATGTTCCTTACGCGGATGGGCTTCGAAAGCAAGCTCGTCATTACGGGGGACGTGACGCAGGTGGACCTTCCGCGCAACAAACTTTCGGGCTTGGCGCACGTTGAAAAAATCCTGGTGGATGTGCCGGAGATCGAATTCGTTCGGTTCACCCGGCGCGACGTGGTGCGCAATCCCCTCGTGCAAAAAATCATTCAGGCATACGAGTCCCATGGGCAAAAGTAAGACGCCCTCCACCGCGCTGGCCGCCGTTCAAGCCGCAGAACGCGCAGGCGCGAAAAAGCGGATCGGCAAAGATAAACTCGATCCGCGCGCGCTTGTTGTTGCGGGCTTTTGGCTCGCGCTCACGCTGGCCGCTCTTGCCCCCATCCTCGAAATCTCAGTCGAACATCCGGGCGAAACGGCTCAATACGACATCACCGCGCCCGCCCGGATTGAAGTCATTAACATCGAAGCCAATACGCGCGAACGCGAGCGCCTCCGTCAGAACTATCCGCGCATCTGGACGTTTCAACCGCAAGTCCGCGCCGATGCCGTCCGAAAACTTGGACTCGGTTTCGATATTATCCTCGCCAACAAACCTGAAACGGGCGCGGATGTTCAGAAGATCGCCGACGAGATTTACGCCAAGGCGACGATCCGTCTGCGAAACGAAGACCTGAACGTCCTTTATAAGAATTCGAATCTCTATCAGCTTCACGCCGATCTCGACAAGATCATCGAGCGAATGCTCGCGACCCGAATCATGGTGGCCGATAAGGGACTCTTTCTCGCAAACCGCAATATGAAACAGATGGCCCTGAACGGCATTCCTCCCGATCTCGACAAAATCGCTTCGGATGCGGATCCGCTTGCGTGGCCGGTGGACGTGAGGCGTCATCTCATCGAGAACGAAATCCGAACTTTCTATCCGTCGGGCGAAGATCGTCCGATCATCGAAATTGCCGCAAAAATCTTGATGCAGGTGATGGCGCCCAACTTCGAATTCGACCGGATTAAAACGGACGCCAATCTTTCGCAGCTGCTTCAGCTCGTGGATCATGAGCCTGTGATGAAGATTTATGCGCGGGGCGATTTGATTGCCCGCGGCGGCGAACGGCTCAATTCTACGCAGGCCTCGGCCGTGCATGCCGTCAACATGCTGGGTCGCGAGGCTTATTATTATCGTTTTGCAGGCGTCGCGCTTTTAACGCTTCTCAGTTTCGTCGCGGTCGGATTTTATTGGGTTCGATTTCGAGGCGGAGTTTCGCTCACGCCTTCGAACATCACGCTCATCTGCCTCCCCGTGTTGATTGTTGTTGTCGCGGGTCGCGCCGTCGAGTTCACGGCCGATCCCGATCTTCAGTGGGTTCTCTTTCCGATTTCGTTCATCGGTATGCTCTCGGCGGTCATCATTGGTCCGCAGGTGGGGTTCGTCCTCGTGCTCGTCACGACGATTCTTTATGGCGTGGCGCTGGGTCATTCGCCCGCCTTTTATATCCTTTCGCTTTTTGGCGGCTTTACGTCGGTCATCGCCCTTCAATCCATTCGCTCGCGTTGGGACGTTCTCATGGCCGGCATGCGCGTGAGCCTCGTCAATATGCTCACGGTTTGGCTCCTCTCGCTTTTTCAAATGCCCGCCGAACTCGATCCCAGTCATATCGTCGGAGCTTTTTTCAACGGCATCATTTGCGCCATCGTGACTCCGGCGCTCGTCGCGGTCTTCGAGCGGTTCTTTGGAGTCGTGACCGATCTGCGGCTTCTCGAAATCACGGGGCCGCAGCACGAACTCATGCGAATGCTCGAAGACAAGGCTCCGGGGACGTATCAGCACGTCTTGAACGTCACGAAACTTGCCGAATCCGCGGCGGAATCCATCGGCGCGAACTATCTGCTCGTCCGCTCAGGAGCTTATTTCCACGATATCGGCAAAATGCTTAAGCCTAAGTTCTTCTCCGAAAATCAGGTGACGATCGAGGACAAAAAAGCGCACTCAAAACTCTCCCCCTATATGAGCACACTCATTATCAAGAACCATGTGAAAGAGGGGATAGAACTCGGTCGCAAGTACGGGCTTCCCCCGAAGGTTGTCGATTTTATTCCGCAGCATCACGGCACGAGTCTTATTCGTTATTTCTATTACGAAGCTAAACGTCGCTACGAGGAAACCGAAACAACCGACACCGTTCGCGAGGAGGAATTTCGTTACCCCGGACCCAAACCGCAGACCGTCGAGGCCGCCATTGTGCTCATGGCCGATTCGGTCGAAGCGACGGTGACGGCGACCTTCACGCAATCGCAGGTGAACGAAAACGAGCTTCGCCGCGTCGTCACCCAATCCATTAACGAGCGATTCAACGACGGTCAGTTCGACGAATGCGATCTCACCATGCGCGATCTTTTCCTGATTCGCGAATCCTTCATTTCAACCTTGAAGGCGCGCTTCCATCACCGCATCGCGTATCCGACTCAACCGGGACGCAAAGAATCCCCCGCCCAAAGGCGCGATGAATCGGCCTCCCCGCGCGAAAGCGGAACGGCAACAGTGGCAACGTTGGCTTAAATATATTTTAGCGCGACAAATTTCGGCAGACGGGACAGACGAGTTCCTCGCCAATGCCGCTACCGCAATGAGGGCAATGGCGCGAAGGCTTTGGCGTGATCGCGCTCCCTTTCAGGGGGATTTGAGTCATACTGATGGGTCTTGATTCGGTTGAGCGGCCCTTTGCGGGTTGGGAAGCATGCGTAAACTTGGGTGGTTGCGTCCCGGATTCCTCCCAATTGTATTCGTATTCGAGCAGATACATGGCTAGCTCGACGAGGTAGGGAACAAACGTATTTTCGTCGCGATAAAGTCGGCAATTGCGCTCAAGGATTTCCATCACTTGGGCGCGGCTTAGTTTGCGGGCTGTTTTAGTGGGTGTCGGATTAGAGGGCATGGGAGAATTCCCACTCCAGCGCTTCGGCGACACTAAAGGCCGAGCCTACAACGCACACCTTATCATAGTTCCCAATTCTCGATTTGGCAAGCTCAAGGGCTTCACTGAGCGTCCGGCGGATTTCAACCGAGGTGAAATAGGGTTTTGCACGCTCGGCGAGCGATTCGGCATCCATCGCGCGGGGACGGCGTATCGCATGGATGAGGTGCCGATCCCGCTGCGCCAG
>CAZPIK010000095.1:0-12690 GCA_964586185.1 uncultured Candidatus Sumerlaeota bacterium | reverse complement strand
TTTCGCGGCATCGGGCGCAGGCGGACTCATGACCGATGAAATCATGATTCCCGGACTTGGGCTTCGCGCGTCATGGCAGACACTTGCCGCGCTGGGACTTTTCTTCGGCGCGATGGGAAAATCAGCGCAGTTCCCGCTCCACGTTTGGCTTCCCGACGCGATGGAAGGTCCGACGCCGGTCAGCGCGCTCATCCACGCCGCGACGATGGTTGCCGCCGGAGTTTATTTGGTCGGTCGGCTTTATCCGATCTTCACTCCCGAAGCATTCCTGTGCGTCGCTTATATCGGCGGGATCACCGCAATCTTTGCCGCATCCATTGCCGTTGTTCAGGATGATATTAAAAAAGTTTTGGCTTATTCGACCTTGAGCCAGCTCGGGTACATGATGATGTCGCTCGGCGTTGGCGGGTTCGTGGTCATGGGTTATTACGCCGGACTTTTCCACCTTACGACTCATGCCTTTTTCAAAGCGGGATTATTCCTCGGCTCCGGTTCGGTCATCCACGCGATGCACCACGAGCAGTCGCTCAGCAAATACGGCGGTTTATGGAAGAAAATTCCGGTTACGCATTGGACGTATTTTTGTTGTGTGCTTGCAATCATCGGATTTCCATTCACGTCTGGCTATCAAAGCAAGGATAGGATTCTCGGTGCTACGCTTCAGTTCGCAATGGATCATCCTGCGCACTGGCTGCTGCCGCTGATCGGTTTCTCGACCGCGCTTCTCACTGCTTTCTATATGTTCCGCCAATACTTTCTCACCTTCTGGGGTGAGCCGCGCGATCATCACGCTTACGACCACGCGCACGAGGGGCCTTGGGCGATGAAATTTCCGCTCATGCTTTTGGGTGCGTTAGCTCTTGTTGCGGGCGGTGTCTTTTTCGGGGGCTGGTTTGAGAAGATCGCTCCTCCTCCCGACCGCGTTACGATTCTCGCCAACTACAAGCATTATCATGAGGCGCACGGCCAACCCGCTGGGGGACAGGTGACGATTGACGCGCTGGCCAAATTGGAGCACGCGGCTCCGGTTCACGCAGAAGAACACGCGACCGAACATGTCGACGCTGCTTCGGGACATACCGAAGAACACGCTCATGAGGGACATTTGGGCGTCGGGGGATGGGCACATGGGGTCGCACTTGCTCTGTCGATTATCGTTGCCGGCATTGGTGTCATGATCGCTGCGATCACTTACCTGCCGAAACACGGCGTCACGATCATCCAGCCTGCGCTGGTCGCCCGTCGAGTTCGCCCGCTCTACAACCTCCTTCTTCACAAATACTATTTTGACGAGATGTACGGATTCATTTTCCTCGGTGGAACGCACGTGTTGATTAAGTTCATGGCGGCGTTCGACCGGATTGTGATTGACGGGATCGTCAATTTCGTTGGCCTTTTAGGCGTTGTGGCGGCTTTCGTTACTCGGCTCTTCGACAATTGGGTTGTGGATGGCGCGGTCAACGGCGCGGCTCTCATGGCATCAACCAGCGGCGAAGGACTGGCCGTGGCACAGAGCGGAAAAATCCGGCACTACCTCCTCTTTATCGGGGTTGGGGTGCTCATTGTGACTGGGATTGTATTCTTCGTCGCGTAAAATGGCGCGGCGAATAGACTAGGCGAGGATGGCGAATATGGATAAGTGGCTGCTCACTCTCTTAACCTTCTGGCCCATTTTGGGTATGGCGGGAGTCCTTTGCCTGCCGGCACATCGCACGCGGCTTATTCGCGCGTTCACCGTGGGGGTCACCGGCGTCGAATTCCTGCGCTCGCTTTACCTCGTCGCGATTTTTGTCCCATCCGATATTGGCTCCGATCCCGGCAACTACAAAACATGGTACGACGCGAAGACTTACGTGGACGTTCCATGGATTCCCGGTTTCTACATCAACTATCGTCTCGGTGTTGACGGACTCTCGGTCATCCTGATTGCATTGACCGGTTTCCTTTCGTTCCTTGCGACTTTCTCGGCGTTTACGATCAAGAAACAGGTGAAAGGTTTCTACGCGCTCTATCTACTTCTCGTCACGGGCATGATGGGCGTTTTCGTTTCGCTCGATTTCGTGCTGTTCTATGTGTTCTGGGAAATCATGCTTCTGCCGATGTATTTCCTGATCGGGCTTTGGGGCGGACCGCGCCGCGAATACGCCGCGATCAAATTCTTCATCTATACCCTCGTCGGCTCGATTCTCATCCTAATTGCGATGCTCGCCTTCTATTATCAGATGGGAAAAATCGGGCATGCGGCAGATTCGTTTAACATTCCTGCGCTCATTCAGCAGCAGCCGTTTGGTGCGCTCCGCGATGCTGAAGGCAATGTTAATACGCTGCACGTGCTTCTCTTCTTCGGGCTCTTCATCGGCTTCGCGATCAAAGTTCCGATCTTCCCGTTCCATACATGGTTGCCCGACGCGCACGTCGAAGCGCCGACGCCGATCTCAGTCATTCTGGCGGGCGTGCTTCTTAAGATGGGCGGCTACGGCTTCCTGCGGCTCAATTGGCCGTTGCTTCCGGAAGTGGGGCAATATCTGGGCGGCTTCATGGCGATTCTGGCCGTCGTGAATATCATCTACGGCGCTCTTTGCGCGATGGGTCAAACCGATTTCAAAAAATTGGTCGCCTATTCGTCGGTGAGTCACATGGGTTACGTCCTGCTGGGCATCGCGGTGCTGAACACCGAGGGTATCAATGGCGCGATCTTTCAAATGTTCACGCACGGCACTTCGTCGGCCATGATGTTCCTTTTGGTCGGTGTGCTTTATGAACGCGCGCATCATCGTGAAATTGCGCGGTTCGGTGGGATGGCGCTCAAAATGCCGGTATATTTCGCGCTCGCCATGGTCGGTTTCTTTGCCGCACTCGGCTTGCCCGGCATGAGCGGATTCATCAGCGAGGTTATGGTTTTCATCGGTGGATTTAAGGGAATGCCGCTTGTAACGGCCATCGCGACAATCGGTGTCGTCTTTACGGCGGGCTACATACTTTGGGCGATCCAGCGGGTGTTTCTGGGTAAACTCAAACCAGAGCACGAAAGCTATCCCGATTGCGACGGCGTGGAATTGATCACGCTCGTGCCGCTGGCGATTGCCTCAATTGTATTCGGGGTATTACCCGTGCTGGCGATGGACATCTTCACCTCGACGACGGACCTCTTCGTCCAGATCATTAAGTAAGGCCGACGCGACTCATGACGCTCTCGCAGATTTTCACAGACCTGAATTTCATGTTGCCCGAGTTGGCGCTGATCATGACGCTTTGCGCGGTTGTGCTCTTCGATGCGATGACGCGTGACAAGGTCATCTCGGCGCGTTGGAGCGCAGTTCTCAGCGTTGCGGGGTTGTCTCTCGCGCTTCTCATGGTGCTTCTCACTTATGGGAATCGCTATCATTCCGTTTTTATCACCTATATGACGGGCGATAGCGCGGGGAACGCTCTTACGGGTCCCATCAGCGCGTTCAGCGGATTGCTTGTCGTGGACAAACTGAGCGACTTTTTCAAAGTTCTGTTTTATGTCGGCTCGCTGGCGACCGTTTTCTTCTCCATCGGGAATCCCGAACTCAAGCCTTATCGGCAGGGCGAATACTACACGCTCCTGCTGGCGACTGTTCTGGGCGGCTCGTTTCTGGTCTCATCGAATAATTATTTGATGCTCGTCCTCTCGCTCGAAACGCTTTCGCTCTGCTCATATGTTTTGGTGGGGTATCTTAAGCACAATCGGAACTCGGCGGAGGCCTCGCTGAAATACATTCTCTATGGTTCGGTCGCGTCGGGCGTCATGCTTTTCGGGATCAGTTACATTTACGGCATGGCGGGGACGCTCGATATTCGGCAATCGGTTTTCAATATTGCCATGCGCGAGAGTGATCCGATGGCCGTTCTGCTGGCTTTTGCGCTGGTCATGGGCGGACTTGGTTTCAAGGTTGCGGCGGCGCCGTTTCATTTCTGGGCGCCCGACGTCTATCAGGGTGCGCCGACGCCGATTACGGCTTTTCTCTCTGTGGTTTCCAAAGCTGCGGGGTTCTCCGCGCTTTTCCGAGTCTCGCTTCCGCTCTTTACGATAGAGGGCCCGGTGGTTCCGGAAAGCCTGCAAGCTGCACGAGGTGCGCTTCAAGCATTGGTCGCCGATGGTCACCTTACATCGCTCTTCTGGATTCTTTCCGCCGCCTCAATGACGGTTGGAAATTTGGTCGCGCTGCGACAGACCGACTTGAAACGACTTCTCGCGTATTCCTCAATTGCGCACGCGGGTTACATTTTGATGGGGATGACGACTTTCAGCAACGAATCGCTCGAAGCCATGCTGTTCTATCTCGTGATGTATGCCTTCACGAACTTGGGCGCATTCGGCGTCGTGATCGTGATGATCAATCGAACGGGCAGCGCGAGTCTCGATTCATATCGGGGGATGATCTCCCGCAGCCCTATGCTGGCGATTCTGATGATTCTTTTTCTCATCTCGCTGACGGGCATTCCGCCGACGGCAGGATTCATCGGGAAAATGTGGCTCTTTAAGGCCGTGGCGAATGCTGGAGCGGCGGCGCAGGTTGGCGCGGCGATGACGACGGGCGCGTGGTTTTATTTTTCGCTCCTCATCATCGCGGCGGTCAATACCGGCGTTTCCGCTTACTACTATTTGAAGATCATCAAGACCATGGTCTTTGACGCGGCGAAGGAAGAAGCGCCGCTCAAAATCGGCTTCTTCAATTGGACCGCGCTTTCGTTCTATGGCGCTTCGACGATTGTGCTCTTTCTTCTCGCCGCTCACGTTTACGATTTGGCTCTTCTCTTTGAACGCTAAGGATTGACCATGACCGCCGTTGCCACCGAACAAACCGAAGCCGCAATTGCCGCGTTGAACCTTTGCCTCAACAAGACGGTTCACTCGACCGCCCAATATTTACTCACGACCAATCCCTACACGACGGACGCCGACAAGGGCGCACTTTCAATCGTGAAAGAAATCGCGCAATCGGACGAAGCTTTGACGACTGAGATTCTAACGCTCATCGAGAAGTTGGATGGGATTCCACTGCAAGGGGGATCAAATCCCGCTTTTGCCGAATGGAATTACCTTTCGTATCCGTTTCTTCTCGACATCCTGATTCGCGAGCATGAGATCGAGCTTGCGCAATTGGCGTTGGCGAAAGCATCGGCAGCCGGACAAAAGGAGGCCGAAGCGCTCGTGGCCAAGCTGCATGATTCGCGAGCCGCGCAGCTTAAGAAACTGAAAGACGCGCGAGAGAAGAATTACAAAAGCGAATCTTAGGTTTTAATTTCGCACTTTTATCACGATTTAAAGGCTGATGATTTGATTTTCCGTCGCCCCATCCGGGTCTTGGAATCCTGGGGACGTCTACCCAGGGTTTCGCTCGCCTGCGGCTCGCTTCACCCTGGGCTTTATTACGTCGCCCGCTTCGCGGGCTGAATCTTTTGCACGTCAAAGTGTGCGCATTGCTTGTCCTCATATTGAGTCATGGGTAGTGACAAGTGTGCCACGCCCTTCAAATACAATTTCAGGCTGGGTCTTTGGGTTTGATTTTTCCCCACATCGTGAAACGAAACCGGAACATGTCGTACATGCTCCAGAGGATGTCGTGCGGTTTGCCGAGCGAGCCGGTTCCGACGGGGCGTGCGTGATAGGTCGTCGGGATGGACTTCACTTTGTAGCCCCGACGCATCGCGCGGAAGATATATTCGGGCGCGGTGAAGGCGGGGCTTTTTCCGATTGGTTGGATGTCGCGCACGATGCTCGTTCGAAACATCTGCGAGTAGTTCATGTCGCGGTAGGGGCATCCGAAAAGGATTTTTAGAAGCAGGCGGTTGACGTTGGAGGTAATCCAGCGCCAACGGGTATAACCCGAGAACGACGTGCGGTCGAGCAGAAGCACGTCGGCGTTGTCTTTTTCGCCGTTCATGTGTCGGACGAGTTCGGCAACGTCATCGGGAGCAAGAGGAAGGTCCACGCCGTCATAAACCGCAAACTCTTTGCTTGCCGCAGCTATGCCGCGCTGGATCGCGATTCCGACGTTCAAGTTGATGATATTCGGTACGAAGACGAGGCGGCTCGGATTTGCGTCCGCAAGTCGCTTCATCACTTTGCCCGTCCCGTCTTTGCTGCCGTCGTCGAGGAGAACAATTTCGAAGTCCTCGCAATCGCGTTCGAGCGCGGCGAGGCATCGGTTGACGCAATCTTCCAAAAGGTTCTCCTCGTTATAGACAAAGAGGACGAAGCTCACGCCCGATTTGAGTTTCTCGCGCGGCGCGTCGGCGGAGGGAGTGGAAGTTGCGTTTTCCATTCGAACTATTCTCTGGCAGTAGAATCCAAATACTTAACCGCAAAGGGCGCAAAATGCGCAAAGAAATAAAAGCTACATGGAAGAAGAGACTTTCGTAACAGCGAAGAATTGTTCTTCGCTTCGCGTTCTTTGCGTTCTTTGCGGTTAGATATTCCTTCTTAGCCGACGGCCTCAATCAGCGATGCGCAGACGTAATCAATCTGCTCATTCGTAAGCTCGGGGAACATCGGCAACGAGAGGATTCGCTTTGCCGCTTTTTCGGTCAGCGGGAAATCGCCTTCCTTCATGCCGCGATAGGCATACGCCTTTTGGAGGTGAAGGGGAATCGGATAATGCAGTCCCGTCGCGATGCCTTTGGCTTTCAGCTTCTCGGCGACTTGATCTCGGTTATCCACCTGCACGACAAAGAGGTGATAGACAGGTTTGCAGCCTTCGCCGGTCGCGGGAAGTTTGATCTTCGGATTGCCCTTAAGCTTTTCAGCATAGCGCGCGGCGTGGGCCTGACGAGATGCTGTCCATGCGGGAAGGCGCTTCAATTTTACGCGCAACGCCGCGCATTGGATCGAATCCTCGCGACCGTTGTAACCTTCAACGTCGTGATAATACTTCTGGGCTTGGCCGTGATCGCGGATCATGCGAACTTTCGCCGCGAGGGTCGCATCATCAGTCGTGATCGCGCCGCCTTCGCCGCACGCGCCGAGATTTTTTCCCGGATAAAACGAGAACGCCGCACCGATGCCGATGGAACCCGCGCGCCGTCCTTTATATTCGGCGAGGTGAGCCTGACAGGCGTCTTCGACGACCCAAAGACCGTGCTTCTTCGCGATGGCATTGATGGCGTCCATGTCGGCGGTCTGGCCGTAGAGATGGACGGGGACGATCCCCTTGGTTTTAGGTGTGATCGCCTTTTCGATTTTCGCGGGATCAATGCAATAGGTGTTCGGATCAATATCCGCGAAAACGAACTTTGCGCCCGCCTGCGAGATCGCTTCGGTCGTCGCGATGAAGGTGTGGGGAGTCGTGATGATCTCGTCGCCCGGTTTGATATCGAGCGCCATGAAAAGGAATCGGAGCGCGTCGGTACCGCTGTTGACGACGGCGCAATGCTTGGCTCCTCCGGCGGCGGCGAATTCGGTTTCGAGCGCGGAGACGTGCGGTCCGCCGATGAACCCCGCTGAATCGAGAATCTCTTCCCAAAGCGACAAGATTTCGGCTTTGATCGCGCGATGCTGGGCTTTCAAGTCAAGAAACGGGACTTCCATTTGCATGCCGTTATTTCACCTTTTTCATGAATTTGGCGGGATTGCCCGCCCAGATTTCGCCCGCAGGTACGGACTTCGTGACGACGCTTCCCGCGCCGATGATGGCACCTGCACCGACGGACACGCCGCAAAGAATTGTGACGCTCGAACCGATAGACGCCCCTTTTTCGATGCGGGTCGGGACGACCGACCAATCGGCTTCGGTCTGCATGGAACCGTCAGGATTGATCGCGCGCGGAAACTTGTCGTTGATGAACGTCACGTTGTGGCCGATGAAAACGCCGTCCTCAATGATGACGCCCTCGCAGATAAAACTGTGGCTGGAGATTTTACAATCTGCGCCAATCGTCACCCCTTTCTGGATTTCGACGAAGCAGCCGACTTTGGTTCGGTCGCCAATCTCGCATCCATAGGCGTTGATGAAACCGAAGAGTTTTACGTCTTGGCCGAGCTTCACGCTTGGAGCGATGCGATTATAGGATTCCATTAGAGCGTCACCAATCCGCCTTTACTTTTGAGCGAGCGGTCGGCGGCTTCGAGGATGGATACGACGCGCGTTCCGGCATGACCGTCATTGTGAGGAGCTTTTTTGTTCTCGATACAATCGGCGAAGTAAGCGACTTCCGCGCTTAAGGCTTCGATGCTTGGAATCTTCGGGCAATACATATCGCCGATCCGATATTCCGCCAAAAACCGATTGCGTTCCTCGTCGCTTTTCATCTCGACGCCTTTGCTGTGAATTTTAATTTTTTCGTCCGAACTGAGGTCGTCCCATTGGAGCATTTTCTTGGAGCCGCCGACAAGCGTCTGCCGGATTTTTACGGGTGAGAGCCAATTGACGTGGAAGTGCGCGATGAGATTGTTGTCGTAAAAGACGCAGAGGTAGGCCACGTCTTCGAGTCCATTGTTAAAGTGTGCCCGTCCTTGCGCGCTGACTGCTCTTGCGGAAGGTCCAAGCAGGAAATCCATGATCGAGAGATCGTGAGGCGCAAGGTCCCAAATGACGTTCACGTCGGATTGAAAGAGACCCAGATTAACGCGGACGGAATCGTAGTAAAAGAGATCGCCCAATTCGCCTGTGGTGACAAGCTCCTTCATTTTCTGCACCGCGCCGGTGAAAAGAAACGTATGATCCACCATCAAGGTGAGTCCCTTTTTCTCGGCGAGCGCGGTCAATTCTTTTGCCTGAGCCGAGGTCGAGGTCATCGGCTTTTCGACCCAGACGTGCTTGCCATTTTCGAGGGCGGTCTTGGCGAGATCGAAGTGATAGAGAACAGGCGTTGCGACAACCACGATATCAATATCCGCGGCTTGCGTAACCGATTCTGCACGGTCGGCGGTTTCGATCCAAGGGAACGTTGCTTGAGCGGCGGCGCGACGTTTCTCGCTCATATCGGCGACGCGAATGAGCTTGCATTTGGGGTTGGCGGAAAAGTTCCGCGCCAGATTCGGCCCCCAGTAACCATAACCGATCAGTCCGACCCTCAACATGAAGCGCCCCTTCCTTGCTTGGATATCCCTCGCGCGGCGATGATAAGCAACGGCGGATCATAGCGGAATGATTCAAGTCGGTCAATTTCCCTTGCTGGGAAGATACAATCTTTGTTGAGGTATTGCCGGAGTGACTTTTTCGGAGCGACATGGCCCCCATCATCCCTACAATACCGTTTGCAGAAATCAAACCGAGGCTTAGCGGGTTGATTCATCAAGGGCGCTCGGGCGCACAGGCCGATATTCACTCGCTCGAATGGGAGGGGAATCCTGCGGTTCTTAAGGATTTTTCTGCCCGGCAGTTTTGGATTCGCTGGACATGGGGACGGATCATTATCGCCCGGGAATATCGCGCGCTTCGGCGACTTTGGGGAGTCGAGGGAATTCCGAAAATCTACGCGAGGGTGGGGAGTTACGGGATCGTCATGGAACGGCTGAACGCAAAGCGGCTGCCTCGTAATCGCGAAACTGCTCCATCGCTAGAATACTTTGATCGCGCGAAAGCCTTGATTTGCGCGCTGCATGAAAAGGGGATTGGTCATGGCGATATTCGGCGGCTGAATTTGCTCATGGACGACGCGGGAAAACCCTACCTTATTGATTTTGCGACAGCCGTTCAAAATAAGGAGGGTATCTTCGGTTGGCCTTTTCGAATTCTTTTTGGGCGGTATTCATTTGTTGATCTTCATCAACTTGCCAAGATGAAATCCAACTTTTATCCCGATCACATGACGGAAGAAGAAAAGGCGACGCTTGTCAACCTGCCTTGGGATTTGCGAATCGCAAGTTTCTTCAAACAGAAAGTCCTGCGTCTGCGTAAACGCCGTTATCGCGCGCGGACATTTGTTTCCTTCAAGCTGGGTCTCCGATATTTCTTGCGACGGTGTTTTGGTCGGGTTAACTCCGCGCCCATTGATCGCGAAGAGATTCGCGCAAAATTCAAAAGAAAAACCCGCCGATAGATTCGTTGATTTGGGTTTGAATTTTACTTTGGCGATTCGCCGCGCAGAATTCGATGGAGTTGCTCGGCCAATCGTGGACCGATTCCGTCAACCTCGATTAAATCGAACGCTGTGGCTTTGACCACTCCGGCAAATCCACCGAAGCGTTCCATGAGCGCAAGCGCCTTCTTCCTGCCGACACCGGGAATTCGTTCGAGCATCCGTAATTGATTTTGCCGCTCGGATTGTTCGGGTGTGAGTTCGGCGCGTCGGGGTCGCGATAAAGCGCGGTGGGCGGGAATGCGCTGTCCCGACGGGGTCACGCGACGCCAATCAGGAGGCGCCGCTTTTTTTTCGACGCGGTGGAGCAGCGATTGCGCCCAGCGCGCCGTATCATCGAGCGAGCGCGAACGGAGGATTTGAATTTTCCAATCGAGCGCGACGCTCAGGATCGCCCCGCGCAATTGCGCCGCCGAAAGCCGGTTTTTGTCGTCTGATTTGAACTCGCCTTCGAGGATCATGACCGGCTCAAAGTTTTGTTTGGACATTTCGGCGGCTTGACGAAAAAGACGGCCATCCAATACGGAGGCGGCGAAGTCGTCGGTGGTTTTTCGTTCGATGAGGTAGCGTTTACCGACCAAAATGTCACCGACTTGAAGTCGCTCGATCCGTGGCGGAAAACCAAACACTCTGGCAAGGATTTCGGGCAGACCCGATGCGTTCTCGCGGTCATCCACAACTAGAGAACTGGATATGGAATCCTCGGCCACTATTCGCTTATCGTCGCATCATTTGTGTCAATTGGAAGTTCGTCATGATGAGATTCAAACAGATGATGGCGAGAAAAGGGGAGCCGTTTCTAAAGGCCCAAACACCGGCAAGGACCGCAATGAAAATGGAGAGCCTTGCGACCCAAAACAGAGCAGTCGTCGTATCCACGGCCAGCGAGAGGAGATGGTAAAGGAACTGTCCGCCATCCAGCGGATAGATCGGCAGAACATTGAAGATCGTCAGAAACATGTTGATAATATAGCATTCGGCGATGACGAAGACCCAAGCTTCGGGAATTTGAGTTCTTGAAGCGACCATCATTTGCAAGATGACCCACGCTGCGATCCAAAGAAGAAAACTGCAGATTGGACCCGCCGCGACAATAGCGAGGCTTCGGCGGGACGACGTCGGCTCATGAACGGTATATCCGCCCATCATGACGAGGCTGATATAGATTTGTCGGCATCCCGATAATCTAGCCGCGATGGCGTGACCCCATTCATGAATCAGCACCGATATAAAGATAATGAAACAAACCAATCCGCCTTGCGGAAGGTTGAATCCGCGGCCGTCATGCCCCGCAAGGAACATAACGATGAGCATGAAGGCAAGGAATCCCGCTTCGACGTAAACGGGGATGCCGAAAAGTTCGAGGATTTGCCAACCTTTAGGGCGATTAAAATCGGGAGTTAACGGGATATATGACATGATGATCAGCGGGGAGCGCCCGTATCGGCGGCCTGCATGAGGTCAAGAAGCGCGCGGACAGTTTCGGCGGGGCGGGGAGATTGGTTCAGCGCGGACACAACGGCCACGTTCGGGCAACCGGCTGCGGCGAGCCTTGCGGCGTTGCCAAGGTGAATGCCACCGATGGCGACGACGGGAATTCCCGCCGAACGCGCGGCCCAACCGGCGAATTCGGGGCCAAGAAGCGCGCGACCCACATCTTTTGTGGACGATGCGAAAATAGGTCCAACGCCAATATAATCAGCGCCCATCGCCGCCGCTGCCAATACTTGTTCGCGGTCGTGCGTTGAAAGGCCGATGATTTTTTCGCTTCCTAAAAGTCGCCGCGCCTCATCAATTTTCATATCCTCTTGTCCCAAATGGCAGCCATCGGCATCAAGCAATGCGGCGAGCATGGGGTCGTCGTTAACGATAAAAAGCGCGCCGTATTCGGCGGTGATCGCGCGAAGGAACTTGCCGAATGGAACGAGTTCGGCAGGCGCAATTTTCTTATCGCGAAGCTGGATCGCGCGAACGCCCGACTCGAGCCAGAGACGAATGCGGTTCTTGGCCGATTTATCCTTCGCCGCGCCGTCTTCAGTAACGGCGTACAGTCTTAGACATTGGGGATTCCAGTTCGCGCTCATCGCTGCTGAGTTTCGCCGCAATTCATTTCAAACGCAAGGATGATGGGGACTTATGCAGTCCTCGTTGTGTGAAGAGGGATATTATGGAATTCGCTTTGGACGCATCACCAAATAGGGCGATTCGATCCGGTCCATTTGATAGTTCTCTAAAAGCGCTTCAGCTATGGCCGGAGTAAATTGATCGCTCAGCAACTCGGCGTTCAACGACTTCCGACCCCGCGCCTCGCAAATCACATAATCAGCAATTCGATCTCGGACGGCCTTCGCAATCGGAATATCCGAAACCGTTCCCGCGTCAAGCAAGAGCCGCCAGTGGTAACTATCGAGTAAGATGGGTTTGCCGCCCAGCAGTAACGCCAAATCGAGTTCGGTTACGAGCGAAACGGTTTTCTCGCTAACTTGCAGCGATTGCTTTAGGCGTTCCATGGGTTCGGTGAAGTGATCGAATTTTGGCGGCAGACCCCGAAAAAGCAAAGCTCCATTGATGATGAGAAAAACTCCCCATGGCAGCGCAAGTTTCCAAACAGATCCGTTTGATTCTGCAAATACACTCTTGCCG
>CAZPIK010000094.1:10773-12727 GCA_964586185.1 uncultured Candidatus Sumerlaeota bacterium | reverse complement strand
TCTTGTTCTGAAAGCATCCGCCCGTAAGCAAGGCGGTTTTAATGCTTAACTCGCCCGCAAGCCTCGCGCACGCGCGCGCCACGGATTCATGAAATGCGCGCGCGATGACACCACGATCCATCCCACGCCGGGCGTCCTCGAAAATCGAACAGATCACCGGCCGCCAGTCCAATGCGGGCAGCCCACGACTCACCGTCAAGCCAAACTCATAATCGCGGTGAGGTGCGGCAGCCATCGCAGCGAATTCAAGCTCCATCGCGGGCTGGGCCGAAAACTGCGCCCGGTGCCTCAGCCCGAGCAGCGACGCAACACCATCGAAAAGGCGGCCCATGCTCGAAGCCCCGGCGGCCATGCGCTCACGCGTGATCAGAGTCTCCACTCCCTGTCTCATACTGTTCTCCGGACACCATCCGGCTCGGTCCTCATGAATGCGGGCCTCGCTCATGGGGATTCCCGCCTCATGCAGTAGCGCCAGCCCAACACGCCACGGCTCGCGCACGCAAGCCTCCCCTCCCGCGAGTGGAATCGGATGCATCGTTGCGACGCGGCGCCAGCCCACGGCAGCCTCGCGGTCAGGAGTAATCCACTCCGCGCCCCAGATCGTGCCGTCGGATCCGTGGCCCGTCCCGTCAAAGCACAGCCCCGCGACTCCAGGCTCCTCCATCAGAGCCTCGAGCATCAACGAGAACAGATGCGCTGCGTGATGCTGTACTGGAATGAGTTCACATTCGAATTGGTCCGCCAACTCATGCGCCAGACGTGTCGAGAAATAGTCGGGATGAAGGTCGCACGCGATCGCATCAGGCCTGCAATCATACAGATCCAGCAGGTCGCTTGCCGCGGACTGCAGCGTCTCTCGCGCGGGGGCCGATTCCATGTCACCGACGTGCCGCCCCAAGAAGACCGAGCCTCCGAGCGCCAGCGCAACCGCCGACTTCTCGTGCCCGCCCAAAGCCAGCACACAGCGCTCACTCTGGAACCTCATGTGCTCCGGAATCCGAACGCACACGGGCGCAAAGCCGCGCCCAATTCGGAGCGGAACAATTCCGCCATCTATGACTCGCACCACCGAATCATCCGCTGGCCGCGCAATGACGCGATCGTGGGCGAGTATTCCAGCCACAAGCCCTCCAAAGCTTTCGCAGGCCCTCGCATTTTCCGCAATGACCGGTTCCTCCCCAAAGTTTGCGCTCGTCGCGACGACCGGACGCCCTGTCGCCTCCATGAGGAGATGATGGAGCGGCGCATAGGCAAGCATCGCGCCGATAAGCGGGTTATGACCCGCAACCGATGGCGCATGTTCCGCTTCTTGTCGGCGCTCCACGAGCACAATGGGCGATTCAGGCGATTCCAATGCCGCTCGCTCGGCCTCGCTCAGGTGCGCATCCTTTTCCAGCCGCGCGAGACTCGGATACATCACCGCGAACGGCTTGGCTTCACGCCGCTTTAGCTCACGAAGCTTATGAACCGCCGACTCGTCCTGCGCATCGGCCATCAGGTGAAAACCCGAAATTCCCTTCACCGCAATGACTCCGCTCGCGCGGAGCAATCCTGCGGCACGCTTGAGCGCGCCGTCTTCCACCGACGCCGTTTCCGGCTTGTCTTGCCAAGTCAGGCGTGGACCGCAATTCCTGCACGCGATGGCCTCCGCATGAAACCGTCGGTTCTCGCGCGACTCATATTCCGACCTACACTCCGCGCACATGACAAACTCCGCCATGCTCGTCCGCTCGCGGTCGTACGGCAGGGAATGAATCATTGAGACGCGGGGCCCGCAGTGGGAACAGTTGATGAATGGGTGGCCATGACGTCGGTTCTTCGGATCGCGCATTTCGAGGACGCAATCCAGGCACACCGCAAGGTCGGGCGGCACGAAGACTTCCCGACTTCCGTCCGCGTTGCTCTCTACAATCTCAAACTTGGCGGATTGGGCTTCCGAGGAATTCATCGTCTC
>CAZPIK010000094.1:0-10763 GCA_964586185.1 uncultured Candidatus Sumerlaeota bacterium | reverse complement strand
GGAGGCGCAGTGACCCCGATGCCGGAGTCCCTTCCTCCAAGTCCTTCATGAATCTCTCAACCGTGTGCGTCTCCCCTTCGGCCTCAAGACTCACTCCTGCGGCGTCGTTACGCACCCAACCTCCAATACCATGACGCGCCGCGAGCCGCGCGACGAAGGGACGAAAACCCACGCCTTGAACCCGCCCCGCGACCCGAACCCGAACGCGAGTCCGAGGTACGGCTGCGGTCGCTGTGAGGGACGCGCTCATCGTTCGAGGTGAAAGCTGAGAAAGTGTGTCGAGCACGAAATGCATGGGTCGTAATTCCGGATCATGAATTCGCACGCGTGGGAAAGGTCGTGATCGCTCATCTGTAACTGTGACTCGACAAGCGCCGTGAGGTCGCGTTCGATGCGCGCCTGATTTTGCGAAGTCGGCGGAATGATGCGCGCCCGCTCGATCGTCCCATCCGCCGCGACGCGATAGCGGTGATAGAGCAGCCCGCGCGGCGCCTCGGTCGTCCATGCTCCTTCGCCCGCCCGGACGTTCAATGATCGAGACGCCTCCCTTGGCCTCTCGTAGTTTTCAAGGATCGCCAGCGACTCCTCCGCGCACTGCGCCATCTCGATCATCCGAATTAGAATACATGCATAGGGATTGCGAACCGGCGGCGCAATTCCGAGTTCATCCGCCAGCGCGCGGGCATGGGGTCTGATTTGTTCGAAGTTAAGATTGAACCGGGCCATGGGTCCGGCGAAATAAGGTCCGCCGCCACGCTTCGTCACGGCCTGATAAGCATTCGAGTGCTCCACCTGCCGCTCCTCAAAATGCTCCTCCCACTCATCGGTTGCGCAATCCCAACCCGCCGACGAGGCGATCCGCCCCTCGTTCATCGGATATTCGTCGGGATGATGCAGCGCGACAAACTCATAATCTTGGTCGAAGTCCGGCACCTTGAGGTTCGCTTTCATCCAGCGCGCGGCGGCGAGCGCGTCCTCCAGTGCGCGTGCGACAGTGGCCTTTAATTCCAGAAGCTCTTCGCGCTTCGGCGCTCGGTGCCATCCGCCAACTTTCGCGCCGACGGGGTGCATCGCCCGCCCGCCCAGCGCCGTCAGAATTGCGTTGCCCGCCTTCCTGATGCGAATTCCGCACTCAATGATCTCCGGATGCTTCCTCGCAATCGCTATCGAGTCATGGCAGCGCATGAAGTCCGGCAGGTGCAGAAAAAAAACATGAAGCGCGTGGCTCTCCATCCACTCCCCGCAATAGAAGAGCCGACGCAGTGCGCGCACCGCACCGCCCTCCTCTGGCAGCGCGCCGAAAAGCGATTCCAGCGCGTGGCATGACGACATCTGATACGCGACGGGACAAATCCCGCAGATGCGCGCCGTGATGTCGGGCACCTCCTGAAACTCGCGCCCTTGAAGAAACGCCTCGAAGAACCGCGGCGGCTCAAAAATCTTGAACCGCACATCCGCCACGCGTCCCGACTCCAATCTCACATACAACGCGCCCTGGCCCTCCACGCGGGTCAGTTCGTTGATGCGGATCGTATGATTGCCCTGAGTTTCGTGCATGAAACAGCCGCCCCTCGTCCAGTGATTGACATTAAGGCAGCGCGCCGCCCCCGCACAAGCGCCGTTTGACGCGATACCCTCAAATGAAACAAGCCCTGAACTCGCGCTTGAAAATTCAGGGCTTGCAAAGGTTTTTATTTGGCTCCGGTGGTAGGACTCGAACCTACAACCAACGGATTAACAGTCCGCTGCGCTACCGATTGCGCTACACCGGAGCATGAGGCGTCTCACCCAAAGTACGCGTTTCCGCGATTCTCTCCGGCGAGACAAGAACCTATCTTATTTCACGCGGGTTTGGCCGTGTCAAGAGTTTGGTGGTGGGACAAAATGTCGGAGCGACAACTACGGCCTGTTCTCATTGCACAGCCAAGCGGGTTTCAGTTACGCGCGTGACAGATTATTTCTCCCGCTCCGCTTTTATCAGGTCAATGCCTTCGTCGAGTTGACGAATGAGCGGGGGAAGATTGTTTTGGAGGGTATCCCACAGAATGTCGAGATCAATGTCATCATATCCATGAACCAAGCGATTGCGGGTCCCGATGATTTTCGGCCAAGGGATGTCGGTTAAGAGCGACCTCGCGTTGGGCGATACGCGTGTAGCCGCTTCTCCTACGATCTCAACCAGATGCGTCAGGGCCAATGTCAGCATCCGTTCGTTACCCAAGTCCCCGCGAGCGCGACCTTCGACCATGCGGACCGCTTCGGCAGCATGGTCGCGCATGTGTCCAAGGCGGATCAAGTCCTCATGCCGCGACATAGAGAGCCGTTGCCTCCCTAAGCACTTCGTCGCGGAAATATTTGCTGAGGAAGCCCGGAGTATTCAAATCAACCTTGCGCTCGAGCATTTCACCAAGTTCGATTTCCATGCCTGCGAGATCGAACAAGCCGACACGCGCTCCAATCTCGAACTCCACGAGCATGTCCACGTCGCTTTCCGGCGTAAAATCATCGCGCAAAACGGAACCGAAAAGCGCGAGCCGTCGGATGCGGTTCTTGCGGCAGAATTCGGCGATGGCTTCTTCTGGAATGACGATGGGCAGCGTTTTCATAAATGGGCGATGCCTCCTCGAGAGGAACACGAATCCGAATAAATCCTACAGCAACTCGTAGGCGATTTCCACCGGGTCGCTCGTGCAAAGGACCGCCACCGTGCCGGTTAGCCCATTTTCTCCTTGCCATTTCGTCGGATCGCAACGGATGCTGTTCAATTATGGACGACTTAAGCAATCCTGACGCCGCATCATTCGCGATCGTCGCACGATCAATTCAAACCCGAGCGTATTGAGTACAGATGGAACACCCATTTATAAGGCGTATGCTATGGCACCCAATAGCCTCGGGCGCTTCGGCAGTTTGGTTCACTTGGCGGTTACAAATGGGGGCTCGGGATTGGGATGTGCTTGCAGGTGCAATTGTCGCGATCCCATGGTTTGGGCTTTCGGTTTACGATTCGGTGACTAATCATCGTTGGTTGGATTGGCTCTACTCCGATAAGTAGAGGGACAGAACAGGGGTCGGGGTCAGAAAACAGGCTGCCCAAATACACAAAAGACGCAAACAGGAGTGATCCCCCATCTGCGCCTATTGCGTTTTTTCGCGGCTTTATCTGCCCGCAATTAATTCTTAAAGAGCGAGTTCATCCGCATCGCGAGGCCCATGTCCCCCTCGACCGAGAGCTTGCCCTGCATGAAGAGACTCATGCCGTCGGCCTTGCCCGCCGTGAGGTCAATCCAATCCTCGCCCGCAAGATTGAACGTCGTCGTCGGGCTGGCGTGCTTGCCCTCGGCGACGGTGCAGTTCGCGCCCTTCATGATCGCGTGGTAGTCCCCGCTCTTTTCGCCCGAAAGACAAAATTGCAGCACGGCGTCAATATCGCCGGCGGCATCGGGCTGATAACGCGAAGCCATTTGATCAAAGATCGCTTTAATTTCGGGGTGTGCCATGTCCGTTCCCTTCCCTATCCCTTTGCTGAATGTTCACCTTGTGAGCAAGGCGTATTTTGCGGCATCCTAAACGACGGCTCGGCGTTTGTCACCCACAACTTTGTAAAAAATTCCTTTTTTTTTCCGCAACCCCGCAACCGCATTTGTAAAACGTGGAGTGTCAGCGCAATGATCGGTAGCTCGGCTCTTCAACCCGACATCGGCTCAAAGAGCCGACCTAGCGGTCTGAACGACTCGATTCCCATGGTATGAACCGGGCACATCCCTGACAAAATAGACCGGTTTGCGGCATTGCGTTAATTTCTTGTTTCCGCACTTGGCGGTTGGCGATGAAACGTTTCGATAAACCGTTTGCGCGAAAGTTCGAACAATCCCTCTTCCGCGCGAAGTTCAAAGAGCAGTGGCCCCGCCGGATTCAATTTATAGGCTGATTTCGCATAGTACGAATTCTCCATTAACTGCGTGACCGGTATCGGATTTAGGTATTGCGAGAGCGTGGGATCCACGTAGGTCGTAAAGAAGCGGCGCTGTTTGATGTTCGGCATGATGACGCCGCCGATCAACGCGACGTCCCAAATATCTTTTGTCTGCGGCGGCCTCTCTTCAATGAAGAGCGGAAGTTGGGGACGATCCGCGCGTTCAAAATAACGCCGATACCAACCCTTAAAAAGAAATCCGGTTCCGAAAACGGTCACGTCCGGACGCTCGCCGCGAACGATCTGTTCATACCAAAGTGAATAGATTTCCGCGTCTCCCCCTTGTCGCGTGAGAATGACGGCGTCCTTGGGCAGCGCCTTCAAAACCCTTTGTGCCCACTCATGCGGACCGTCGTCCCAAGATTTGTTAATACGCCCATCCGAATGCAAGTCTGTCGCGAATATTGCCAAGAAAATCGGAGGGACGAACTCGAGACGGTGCCATCCCGAAGCGTCCGGTCCCCACTTCGCCGAAACTCTTGCCTTTAGGTCATGCCATGTTTCAATCCATCCGAGCAGCGCGGCAGGAATCGCGGGAAGAAAGAAGGAATCAATATCGGGAATGCGATAGAGCGCCGCGACACAAGCCGAACCAACGAGCGAGGCGAGCAATCCCCATCCGAATGCCGGACGACGAGTCGCAAGTGTTGCGCAGCCGTAAAACGCTCCCGACGCGACTCCCGCGCCTGCGAAGAACGCATCCCACCCGCGATCAAGCGGTAGCCACTGTTCGCCCCACCAGCAGAACCAAACGAATAAACCGCTAGTTGCTCCGCCGATGAATGATTCGCCCGACGCGAGAAATACCGAACCGAACTGGCCGCCTAACATGTGCTCCAGCATCGCGCTAAAACTCGAAGGATCGCCCCAGTTGATCGGCGGATTCGCCGCCGCCCGTATCGGGAGATAGGCGTAACCGATGAGGAAACTCGATGAAACCAACAAGAAAATTCCAAGTCGTTGAAACAAAAGGGAATCTTTCAATGTGGGAGTCGCTGTCCTCAGCGACGATTCTTCGTCGGTCGGAGACCGACTCCCACATTGAAATCCGGTTTGTCTGGCCGTGCCAAGACTCAACGCAACCAACGGGAAAATCAGAATCGCGCTGTAATGATTGAGCATCGCCAGTCCCCAAAGCACGGCGAGCGCAATGACTTGCTTCTTCGATAACTCCGATTTGCCTTCGTTTTCGGACGCGCAAATTCCCACCATCGCGACGACCAAAACGAGCGTCAGCGGATAGACCTCGGCGAACGTCGCGTGATCCCAAACGGTGCGCGCGACGGCGAAAATCATTCCCCCAAATAGGAAGGGCGATCCCGATCCCCAAACGCGCCGAACCATCCAAGCGGCGAGTCCTACCGAAGCCGCACAAAGCAATGCGGAGAAGAGGGTCAAAGCCCGTCCGGCTTCGGCATACGGCGCGGTGAGTTGGATCACCGCGTAGCCGAGCAGCATATAGAGCGGATAACCCGTCGGATGCGGAATGCCGAGCGTTTTGGCGGCGCAGGTCAGTTCGAGTCCATCGCCCCACCATGCCCCCGGCGCGGCGGTCGCGCGGTAGGCAAAGAACGCCAAAACCGCGAGTAGTATCGGCGCGAATAGGTTGGTTGATTTGGTGGTATTGCCCATTGTCACAACGAGCGTTGTATTCTTAAGGTCGCCCGCCTAACATACAAGGAATTCCCGTTTGGTCAATGCGACCCATGGGACGAATAAGACCTACACGGCAAAGAGGTTGTTCCATCATGATTCGTTTCCGCCACTCATCTTCTCCTACTCTTACTCTTACTCTCTTCTTCTCCCTCTTCCTCCTTCTCTCTTCATCCCTCCGCGCCGCGCAGTGGCACCACGTCCATCTTCTCGCGCCCGATACCAAGGCCGCCGCGCAGTGGTACGCCAAACACATGGAAGGCGAAGTCGCCGAGGTCGCGGGCGGAGCCTATGACGCCGCCGTCTTTGGCAAGACCAAGATCATTTTCAAAAAGGCCGACGCAGGATTTGCGCCGACCGACGGAAGCAGCGTGGATCACATCGGCTGGTCGTTCAAGGACTTGGACGCGAAGATGAAGGAATTCGAGGCGGCGGGGATCAAGATTCTCGCTCCGGCACGACCGCTCGGAAAAATCAAATTTGGATTCATCGTGGATCCCAACGGCGTCAAGATCGAGGTCATGCAGGATCCCGAGCTTTACGGATTTCACCACGTCCACGCCTACGTGCCCGATCCCGATGCGACCGTGAATTGGTTTATTTCTGCATTTGGGGGCGAAGCAACGAAATACGGCGGAATGTTGCCCGCCGTGAAAAATGAAGCTTTCTGGATCATTATGCTGAAGACGCCCAAGGCAAAAGAACGAACCGAGGGCCGCGCGGTGGATCACATCGGCTGGACCGTCGAGGACGTTGCAAAAGAAACAGAAGTAATCAAGACCAAAGGCGCCAAAGTGCTTCAAGAGCCGCAGCCGTTCGGAAACATGGGCGCAAAGGTCGCCTTTATCGAGGAACCCAACGGAATCAAAATCGAATTGCTCCAGCTGCCCAAGCCGTAATCTGGCATGGGCATCTTACCCACGATTTTCCATCTCGGCACGCTAGAGTGTGATTCAAAAATCCACGCCGTTCTTGGCGTCTCGGATGCCGATCCAAGCTCTTTCCTCGTCGGCTTCCAAAATCTTGAATCCCAATTCCAACGCCTCATTTGCCTTCGCTGCTTTCTCGGCCAAATGAAGCACAAACACCCCATGCACTCCCTGCCAGACCCCAATTTTGATAAAGTCGAGTTTGGACCCATCATGTTCCCATGATTGAGTCTCGTCGCTGTCCGTCGGATTGAATTCGATGAGGCTCTTGCCATTAAGCGTGAGGCGAACCTTGAGATTCGTCCCCTCGAACGTCGCGGGAAAAATGAGCGGATCGGTCGTTTTTCCAGACCACGGCGCCGTCAGCCACGACACGCCCAATCCCTCCTCGCCATCCAATTCCCGCGTGAAATATAGCGGCTTGGGATTTTGCTTTGTCCAAGGGTATCCGTCAAACCTCTCGAAAGCGTCCTTAAGCGAAGCAAAACCCATCGTTCCGAAAAGATTCAACATCCTGGCCTCGGGCGCCGGATCCTCCGTGGGTTGCGCGGGAAGATCGGCCTTCTCGCGTGGCGCGGTCGAATTCCCTCCACCCATATAGGAAGAGGCCGTGATCTCTTCCTGTTGCGGCGTCTCGCTAGGACCGGAGCATCCCCAAATCAGGACCGCGCCGACGATCGTAAGCGTGATGCGCGATTTCTTAAGAAGGGAACGATCCATATTGTTTGCGCCTCTGCTTGAAATGATGGAATAGCGTCAACGGCTCCAAATCCATCCGAATCGAATCTTGAACCGGGATAACCTTATGCCATACGCCGCGCCCTTAATCAAGTTCTTGGAATCGCGTCGCAATCCGAACAATACGTTTGAACAACGCATTCTCTCACACTAAACTGACAAAGATTTTGCAAGACACTATATGAAGCGCGCAACCGATTTCGTGTTAAAAAGATTCTCCTTCTTGCTCATCAAGCGCCTGACGATTGGCATTTGCCTTTTTGCGTGGCTGACCAGAGCATTCTTCCTCACGCTAACGCCGGTGCTGAGCGGCGATGAAACGCATCCCATCGTGGCCTGCCGATATGATTGCGCGACGCAATTCAATCATGCCGATTGGGCCGAACGATGGGAACTTGTTGAGAAATACAGCGGCGCTGATTCCGGCGCCAAAGTTCTATGGATCGTGAATTATTTACTCGTGGGCAAGATATTCCCAACGCAAAAAGGGGATGTTGCCTATGCGTTTAATTTGTTAATGGCTTTCTTATGTATGTTGGCTCTCGCATTGGCTGCACGCAGGCTCTATGGCGTCGAAGGCTTCTGGCTTTGTTTGCTCATTGTCAGCATTTCTCCCTTTCATTTCAATTATTCCATTCGCTTGCTCGGAGCCATGCCCGTGGCCACATGGATTGCTCTTGCGCTTTATTTCTTGACGGCGCCCCTTGGTTCGCTCATCGCCTGGATCGCGGCTGGATTTTGTTTTGGCATGGCTTTTGGAACTCATTACGCGGCGGGAACTGCAATTCTTCCTATAGCCGGCGGTCTCGCCATTTCTATTGCCGCGCGTATTTTTCAAAGCAGAATGACCGTGTTGGAAACCATTCGGTCTGTTTTATGGCCGCTTACTCTCGGGGTTCTCTTCGCATTTCTTCCTTTGGCATTACTGGAACTCTGGTCAAGATCGGCGGGCAAGTCCTATTTCGCAAATCTCGTCCATCACCCACAATTTTCGGTTATACCCAACGCAGGACCCTACGGTCTTTGGCTCCGAGTGCTCTTTGAGCTTGATCCGCTACTTGAAGTTTTTGCCGTGCTCGGATTGCTTTGCCTTTTCTTTTTAGCGAACAGAACCTGGATGCGAATGGTAGCTTTGTTTGTATCCTTTACGTTCTTCGGTCTGTTAGCGCTTTCTATAGATTTGGAATTTCCTCGTAGTATTATATCCATTTTGTTGTTCGCTTTTGTGGGCGGCTTGTGCTTTCGATGGATGCGGAGGCAAGATATGGATGCCGTTAATCCTCGAAAGGTGCCTTTACCGGATAACATTAAAAGCGCGGCTATATTAGATCATGCCGCTCTGATTTCCACTTTGGCTATTGCGCTTGTTCTGCTAACAAGTTGGCGAACGATCAGCATGATGCCGCGATTTGTTTTTCCGATTTGGCCTGTTATCGCTCTCTTCATGGTTGGCTCCATATGCGCAATGTCTCGCTCAACGCGTCGAATAACGACAGTCTTTATCATGATAATGGGAACATTCCTTTTTTCGATTGCGGCGGGCGTCACGGTCGGCGCTAAATCCGTCGAAGCTCGCGCCGAACAATATGCGCGTCGGAGAGAAGATCGAAAACCGCTATATTATTATGAATTCTTTCCAAAGGGAGCGGCGTATAAAAAGCTGCAAAATAGAAGCGAAGATAAAGTTAAGGTGTACTCAGCTTTCGTTGAATTGTATCCTTCAAACCCCTATGAGGAAGAGCTATATAAGATAGAGGATATTCGGTCGCTTCTTCGTCAACATAAATTGGATCATCTGTTTTATGCCGAGGAAACCGTCAATGCTCAAATATTCTATAAAGAGCGCGTGATCAATGCAGAGGCGTCTAACGTTCGCGAATCTCATGCGTCATTCAAGCTGACGGCGGTAAAGATAGATTATCCAGATCAATGGAAGGCGGGTGAACCTTCTACGGTTCATCTAACGGTCCGGAACGACGGCAAGCTGCCTTTGAATAGCGAACGCGTCGAGCCCTTGCGAGACTTTAATGTCGAAGCCGGACAGCACGTTCAACCGATGCTCGGCTATCATTGGACCCGCGTGGTGGGCGCAAAGGAATATGAGGTTGAAGTGTGGGACGATGGTCAGCGCGTCGAACTACGGGCGGAACTACAACCAGGAGAGACCCAGGAAATCGAGATGCCTGTTTACGCGCCCAAACGCCCGGATAATTATTTGCTCACCATTGAACCTCTTTTTCACGTGGGTCAGAACAAGCAGTGGATTTCCGGTTCCGCATTTGAAGCCCACGAGATCCGTGTTCACGGCGAATAACGAACTATCTTGCTTTTGCGTTTGCCGCTATTCTTCTATGATAACGGTCGTGAAGGTGTCCTAATAATGGCTCTGTGCAATTCGAAAAATATAGGTTGGCGCGCGCTGATGGTTTTGCTCGTCAGCGTGCTCATGCGTCCGGTTCTGGCTGCGGATGAGTCAACGACTGAAACAGCAGCGTCGGACGAAAGGCGCGCCATCACGCGAATTGATCTCGCGGTATCGTATTTGCGATTCGAGCGCGCGCTGGAAGCCCACCCGCCGACTTCTGATAAACTTGCGGCTGTCAACCAAGCCTTCGACCGCGCGACTCTCGCCTTCTTCGCTCGTCGTCACGCCGAGGCGATCAAAGGGATCAACGAACTTACCGATTCGCTCGTTGCGTCAACGACGCCAACAGCCACGCGGATCGTCGGTCCCGCGATTAAAGTGATCGAACATCCGCGCGTCTGGCCTTATGCCAATTTCACAATGGCAATTTATCCTCACCTTGTCGGCATGTATCCGGTTCTCCTGCCCGGCGCGGGGGATCAAAATTTCCGACTCACGATCAAAGACGAAACCGGAACAATCCTCACGTTTCTGGATCAGCCCTTTACCATCGCGGCAGGAACAACGACAACGCTCGACTCGCCCATCCAAGGGATGTTCGCCGATGATCTCGTGAGCGGAACCTATGACGTTGAGATCATCGGACCGGGCGACGAAGTTTTTCCGCTCATGCCGTGGTATGTCATCCCCAAACCCTTCGCCGAACTGCGCGCGGAGAATGAAAAAATGCTCGCGGCGGTCAAGGCCGAAACGCCCGAACTCGTCGCCGCGCTCGCAACCTGCAAGGCGCGCAACGCGCTCCTCGACGACAAAGCAGTCGAAACCAGCACCGCCCTTTTTCTGGCCGATCCCAATCAACTCATCAGCGACATCGAAAAGGAAATCGCCGCGCTCGCCGAAGGAAAAAATCCTTATCGTCGCAAGACGGGCGATTACTGGCGAGTTCTCGCGACCGACCGCGCTCCGATTCCGATGCGGGTTTTCGCTCCCCCCGTTGCGGCGAAGGACGATCCCCTGCCGCTCGTGATTGTCCTGCACGGCGCGGGGGGCGACGAGAACATGTTCATGGACGGCTACGGCGCGGGGAAAATCAAGAAGCTGG
>CAZPIK010000093.1:0-12809 GCA_964586185.1 uncultured Candidatus Sumerlaeota bacterium | reverse complement strand
CGCAGAGGTAAAGTTGCACGATGAGCCATCGAATTGATTCATCACCCAAATCCTGGCCCCGTGCCACTGATTATACCGGCGAGTCGCCAATCATCCGCTCCTATCAGATGCCCGCATCGGAGATCGGCTACCTGACGAACCTTGTCGAGGCGTATGACGGCATTGGACTCGTGCGGACGCTCGATCAGGATCGGGGGATTATCGAGCTTTGGATCATGCCCGATTTTCTCGATGCTTTTGACAATGTGCTCGCGGCTGTGCAAAAAGAGTTCCCCATGCGCCGACTCGATGGGAGCTTCGATTGATCGGCGCGGCGTGAAGTGAAGAATTCAACGCAGAGGCGCAGAGGCGCAAAGGCGCGAAGACGCAAAGAATTCAATGTGGGAGTCGCTCTCCGAGCGACGATTCTTCCCATGTATCGGCGGTCGGAGACCGCCTCCCACATTAAGAATCGGACGTGTTGCCGATTGCAACAGGGTTTGATATTTATGGAATGCGTTAACCGCACGACAGCGTCCTCCTTGCGCCTCTGCGACTTTGCGTCTTTGCGTTAACTTCTTTGTATGGAATTGGTTTAAGGTTTACGACGGAAACATGGCAACCCCCAACCCACGCCGCGCGGGCAAGATTCCTCCGAATGCGACCAAAGCCGCCCCTGCTCCGGAAGAGAAATTATCCGATTGGCTCGTGAAGGTTCCGCTTTATCTGCAGATGCTTTTCGTCGGAATGGTCGTGCTGGCGATGACGCCGCTCACGCACAATCTCGACGACATCAAGATGATGTTTTTTCTCGTTTTTGGCGGCGCAATGGCGGTCGTCGGACTCGCCTCGATCATGTTCGGCTTGGCTCCATTGCCGCATCGTCCGATGGTCATCGGGCTGGCCTCCTACCTTTTCGTCATGGCGCTTTCGACGACCCTTTCCGAGTTTTCATGGGTCGGATGGCGCGAGACGGTTTTCATGTTCGCGGGTTACGGGTTTTTTCTGGGCGGCCTCGCCATCGGAGCGCGATGGGAGACGACGCGGACCTTCGCGCTCTTTCTCGTCGTCATGCTTTTCGCAACGAACCTATTCGGATTTTTCCAATACGATCTTTTGGGGAACGGCAATGCGCTGATCGCCCGGCTCTACGACATGCTCTACGGCGTCAATCCGACGATGGCGTCGAGGTCCGCGCTCCAGACCTTGCTCTACACCTTCTCGACGGCCGCGCAGGGGAGCCTTATGTCCACGGCGCTGAACCGCGATTTTTACGCCGCGTTCTGCTTGCTCTATTTCCCGACGGCGGTTTCGCTCGCGCTGATTTCCCGCCGCCGCGCGGTCTGGGGAATGGGAATCGCGACAGCTGTTTTCAGTCTCGCCAGCATCTTTCTTTGCAAGTCGAAGGGAGAATACGCTTTTGCGGTCGCTTCGATTCTGCTTTTCATCACTCTCTTTGCGCTGGCGATCCGCAAACTCGATATCCCTTGGGGATACGTATGGGCGTGGTCGGGCGGAGTGCTGCTGCTGATTCTGACCTTTGCGTTGGTGAATCTATCCGCGTTTCAACAGCAACTCAAAAGCGCGAGCACATCGTTCGCTTCGCGCCGGATTATTTTTCGGGGTGCCGTCGAGTTGTTTAAGGAGTTTCCGATTTTGGGTTCGGGACCGGGGACGTATGTCATCTATTTCCCTCGATTCCGCAATCCGAATTATTTTAATCATGAAATCTCGAACGTCACCGAACGGGCGCACAACTACGTTCTCGATATTCTTTGCGAAACGGGACTGGTTGGCGGCGCGACGTTCGGTCTCTTCGCGTTGTCGCTTGCCTTTCTTGCGTTCCGCGCGGTTTTCCGAGCGCAGGATCAGCGGCTCCGTTTGCTCATCATCGCGGCGCTTTGCGGATTGCTCGGAATGTACGGCAGCAACATGACCAGCACGAGCGGACGCTGGCCCATCGGCGCGGTTGGGCTTTGGACCTTTATGGGTTTGCTCGCTGGATATGTGCGTCAAAGCGAGGGATGGCGTCCGGTGACCGATAAATCGGGCAACATCATCCCTTGGACGATAGGCGGACTGAATCTTGATAACACGACCGATTTTTGGGGACGGATAGCACGAACGCAACCGAAACGAATTCGCGATTTGGTTTTGGGAGTTTCGTTGCTTGGTTTTCTTTTCGCCGCGCGGCAGGGAGTTAATTATTGGCGAACCGCCCGCGCGTATAACGATGGGATGCTCGATTTCGAGCGCGTGAATACGCTCTTTCAGCGCGAGGCCAATGACCCGAATACGCCGCCGGACCTTAAGGCAAAGATCGCGTCGTATTTGAATATTTCGGGAGCGAATTTCGCGCGCGCCATCGAAATTGATCCTTATCATCTTTCGACCTATTACAAGTGGGGATCAGTCGAGAACATGCTGGCTAATCTTGAAATGGATCGGCATGAAGAGCATCTTCTAAAGGCTCAAATTCTGTATTTGCGCCTCAGCGAGCTTTCGCCCGACTACGCGGAAATTCATTACAATTTCGGGATTGTTTATTATCGGCTTGCGAGCCTGCGGAATAAACAGATCGCTTCGATCTTGCGAGAAGCCGGAGTTGCCGCCCAGGGCGATTCCGAAGAAGAGATCCAAAAAGTTAATATGCCCGAAGCGACCAAGAAAAAGGCGCTCGAACTGGTTCGGCAGCGCGACCAGTTCAAGAAAGAATCGCGCGCTTACTTCGAGCGGATGCAAGCGATGTCGAACAAGTCGGACGTTTTCCTAAACCTTGCCGACACCTATTACCGCAGCGGCGAGTACGAGCGGTCGCGGGAGATTTTCAAGCGTGCGCTCGAAATTTATCCTCGCAACATGTCGTTCGCGAAAGGTTACTATGGCTCGGCGCTTCGGCTGAACGATGCCGCGGGGCAAGTTGCGGGATTGCGCGCGCAGTGGGAAGTTTCGCCCGCCGAGCGCGGGGTGCTTTATCAGGCGCTCCGACTCGCGATGGAGAACAATCTCGATGAGGCGTTTAAGGGTCTCATGCAAATTGCGCTTGAGCGTAATCCTGTGGATCCGGTGCTTTACGAACTCTCCGCGCAGGAGGCCGAGAAGCGCGGTTCTAAGGAGCAAGTCGCCGACGCCGCAAATAAGTATGTGAAGTTGGTTAGCAATGAAGGAATGGCGGAGATCATGCGCGGGATGATCAGCGTGAAGCCGGAAGTCATCGCGAGCGGGGCGAAGGCCGCTGAATCGCTCGGTGACACCGCTCGCGCCCGCGCCTGTTACGCCTATCTCGCGGGAACTTCGACGACCTTCGCCCCCGAAGCCCGCGCATGGCTGGCCGCCAAGCCGGAGTGAATATCAAAACATGTTTAGCCGCAAAAAGGCGCAGGAGGCGCAGAAGTAAAAATCGTTTTGTGCCTTCTGCGCTTTTTTGCGGCTAAAAACAAAACCGCCCGGAAAGCCAATCGGCTTCCGGGCGGATCGTATTTAAAAAAAGCGTTGGTGAGTTATTGCGGGTTGACGCGGTTGAATTCTGCGCGGCGGTTCTGCGACCAGGCGGATTCGTCGTTTCCTTGCGCGGCGGGTGATTCTTCGCCTTTGCTGAGAACCATGATCCGGCTGGCATCAATGCCGTTCCTGACCAAGTATTCGCGGACGGTCTTGGCGCGGCGCTCGCCCAAGGCAAGATTATATTCGGTCGTTCCGCGTTCATCGCAGTGACCTTCGACCATCACCTTGAGTTCGGGATGATCTTTCAGATATTTGAGATTCTTTTCAACGCGATCCAACTGGTCTTTGCGGATGCCGGCCTTGTCGTAATCGAAGTAAATGGTGTCCATCTCCGCGATCCGACCGCCGGGATTCAGCGCGGGGTGACCGTCATCGGTGTTGCTGACGGGCGCGCCGGCCGGAATGGCGCCGGGCTGAACCGTGGCATCGGCGACGGCCGCAATCTTGACCGAGTTTTTCTCATCGCAGCAATAGCGCCCACGCGAATCGTGACCAAAAACCAAATTGGTCGTCTTATTGAGCGACACGATGCAGTGGATCGGTCGCATGATAAGGCGATCCGCGAGGAAGCCGATGGGATAGGTTGCATAGGCAAGCACTCGCAATGGATGATCCGTATCATCCGGATCGTATTGGTGAGCGCGTCCCGTTGTCGGCATGACCAAAGTAGCCGCCACAAGAGCGGCCAAGCAAAGCTTTTTCATCGGTTTTCTCCTTGCTGCTGCCTCTACAAAGTTACCAGTATCCGGCTGAGACGCGTTTCGTTTCCGATTTTCGCGACCTCAAACCGATCCGGCTCTCAGAGTATGCACACGGCCACGGGATTGTCCAGAGTCATAACGGCTTATTTTTCAAGGATCAATACCGTTAGTGTTGCGACTCCACTTACGAACCCGACCTGCCATTTGCTCCTTTTTCATCGTCCGTACGGTCACGAAACTTGAGCCTAAAATGAATTACCCCGTCCTGACAATCTTGAGCTTACGCGATTATCCCTTGTCAGATAGGACATAATCATGTAGTGTTTCCCTGCGTCGGTTGGGTCGTCCGATCCAAGTCCCAATTTGGGGATCGGCGTATTGTCCCAAAATTATTGAACGCGTAAATTTTTGAGTCCATTGGATTTGGGGAAAGGAGATTCTGCTTTTTGAGTCCCCGTCTTGATTCGGATCGTGACGATGGACAAATAATGAACCCGTTGGAGCCGTTCAACTCCAATTTAAAACTGTTGCACCCGCTGAGTCGGAAGCGATTCCTATCGTTACCGCAAATCTTGAAAACGTTCCTGTGGAGGTTCACGTTCATGAACACGCAAATGATTTCCTCGCCGAATTATTCCGCCCCGACAAAAAGACTTTTCTACAAAATTAAAGACGTCGCGCAGCTGACGGGCGTGAAGCCTTACGTTTTGAGATACTGGGAAAGCGAATTTCCTGAACTCGCGCCGGAGAAGGACGCATCGGATCAACGGCGTTACCGCGCGAAGGACATTGAAACGGTTCAAGCGATTCGCAAGCTGCTTTATGAAGATCGCTTTACGATTCAAGGCGCGCGCAAGCAACTGCGGCAGGAATTGAAGCAGACCGCGCAGCGGATGTCCGCGCCGGTTCTTGAAATGATTGAGACGCCTGTGCCGATGCCCATCATCGCCGAAGAGGTTGCCCCGCCGTCCATCGAGGCTCCAGTTTTGAAGCTCGAAAAAGCTGAAGTGGCCAAGGGGATGAAACCCGTGAATCTTTACACGCGCGCGCTGGCTGAGAATCTTTCGCTACTGCGCAAGGAAATCCTCGAGACGCTTGAAGGCCTCCAAGCGTAAATGCGCGCATCCGAATTCACCGAGACTTTGACTTGTGATGAAGGTTTAAGCCGATGACCTCGCGCCGCTTGTTTGACGCTCGCGAGGTCGAGGCCAAGGTTGCCGAATTGGCCACCGGGATGCTCGCGCTCGCGCCCGATCCGACACGCGCGGCGCTCATTGGCATACGGTCGCGCGGGGCGATTCTCGCGCAACGAATTCAGAATCTATATAAATCCGAACGCGGAATTTCGATGCCGCTGGGCGCGCTGGATATCACGCTTTACCGCGATGATCTCTCGCGCGGCGGATTCCATCCCGTCGTCCGCGGAACCGATATTTCGTTCGACATCGAAGGTAAAACGATTCTTCTTTTGGACGACGTGTTATTTACGGGTCGGACCATCCGTTGCGCGCTTGATGAAATTGTGGATTTTGGTCGTCCCAAGGAGGTTCGGCTCGGGGTTCTCGTGGATCGAGGCGGTCGCGAGTATCCGATCCAACCCGATTTTGCTACGGTGCGGCAAGAAGTCGGTTCGGGTGAAGAAATTAAAGTGCTGCTCAGTGAAACGGACGGCTCTGACGAGATTGTGCTCCGCAGAATTGCTTAGCTGATCGCACTCCAGAGCCGATTGACAGCGTGCCCTCGTTGCGGGAGAATCATTGTCCGCTTAGGCGAGGAGGCGTAGCCAAGTGGTTAAGGCGGTGGACTGCAAATCCACTATTCATCGGTTCAACTCCGATCGCCTCCTCCAAGTTCTCTCATCCGCGTTCATCGAACTCATTTTATTCCCAAGATTTCTCTGTCCGTGCGATTCGTTGTTTTGAGTCGGGCGCTTCGATAATGGAGCGCCTCGGGCAATTTGCGGAGCGCGGCGGCAAGGGCGCGATGCCATGGCGCGTTTTCCGATGGCGCGCGCGCGACGAGTCGTGGAAGTCCTATCAGGTGTTGCCGCAAGAGAGCGGGATCGGAAAGATTGATCCAGTTGAAGAGAAGATGGTTCCGCTTGATCGTGAGCGAAAGGCGATATTCGCCTAAAAGCGTTCGCATGGATTGCTTTCCCCAATGATGCGCCTTTGCGCGCGGCTCGTAGTAGTTGTTCCAACCCCTTCGGAGCGCTTGGTAGGAAAGGTCGTAATCCTCCCAATAGCCGGGGTGATAGATTTTGCAGAATCCGCCGAGCGCGAGAAATCGTTCGCGGTTCAGGAGGCACGCTCCGGCCTGAATGAAGTGCGCAGGCGAAAGACTTTCGCACTCGAAAGGTGTTTGAACGATTCGCCCGCGTTCCCATCGCGCGAGCATCCCGGCGTGATTGGGTTCGGAGGTTCCCCACTCGAGCGTTTGCGCTCCGATCCAAAAGAGCGAGGGATCGTTCAGGGATTCCTTCGCGGCGATAAGTCGCGAAAAAAAATCGGGCGCGAGTGCAAGATCGTTATTGAGGAGAAAAATCCAAGGAGTATTGAGCGCCGCGACGGACTGATTGACCGCCTGACCAAATCCTACGTTTTGGGGAATTCGTAGCAACTCCACGTTTGGAAAATCGCGAGCGACAATTTCGGGTGAATCGTCGCTGCTGGCGTCGTCCACAACCAGGATTCGGAGCGAGGGGACTTGCCTCGCGGCGGTCAGGACCGATCCCAAGCAGCGTCCAATAAATCCTGAGCCGTTCCAGTTGGCAATGATCGCGCCGTAGTCCATAGGAGGCCGATTAGACTCGCTCGCCGATAATTTTCCAAGGATTTGTCTTTTCATCGGTAGGCGGCGGTGGTTAGAATCATGGGCGCTTTTTCATGAGCGCCTGTAGCACAAGGGCTAGTGCGTCGGCCTTCCAAGCCGATGATACGGGTTCGATTCCCGTCAGGCGCTCCAAACTGTTCTCCCCTCGAATCTCAAACTCTTACTCTTACTTTTTCTCGTAATCGTAATCGTAATCAAAACGCTTAGTATAAACCGCGACGTTCCATGCGCTTGGAATTAGGAGTAGGGTTATGATTACGAGTAAGAGTAGGAGTAAGAGTAAGAGTAGGTGAACGGGTAAGCATTTAATTCGCCGCGATAGACGTAATGGACAAAAAATCCGTGAGGCTCTTTAATAGCTCTTGGTGAGCCAACCTTTTTCAAGTCCAGTCTTGCGTCTTGGGATCGGCGCTCTTTTACCGCCGGTATTTTTCGTCATATATATTTTGGCCGCGCAGACAAACCCGACATACGACGCCGCCAGTTTTATTGCCTCGTATTCAAAAACTCCTTATCCGACTCATTCGCTCCACCTTGGATTCAGCTGGATTTTGTATGGCGCGATTTCGCTGGGACGCGCGATTTCAGTTTCGCCCGAAATCGCCGGGATCGCGCAAGCTTCGTTCTTTGCATCGCTCTCCGTCTTACTATTCTTGATCTTGCTGCGGCGTCATGGAATCGGATTCGCTCCGGCGCTCATTTTTTCTCTCCTTTTCGGATTCAACGAGACCATGCTCGAGAACGCGACCACGACGGAGCTATATGCGGCGGCCGTGTTTGCGGTGTTGCTCGCGCTCCATGCTTTCGTATCCGCTTCGAGAAGAGAATCGGTATTGAATGCGCTCTTACTCTGGGGCGCGTCCGTGCTTGTGCTGGTCATGCACGTTGGATTCGCCTTTTTCGTGCTTGCGCTGCACCTTGCATTGGTTTGGAAATCCAAAGATACGAAGCGCCAATTGGCTTGGCTCGCATGCGGAGCGATGACGACCGCGCCGATACTCCTCTGGCTTTATTTGGATGGACACTTGACGCAATCGCGATATGCCGAAACGGAATCATTCCTCGGAGTTTTTTATCAAGCGGGATCGTTCGGAAATATGGCGATGAACTTATTCAACGCCCCGCTGTACCGTTTCTCGCAATACGCGGGACTGCTGATTTTTCCGGCGGCTTTGGGCTGGTCAATGGAACGCGAGCGCTTCCCTGAAATCGCGCGCGCGACGGCATGGAGCGCGACTCTCTTCTTTGCCATCTTCAGTTTTTGGCCGGTGGATTATGGAAGTTTTCTTCTGCCGATTCAGCCCATGGCAGGACTTTTTGCCGCGCTGGGATACGAGCGGTTATCGCGCAATTGCGATGCGGATGGTCGCGCCAAATTACTTCTCGCGCTTTACATATACGCCCTCGCGTATTTGATCCTTCCGCGCAATTCGGCGTATGGCGGAACGACACTCGACTGGGCGTTGAGTCTGACTTTCTGGTTGATCCTCGCGGCGATGATGCTTCTTGGACTGAACTTGCGAAACGAAAAAGAGGGTGGCGCGCCACGCACATACGTTCACCCTTGGACGATTCATGTTTCGTTCGGATTATCCGCGCTGCTCTTGCATACGATGGCTTTCCTTCCGCGCGTGTTGACGCTCAAGGAACCCGATGAAACGACGCGGCTGCTGACGGCATTTCGAAAAATCGCGCCGCCTAAGGCCAGGCTTGTCACGCAAATTCCTCCCTATCGGCCAGAGGTGCAGTCCGGACGCGAGACCCTTTCGGCAGTTCACGGTTGGGATAACTACCGGAGTATGGCGAAGAACCGCCGCAAGCTTACGCAATGGCTGCGAGACTTTGCGGCGCACCCGGATCGGCCGCTTTTTTTTGACCGGAAGATTATTGAGAATCGCGAGTTTGTTTTTGGAGGTCCCGCAACGGGCAACCAAACGGAACTCCCCTTGGACTGGTTCGATTTTAATCCGATCGAATCCGATGGCGTCATGCTTTACGTCTTGAAGTATGTGGATCCGCTAAAGCAAGAAGTGGTTTCTCGCGGGGGCGATTTATTCATCGCGGAAGATTGGGGCGGAGTGCCGGTGCAGTGGACTCGCAAAAAAGGGGAGGTTCGATTTATGCCGAAGGGAAAGAGCCTGCGCGTGAAATATTGGGTCGGTCATTCCGATATTTCCCCCGAGAAACCGGTTACGGTTACGCTCCGTGTAGGAGATCGCCCGGCGCAAACCCACACGCATCCGGCGCAGGATGCTTACATCTATACGCTCGATATTTCGGACGCTCCGACTACCAAGTCACTTGATTTATATCTTGAGGTTGATCGAACGTGGCATACAGCGGACGGTCGCGACGTCGGCGTCGGACTTTATCCGCTGGAATTTCCATCGGACGGCAGCGAATCCAAATGAAACGACAGCATCTTCAGTGCATGAGCGTAGTGTGGGTGGCATGTATGCTTTTGAGCGCGCTTATGTCTTCTTGTTCTTCAAAGAACGATTCATCGCCACAGTCTTCCGAGACATCCAAGTCTTCCGCTCCATTAAGCTACGAGGGTCCCGTGCGCAATGTCATCGTGATCTCGCTTGATACGACGCGTCCCGATCATTTCGGTTGCATGGGAAATCCGTGGTTGAAGACGCCCCACATTGACGCGCTGGCGAGTGAATCCATTCTGTTCAAGCGTTCGTTCACGGTCGTTCCGGGGACGCTCGCTTCGCACGTTACGCTTTTCACCGGGAAGCATCCGCACACGCATGGAACGCCTTACAACGGTTTCGTCGTCAACAACAAGAACGAAATGTTGGCCGAAATTCTGCAATCGCGCGGATTTCGCACGGCGGGATTTATTGCCGCGTTTCCGCTTCACACGCGCACGAATATCCAGCAGGGCTTTGATGATTGGGACGAGAGTTTTCCGCTCGTGAAAGAGGGAGGAACGGGACGGCGCAACGCGAGAGAAGTCACCGATGCTGTATTGAGTTACCTTGATCGGACGAGCGATACGCTGCGGCGATTTCTCTTTGTTCACTATTTTGATCCGCATAGTCATTACTTCGCGCCGCCTCCATACGATCAATTCTATCCGCGCGAGAAAATTCTGAGCGAGGCCAACGGCCATGGAGCCTACGGTTGCGCTCGACCCGATGGCTCCGCGCCGACAGACGAAGATTATGCGCAGTCGTTGGCCTATGCGGGCGCGATCAGTTTCATGGATGAGCACGTTGGGCGGCTCATCGAGGGGCTACGCGCGCGGGGAATTCTCGACGACTCGATTCTCGCTTTGACGAGCGACCACGGCGAGCAATTCTGGGAACATGAGCCGTTCTTCGATCACGGCGAAACCGTTTATGAATCCGATATTCGAATCATGACGCTTTTCCGACTGCCCAAGGCCGCGAAAGGCGGAACGAAGATCGAAGGGAATATATCCAACCTTGACGTTCTTCCGACGCTGCTTCATTACCTTGGCGTTCCTTTTCCCGACGGGATCGAAGGGGAAGAAATCGAACTTATGGCGGCGGAAACACTCGAGCCGCGCTTAGTGTTTAGCGAAGCGAATCAGCCGGCTTCGACACTTGATCCAGAGGGCGAATGGTATAACGCTCCCAATGCGCGATGCGTTATCCAGGGCCGACACAAATTTATTCGCACGCCCTACAAGGGAAACTTAGAGGAACTGTATGACATTGATGCCGATCCCTGCGAAAAAATGAATCTCTTGAAAGAGCCGTTATCCGAACCGCTTAAAACCATCGCCGATGACCTTCGACACACGCTGAAATTATGGGACGAAGCGGCGATGCCGCTGCGCTCGCAGTTCGATCCGCGACACCGAGAAGAGAGTCGCAAGGAGCTTGAAGCGTTGGGATATTTTGGCGGCAAGAGCAAAGGCAAAGCGAACCATGTGGATTAGAGGTCAAGCCAACGGCGCGACCCCCGGCATGGGCGGCGATGCGGGCGGAGCGGAACGCGGTCTTGGATTCGCGCTGATCTTGCACTGCGGAAGCGCGCCCCGCAATTTTTCGGCGGCCTCCGCGCTCACCGACCAAGGGAGATCAAGACGGCGAAGCGTTTTTGAGTTGCGCAGGAATTCCAGACCATCATCCGTGACGCGCGTCATGTCGAGGTCAAGCATCACAAGCGACTGGAGTTTGGCAATCTCACGCAGAGTTTCATTGCCAATGGGAGCGCCGGAGAGTCCAAGGGTGCGAAGTCCGCGAATGTCGCTAAGGTAGACCGCCGCCTCGTCGTTTAGAGGAGTTGCCGAGAGATCCAGCGATTCCAGTGAGGGCAGATCATCAAGCCGCGCGAGATTTTCCACGGTGAGACGAGTTGCCGAAAGATCAAGCGAACGAAGACTCGGAAGTCCTCTCAATTCGGAAATCCCGCGGCCCGTGACACCCGATCCTCCCAGCGAAAGTTCTTGCAAGCTTGAAAGGTTCGCCAGATTCGCAAGTCCTTCATCCGTTACTCCCGTTCCCGTGATCGAGAGGCTTTGGAGCTTTGTCAGATCACGCAGATTGACAAGTCCGGCGTCGGTAATCTGTGCGGGCAACGTCAATCGCTGGAGTTGAGTCATGGCTTTCAGATGAACCAAACCGTTGTCGGTGAGCGCGCGAGCCGAGCGAAGATCGAGTCCGCGCAGCTTTGTTAATTGGGTGAGCCGTTCGATTCCTGCATCGCCAAGTTCGGGCGGGAGAGCGATTTCTTCCAGCGACGTGAGCCGAGCCAGCGATTCAAGCCCCGTGTCTCCGATGGTCTTGGGCAACTTCAAACGACGCAGCGCCCGCAACTCTTCAAGAAATCCCATCTGCCCGTCCTTCATGGTCAATCCGCCGAGATCGAGAGTTTCGAGCTGTGTAAGCGCGCGCAGGTTTTCCAGCGCCGCATCGTCAACATGATCGCCCTGTAACTTGAGCGAGCGCAATCCGGTCAGGCCATAGAGAAAAGCCATTTCGCGCGTTTGAAAGTTTCCCGACGCGATTTGCAATTCCCGAAGATCGTCGGGACGGAGCCGCGAGAGCGATGCGAACTCACGTGTTGTGGCGTCATCCATGATGAGCCGCACGACGTGGCGCGAAGGTATTGAAACTTCTCCCTGCGCTTCGTGAAGCCTGCGCCAATCCGCTTCGCTGTTCGAGTCCCACGGGCGCACCTCGACCCATCCTGCAATACAATCGGGAGCAAAACGCAGCGTTCGTGCGCGCGGCGGACCCGAAGGCGCGGCTTGGCTATGGATCAGAATGGGAAAGCCGCAAAAAGTCACAAGAAGCGCAACGTAGCTCCAGAACCATCGGAAGATTGACGAACGACTTCGCATGATCGCATCATAACCGATGAAACCGCTTTGGGCGATGGCAAGACTTATGGCCGAGAGAATTGTGAAGAAAGTTCCGTGCGAATTTGAAGGGTGCAATGCACGCGTTCCGCTCGACGATTTCGACGAAGCGACCTGGCTGCCCGTCTTTAAAGCGACGCGTCAGCATATGGGGTTTTTATGCCCACGCCATGTTCGTGAGTTGCGCGAGGGGCAACATCAAACACGCTATTTGCTCACCTGGTCGGGCGAGGATGAGCTTGTGATAGACCGCAAACCGCTTCCGCCGAAGGGGTAGGTCGTGCGATTCGCTGTTTCGCATGAAGAACATAGAACGAGAACCTGCAGGTGCCGGGCTTCCTATGTAGGGAATTCTTAGCTCGCTTTAGCGAGCTACCGTTTGCCCCCAGCTTTAGTTCTTGTCATTACCCATAACTCAACAGGATGGTTTCATTTTGCCGGAGTGCTGATTT
>CAZPIK010000092.1:0-12948 GCA_964586185.1 uncultured Candidatus Sumerlaeota bacterium | reverse complement strand
CGAGCAGCGCATCCTCCGCCGCGTCGCCCGCGTGGTGCGCATAGACCAATCGCAGATAACGGAACACGCCGAAGATGACAAAGGGGAGCGTCGTCAACATCATCCACGGCTGCGCGTGATTGGTCGCGTAAAGCGCGTAGGCTAGAATCGCCGCCGTCGCGCTGACGCCAATGCCGATATCGAGCGTTTGGGCGCTGTATTCGCGCAGGACGCGGCGGTGATTGTGCGCTTCATCGGCGAGCTTGATGATCTCGCCGCGCCGTTTGCAAAACGCGAGGAAGAGCGAAAGAAAAAGGACGCAGATGACGAACCACGGCGTCAGGTCCACATAATGTGTCGAATCACGCAGGACGATGACGCCGGAAACCGCGCGGATGATGAACCCCATCGAGATGATCATAACATCAATCAGAAAGACGTCCTTCAGCATCAGCGAATAGAAAACCATCATGCCGAAGTAAGCGAGCGCGCAACAGAAAAACGCGGGTGAAAGCGAATACGCGCCGCCCAAGCCGAGCGCGGCAAGAACCACGCCCGCGGCGCCGGCCATTCCGGGATCGAGCGCGCCGGAGGCAATGGGGCGGCTTTTCTTCTTTGGATGCAGCCGATCGCGCGCGGCATCAAGGATGTCGTTCAAAATGTAGATCGAACTAGCGACCGCGCAAAAAACAAGGAAACCGCCGACGGCGCGGCTAATCGAGTGTGAACTGAAAAGGAGCGGCGTTCCCGTCGTCGTATCGGGAAAATAAAGACCCGATAGAAGCAGAATATTTTTCAGCCATTGGCGTGGACGGATGACTTTGGCGATGGCGGCAAGTTGGTTCATGTTCGGCTAAATGCTCACGCGGTCATCGTCAGGAAATTCTTGAGCAGCTTTTTTCCCTCGCCCGTAAGGATGGACTCGGGATGGAATTGCACTCCGTGGATGGGGCGCTCCTTGTGTCGCAGACCCATGATGAGACGATGTTCACCCTCAATCCACGCGGTTTCTTCAAGGCATTCGGGAAGCGTCTCGCGCTCGACGATCAGCGAATGATAACGGGTCGCTGTCATCGGATTTTCCAATCCTTTGAAGACCCCCTGCCCGCGATGGTGAATTTGAGAAACTTTGCCGTGCATGATTTCCGGCGCGCGCTTGACGACGCCGCCGAACGCCTGACCGATGCTTTGATGACCGAGACAAACTCCAAGAATCGGAATCTCCGCGCCGAGTTTTTCAATCGTCTCGACCGAAACGCCTGCTTCGTTTGGCGTGCAGGGTCCCGGCGAAATCACAATCCGAGTCGGCTTCTTGCGACGCATCTCCTCGACGGTGATTTTGTCGTTCCGCCAGACCTCCATCTCCGCCCCAAGCTCGCCAAGATATTGCACGAGGTTGTAGGTGAAGGAATCGTAGTTATCGAGGACAAGAACCATCGCCGGGGCAACTCCAAAGCTAGGATGATACCGCAAGCGACGGATGCAATCCAGTTACCAATTCGGCGGCGCACCGACGGGATATTGTTCCAAATCCATGACGCAGCCGGTCACGCATTCACCTTCGTGCGAGGCGAAGTAAGCGCAGGCGTGCGCGATGTCGAGCGGATACAGCAGCCGTCCGAAGGGTCGCGATTGCAACGCCTCCTCGACCCATTCCTCGCCCTTGCCTTCGAGTTTTTTCACCCGATGCTCGCCTTCGGTCAGGGTCCATCCCGCGTTGATTTGGTTCACGCGGATCCGATATTGATTGAGATGCGACGCCGAGTTCTTTGTGAGCGTCATGAGTCCGCCTTTGCTCGCGGAGTAGGCGCAGAGCTTGGGTTCGCCAATATAGGCGTTGACCGAACCGATATTAATGACGCAACCGCCGCCGCGCTTTTTCATGTGCGGAACCGATTCGCGTATCAAGATAAATGGAGCGCGGAGATTGATCGCGAAGATGCGGTCGAGCAGGTCGGTCGGCGTATCCTCGATGAACCCGCGCGAAGTATCAGCGGCGTTGTTGATGAGAATATCGAGTGCGCCGAAAGTCTCGATGACAAAGGCGATAAGCTTTTCGCACTGCGCGCCATCGGTGAGGTCCACCTGCATGAACGCAGCCTTGCCATCCTCGGCTTTGATCTTCGTGACGGCTTCGACTCCGCGCGCAACGTCGCGCCCGGTCAGGACGACACTCGCTCCGAGCGAGGCGAAGTGTTCGGCAACTCCGCGTCCGATGCCGGAAGTCGAGCCGGTGACGAGGGCGGTTTTGTTTTCAAGAGTTCTCATGCGGAGTCATTTTCCTTTTGGGGTGAGTCATCATTCCGAAGCTTCAGGTTCATATTCTCGTATTCGCTTCCCTTGGATCACCCAAAGTTTACCCCGTATATCGCGCGATACCAGGGCCGTGGCCAGCACTTTGATTGCATCCTGCAATTGAGCGCGCGATGGCTCCGCAGGGAGTCTCAGTACCGCGATCCCGCACGCGCTCGCAGGATTAAAGATCGTAACATTCGAAAAGTCCAAATCGAGCGTGACCAGACAACGTTCCTCTTTGATGCAAACGGCAATCACATCGCGATCTGAGGACGAATTCATCCCCTGTTCGGCAATCGTCGCGACATCATGACCGCCTGCGCGGAGAATATCCGCTCCCCGTGTTCCAAGGTTTTCGTCCAGCTTGAATTTCATGCGCTCGCGTGGGCTGAAACATCAAAATAGTGCCCTCGCGACATCTCCGCCCCGTAGGCAATACACGCCTGAATGTCAGCTTCTTCAAGTCCCGGATAATCTTCCAGCAGTTCCCCGACGGTCGCGCCGTTGGCCAAAAAATCAAGGATCAGCGAGACCCAAATCCGATGCCCGGCGATGCACGGCTTACCGAAGCAGATGTTCGGATCAATTGAAATGCGGGATAGGAGATCAGCGCGATTCATGGGGCATCTTACCTCGCAAGATCGCCTCCATGCAAGTTCGGGCGATCCACGGCATGTTTAGCAGTCAAACCGAAACCATGCGCGGTCAAGATTGCGTCGAACATAACGCCAATTAAGCCAGAAAAATACAGCGCCAATAATCGCAAAAGCATTCAAGACCCCGTCGCGTTCGAAGTCCAAAATCTCCGTTTCGACAAGGGCGAAAAGGAGGAATGCGGCAAGAAAACTCATGGCGGTTCCTATGGCGGATAAGCCAGCACGATTGCTAATACGCGGAGCGAAAAGCGTGATCCCTGCAAATGAGAAACATAGTAGTCCTAGAAAAAATAGAAACAGCGGAAAATCAAATGTTCTCAATAACTTCATTAGGCTGCTTGTTTGGATATTAAGGCGAACATCCTCCATATACACGCTCACGAGAGTTCCGAGGGCAAGCCAAGGTAGAATTGCGAGGGCAATACGAATTCCACGCGGCATAAATTCTCGATTGAAAAAGTACCATGGACTTTCAGGGGTCATGCGGTGCTGTTCGTCGCGCGCGCAAGTAATTCCACGTAAGATCGCATGACTGTAATAAAGACTCGCGCTCAGCGTGAAGAATAAAGGAAATCCAAGAAATCTCATAAAGCCGGAAAGTTCCGTTAGCAGATGTCTCACGGCACATCTCCCAATTCAACCAGGCCCACGAGCAATTAATGCACTTGCGTCCTACCGGCTAGAGAGCCCGGTCGAGTGTTCGTGGTGGTCACAATTTGTGACCACCTCATTTTTCAGGGATCAACACCGACTTGATGACCTTCCCCTTATGCATCGTCTCGAAGGCGCTCAGCCAATCGGCCAATCCCGTTTTGAGTCCGACGATCAGTTCCGGCATCATCTGACCGGTTGCCAATAGCCGGATCACTTTCTCCCACATCGGATAGGTGTGGCTAAATGATCCCTGCAGCCGCACGTTTTTCTGCACGAGCGGGTTCATGTCAATAGGGATGTTATCGGGCGACCAACCGACCTTGACCACGGCGCCGTCAGGCCGTGCGAGACGCAGAGCGATTTCGAGCGGCTTGCTCGCGCCCGAAGCCTCGCAGACCACTTCCGCGCCGAGTTCGTCGTAACTCCGCACGACCTCTTCAAGATTTTCTTCATCCACGTTGACGATCCGCGTCGCACCGAGTTTTCTCGCGCCTTCGAGCCGCTCTTTGTCCATCGAACGACCCGCGACGATGAGCGGATTCGCCCCACGCAAAGCCGCCATCCGCGCGCAGAGATTCCCGATCGGGCCGGGACCAATCACGACGACCATATCGCCCGGCTTGATGACGACGTTCTCGCACACCGCGTGATACGCAACGCAGCACGGCTCGGTCAGACAGGCGTAATGGAACGGCAGGCTATCGGGAATATGATGGAGCGTGCGACCGGGAACCTTGACGTAATGGGTCATCGCGCCGTGGACGCCGTAGCCGTAACCGCGCCGCTTCTGGCAGAGGTTGTATCGCCCCGTGCGGCACATCATGCACAGGCCGCAAATCTCGGCGGCGGTTTCATTGACGACGCGGTCACCTTCCTTGAATCCCTTGATGTTCTTCCCAACCTTGACGAGCGTTCCGCCGAACTCGTGCCCCAGAATGACCGGGATATTCACCGGCCAATTGTGCGTGTTGTGCATCTGGTGGATATCGGAACCGCAGACCGAAACCGCGCCGACGGCGAGCAACGCATGGTCGTCGTCAATCTCGGGCACGGCCATCTCGCGCAGCTCGACGGCTCCGGGCTTGAGGTCGTATTGAACAACCCCCTGTTGGGTTTTGGGTATCGTGGCGGTCATGATGGTCTCTCCAAATCCGTTTCGGTCGCGGGACAAAGCCCGCCTTTACCTTGCCTTTTTTTCACGCGCGGGGCAAGGGAATGGGAGGATAACACCAAAACGAATCTTGCCTCCCCTTTGCGATCTTGGCGGTCTTTGCGGTAAAGTATTTTTCGGATTTAAACCGCAACGAGCGCAAAGTTCGCAAAGAGGAAGATTAAGAGGTTCACGTTCTCATGAAAATCGTCTCCGTTCTCTCCTTGGGAATTTGCCTGATTGCGATGACGGCGTTGGCTGAAAAACCCGCGCTCAAGGCCGAACCCGTTTTCGAAGTCATCCCCGATGCGAAGTTCGAGTTTGGCGGGGTCATGGGCGAGCGGCTCCAAGCGAACGTCCGAAACTGGCTGATGGTCGCGCCGAGTTCAAATCCCGCGATGTTGCAGATTTTTCGGGATCGCGACCGCAAACCGCGACGCGATCTTGTCCCTTGGGCGGGGGAGTTTGCGGGGAAGTATCTGATCTCCGCGACGCAGGCGCTCAAGATCACGCGCGACGGAGAACTCGAAACCTATTTGAAGACGTTCGTTGCCGATCTTATTGCGACGCAGGACGCTGACGGCTATCTCGGCCCATTTCCGAAAGAAGTTCGCATGAGCGGGCCGGGGCTTTGGGATCTCTGGGGACAATATCACGTCATGCTCGGCCTGCTTTACTATCACAATCAAACGGGCAACGCGGAAGCGCTCGCCGCGTGCCGAAAATGCGCCGATTATTTTTGTTCTTACTATTTAGACGGCGACAAGCGGGTCGTGCAGGCGGGATCGGAGGAGATGAATGAATCCTCGATCCACATCTTTACGCTGCTATACGAAAAAACGGGCGAGGCGCGGTATCTGCAGCTCGCGCGCGAGATCGAGAAAGATTGGGAGACGCCGCCCTCGGGCGATTACGTCCGCGCCGCGCTCGAAGGCAAGGCGTTCTATCAAATGCCGAAGCCGCGATGGGAAAGTCTGCATGGGATTCAGGCCATCGCCGAGCTTTACTTCATCACCGGCGAGGAAAAATACAAGAAGGCGTTCACGCAGATTTGGAAAAGCATTCTCGAAAACGACATTCACAATACCGGGGGATTTTCATCCGGCGAGCAGGCGACGGGCAATCCCTACGATCCGCGCGCCATCGAGACCTGCTGCACCATCGCGTGGATGGCCCTCACGATTGATTACCTGCGGATGACGGGCGATCCGCTCGCGGCGGATTGGCTGGAGATCGCAACGTGGAACGCGGTCTTGGGCGCGCAGAGTCCGACGGGGCGGTGGTGGACTTACAACACGCCGATGGACGGTGAGCGAAAAGCCTCAGCGCACGACATCGTTTTTCAGGCGCGCGCCGGAAGCCCCGAACTCAATTGCTGCTCGGTCAACGGCCCGCGCGGATTGGGGATGCTCTCCGAATGGGGCGTGATGCGAAGCAAGGACGGGATCGTGCTCAACTATTATGGACAGTCAAATTTTGAAGTAACGATGGCTGAGGGCATGAAGGTGGGTATTGTTCAGACACATAGTAATGCACGAGAACCGGTAAACCAAGTTCACCCTTATTTGTCGCCAATTGACCTGAGCGAATACCCTTGGGGGGAAACGTTTTCGATCCGGCTTGCAATGAAGTCGAAACAGCGATTTGTTCTCCGATTGCGTATTGCCTCGTGGTCAAAACAGCCAGCCGTCCGCATCAATCGTGAGACGGTCGAATCATGCGAGGTTGGCAAATACCTGTTACTTGATCGGGAGTGGAATCCGGATGATGAAATCGAGGTAAACTTTGGCGTTCACGCGCGTTTTGTTAAGGGTGACCGTGACGCCGCCCATAAAACCTGTGTCTATCACGGACCCGTGCTGCTCGCGTACGATACTCGTTACAATACGTCCGACCATACGGGCAACATTCCTCCCCTGAATGGAACGCTGACGGAGCATGTAATCCCCACACCTTTCGAACCGCTGCCCTTCGCATGGGGAGTATTCGGAACTGGCGAAATTCGCAAGAACGGCAACATTGTTTTTCTTACTGATTTCGCCACGGCAGGTATGGGGGGTAATCCGTACGCCACATGGCTTCCTTACGAGGGCGAGTTGCCCCAATGAAAGGCACGATACCCCGGAATCTGACTTGCAATGTGGGAGACGATTTCCGATCGCCGAAGATCGGCGTCGGGACGACGCCTCCCACATTATTCAAATTGCTGCCAACTATTATAGGTCTCTGCATTTTTGCCTTGTCACTCGGCTCGTGCTCCAAATCCGACGCGCCATCAGATAAACCGGCGGACGATTTGCCGACATGGATGAAGATGGGCGGGGCGGAAAAAGTTGCGCCAACGGAATTCGGCGGCGATTGGAATCGTCCGCGCATGTTCGCGTTTGGCAAGGGAGTCAATGAAATCAAGCTGGCCGGATTCGAGGTTGCGAACGACGCCGTCACGTCCGATTCGATCAAACTCACCGCGCCGACGATCATGGAATTCATTCCAATGGTCGGCGAAGGATCGCCCGCAGCGGCCGGTTTGACCCCGGTCATCATTCATGACGGCAGAGAGACGCCGCGCAGCGAGACAATTCTTTTGGGCCACGATTCGGCTGCAATGAGAGGTGACCAACGATTCGAAGCGCTCAAGATTCGGGTTAAATACGATCTCTCGCCGTACGTCGGGCAGGCGATCCGAATTCGATGGCATCTCGATGGCGATCCCAAGGCCAAGGCGAGAATTCTCAATTTCAAGCTTTCGTCCGTTGCGCCGCCCGATCCTCCGCGACCGAACATGCTGATCATTTGTTCCGACACGCATCGCTGGGATTACTCGATGGCGGATCGCGGAATTGAACTGATGCCGCGTCTGCAAGCGCTCCGAGCGGAGGCGACGAGCTTTACGAGTGCGTTCTCGAATGCAAGCTGGACGCTGCCTTCGATTACTTCGGTTCTCACGGGAATTTTTCCGCGGTATCACATCACGGGACAGGTGATCGAGACGGGACTCTCAAAAAATTTCAAAGCGGCCCATGTTCCGGCGGGGCGGTTCTTTCTCCAATGGAAAGATCACTACAAGATTCTAACCGCGTACCCGCGAAGTCTGACAACTTTCACCGAAGTCCTGCGTGAGAATGGCTATCGCACGGCGCTCGTCTATTCCAACAACCTCTATTCGATTTCGGGATTGGATGAGGACGGGCAGGAGATGACGATCAACCTGCACGAGGAAACGGGCGACAAGGTGAACGATCAGGTGAAACGATTGCTCGACGTTACGCCCACTTCCGCGCCGCTTTGTCTTATGGTTCATTACTTCGACGTCCATCAATATATTGGTCGGCATTTTATGAAAAAAAATCCGGGCGGAAACGAATTCAAAGCGCCGCCGGAGCAGATTGCCGAAAGTTATTCCGAAGCCGTGGCTTCCTCCGATAAGTATCTCGGTGAGTTGCTCGATCTCTGGCGCGCAAAATTCCCCGGCGACGATTCGCTCATCGCGTTTTATTCCGATCACGGCGAGCACCTTCGCGACCCGGGGTTCACTCCCATCGAAAAGAGCGGCCTGCCCGACACATGGGAATATAACCTCCAACTTCGGATCGTGGGACACGGCAACAGCATGGAAGAAGCGTTGCTCAAGGTTCCACTCGTCGTGAAGTTTCCCTCCTCAATGGGCATTAAACCGGGAGAAGTTCCGCAAAATGTTTCGCTCGTAGATATATACCCGACGATTCTTGAAGCAGCGGGAATTTCCGTTGGCGATTTGGATCTCAGCGGCCGTTCGCTAACTGATTTCGCCCGTGCCGTGCCTTCGACAGACGCGGAAAGATATTTGCACGCCGATTTTAATATCCTCGGGGGCGACATGAGCGTCACGCGGGAAGGGCCAATGAAGCTTACGATTGAATTGGACAAGAACGAAGAGACGCTGGCCGACACTAGAAAGCCAACTACCAACGGCGAAGCGGGCTTGAAAGTTGAGAATCCCGAAACGCAGGATCGTTTGCGGACGGCGTTCACCGATTACGTCACCTCCGCCGCCGAGCGGACGGAAAACCTTGCCGCTGACCAGCAGATTGACCTAGACGATGCCATCGAAAAATTGCGGAACATCGGTTATGTGAAGTAGAAGACATTCACGTCGTTCATCCCGTCAAGCGTTCATAGACTTCAATCGTCTGCCTGGCCATTGCCGCATCGGTAAATCGCTGGCGGACGACCATCTGTCCGTGCAAGGCGAGCCGATCCGCTTGTTCGCGGTCGCGCATTAGCGTGTGGAGTTTTTCAGCAAGGTCGTTCGGATTGAGCGGCTCGAAAAGCAATCCGCCGCCCGTCGCTTCGATCATTTCAGGAAACGCTCCATGCGCGGGCTGGACGACGGGGACGCCATGCGCGAGAGCTTCGAGGATAAATAAGCCCTTGGGATCGCGATAGACCGTTGGGACCGAGAGAACGCTGATCTCGTCCAAGAAATGGATTTTCTCCTTGAACGTCACCTCGCCGCGATATTCAAATGCATCGCCGAGTCCCCATTCCTGGATGCGTCGCGTGTTTTCCTCGAAGTAAGGACGATCCTGCGCGCCGAGCCATCCGGCGGCAAGCAGCCTCGAATTCTCCGCGCCTGGAAGCGTTCGTAAAATACGAAACGCCTCGCACAAAATGTGAAATCCCTTCTCAGGAGCGATTCGCGCGAGATAGCCGACGGTGAAGGGATCGGTTGGCCGTGATGTTTGTCGCGCGTATTCCTCGGCGGCGATTCCGAGCGGAACCACGGAGATGCGCGCGCGCTCAACGCGGAGGTAATCAGCCATGAAGTCCGCGTAATACTTGCTTGTCGCGACGAAATGATCGGCGTCGGCGGCGCGTTCGCGGAGGATTTTCAAGGCCTCGCTTTTATGCGGCTCGACCAGTCCTTCGAGAAATAGGTCTTCGCCTGTAAGCGAACAAACAACTTTTGCCCCGGTCCTGCGTTTGATTTCCCGCGCCGTTCCGACGAACATCGAGTTGGGCAGGTTGACAATTTCCGGTTTGAAATCGGATGCGAGCCAATCGCAAAGCCGATCCAGTTCGCGCTTCTGATTTCCTTCATCGCCCTTCAATATTGAAATCGTCAGTTCGCCGAGTTCAGAGGCTTGTGTCATTCCTGAAAGTTTGGATGAAAGGTTTAGGATTGCGCTTGAATCAAACAATCGCGTGATCGCGCGCGGCAGCTTGCGAAAAATGGGCAGCTTCTGCTCAAGATAGACATTGATCCCGCCGTAGAAAACGGGCGTCGAGGATTCGTCGCGGCGATCCACGCGAAGCGGCGTATAAAGCGGCATGAGGATGAGATCGTGGCCGAGCCGCCGAATTGCGCCCGCGACGGCGTTATCGCGCAGGCAGCTCCCGCAATACATCCCTGCGGCTCCGGCGGCGAGAAATGCGATTCGCATTTTGATCACGTAAACCACCGACCGATCAGGGAGAGTACGGCTCCCACAACAAGTCCCAAAACCGCTGCGAGACCTGAACTGAAAATCGCAACCACTCCCACCATACCATCCCCCGTGCCTTGTATGGCTACGAAAAAGGCCACAGCACCCCATCCCATCCCACACGCCAGCGAGCCAGTCCACCAATGCCGAAAACGCATGATCGGGATTGTGAACATGATCACCATCGCTACGATGAATCCACAAACGACGAATCCCATGGGGGGTTCCGCGTAGTTGAATGAGGCAATCTGAAAGAACGGCATCATTTAATTCCTCCTCGTTTTTGTAAAAGCACCGCGCCGACGATGATCAGTCCCGTGAGCATCAGACGCCCCGCTTCGCTAACGGCGTTCAGGCTCAAGATTTTTTCGAGGTAACCAATCGTGAGTGCGCCGATTAACGTGAGCGCAACCGAGCCGCGTCCGCCCGATAGCGAAGTCCCGCCGATGACGACCATCGCGATGGCCGAGAGTTCGTAAGTCGCGCCCGCTTCGGGATCGCCCTGACCTTCTTGCGCGGCATGACAAATACCCGCGACCGCCGCGAAAAATCCGCTCATCGCGTAGGCGAGAGCTTTGATCCTCCCAACGGGAACGCCGGAAAATCGCGCCGCTTCCTCGTTGCCGCCGATGGCCTTGACATATCGTCCCGCCGACATTCGCTCGAGAAAAAACCACGTTAGGGCGACGCATCCCAAAAAGACCAACGTAACGACGGCGAGATTTCCTCCGAAGAGCCTCGAATCGAGCATCTCAAAAAACGCGGGAATTTCCTGCAGTTTGGCTTTGTCGGAATAGGGCGAAACCTTTTCGCCGCCTGAAACCCACTTGGCCGCGCCGCGTCCGAAGACCATCATCGCAAGCGTCGCAATGAACGGCTGAACTCCGAACCGCGCGATAAGTCCGCCCGACGCCGCGCCCATTGCGGCGCCGAACGCGAGGCCAAGCGGCACGGCCAACCACGTCGGCATTCCCTTGAACATCGTCAGCATCGAAACCGCGATGGCGGTAAACCCGACGAGGCTTCCGACCGCAAGATCAATTCCGCCGGAGAGGATTACAATTGTCATTCCGCAGGCGAGAATTCCAACGACCGACGCCTGCCGAAGCATGTCACGATGGGTTGTCCATCGGAACATCGCCCCCTCGGCGTTGAACACCGCGCCAATCAGGAGGATTAACGCAAGAGCCGCGAGCGCGCGAACGACGGGAGATTGAAGCAGGCTTTTCATAAATGGCGTGGAAAATTATGGCGTTGCGCTCCTTGGATGTAGATGCCACGATCCCCGACGGAGTGTCAATGGTCGCGGCAGTTCAAATTCCGTTTGAAGAAACGTTGCGTGAGTTCAACGAATTCGGCGCGCCCACTCAGCGCTTGCAAACCCGAATCGAGCGTGAAGGCGTCTTGCATGATGTGCCCACGTTCGTGAATGAATTCTGGACATCCAAACAACGTGACGCCCATTCGTTGCATGAAATCTCGTACCGCGCGTGTTTCAAACCGCAGCTTCCCCGATTCTTCATCGAGCGACTGACGCTTCCCGGGCAGACTGTTTATGATCCCTTTATGGGACGCGGGACAACGCTGATCGAAGCCGCGCTTTGCGGGCGAATTCCCGTGGGGTGCGACGCGAATCCGCTTAGCGCAATTTTAGTCCGTCCGCGAATCGAGCCGCCCGAGTTGATAGAAATTCGGGAGCGACTCGATCGGCTTGATCTTTCGTGGGATGGAGAAATTCCCGACGATCTGCTCGCTTTTTATCATGTGGAAACGCTTCGAGAGATTTGCGCGCTCAAGCAATATCTGATCCGTCGCGATCAATCGGGCGAATTAGATCGCGCCGACGCATGGATTCGGATGGTTGCCATCAATCGCCTGACGGGTCATTCGCCCGGCTTTTTCTCGGTCTATTCGATGCCGCCCAATCAAGCCCTGTCGGTGCAATCCCAGCGCAAAATCAATGAGAAGCGGAACCAAACGCCGCCCGCGCGCAACGTCAAGGCGATTATTCTTAAAAAATCGAAACAATTGCTGGATGAATGTGATGAAATCACTCGTAAGCAAATGGCAGTCGCCGCGTCCAAGTTGTTGATGACCACGGCGCTCGCGGATCGCACGACGGAAATTCCCGATCAATCCGTGGATCTCGTTGTGACGTCACCGCCGTTCCTGAACGTGGTGAATTATGCTTTGGACAATTGGCTGCGCTGTTGGTTTTGCGACATCGAACCCGAGAGCGTCAAGTTGACCGTTCCGTCGGGAGTAAAGGCATGGCGGGATGTGATGACGAATGTTTTCCACGAACTTCGCCGCGTGGTAAAGCCGGGCGGACACATCGCGTTCGAAGTCGGCGAAGTGAAAAAAGGAAAAATAAAATTAGAGGAAGTCGCTCTCGATTGCGGCCTAACGGCAGGTTTCGATCCACTGCTTGTCATGATCAACGCGCAGAAGTTTACCAAGACCTCGAACTGTTGGGGCGTGGATAACGGCGCAAAGGGAACGAATACGAACCGAATCGCGGTTTTTCGGGGTTGATTCGTGGGTCGGGTTTTCGACGCGACCCACAGCCGGACAAAGTTTTCGAGAACTGCTCTAAGCGCCCGTCAGCGGTTCTCGCGCTTCAAAATCAATCGGACAATCGTATCCATAACCCGCGCGGTGGATCGAGCCGAGTTCGATCATGCCATCGCGAACTTTGAGACAAATCGTGCCGGCATTGCGCTCGTAAAGATCGCCATGCGCGGCGAGC
>CAZPIK010000091.1:0-13041 GCA_964586185.1 uncultured Candidatus Sumerlaeota bacterium | reverse complement strand
TCGAAATTAATCTTTCCATCCTTGACCGCGGGTCCGTTGGAGGGTGCCGTCTTCGTTGCCATGGTATGTTGAGCCTTCTTCAAATTCCGCTACTCCGTAGCTTAACAGCCCGCTCTGGATTTGGAACAAGTTGCGGTTCCCAAAAGGTCGCCGCAAGAGCCATAACCCTAACATCCTAACTGATCGGCATCCTTCCATTCAAGCAGAATCCCAAAATCATTCTGCCCGCCGATACAGGTCTTCATCTAATAAGATGTTCTAAAGCCCCTCAAAGTTTGCCAGAGACGCGGGAATATTCTTTGTCTTAAAATGTCGCCTACATATCTGATTTCATTTAAGATATGAGAAATTACTTTGCTCGTTGTTCGCGATTCTCTTTTGAACTTGATTTTGATGGCGCTTTTGATTCAGCAAATCCCTCCATAAATCTACATTTCACGAATGAGTATATTGCGAAATTCGACTTTCGACCCGTGGCTTTGCAATCCGATATAACCTTCTTTGCGTCCGATCCCAGGGTGTTCAGCAATACGATCACGCTTTTCTTCAAGATTGACGTCGTTCATGACCACGCCATTCAGGACGACCTTCACATGATCGCCGTGATGCGTGATTTCGTAGGTGTTCCAGGTTCCGGCGGGTTTGATCGCCTTTGGATCGCGCCCGGGAAATAAATCATAAATCGAACCCGTGTACTGTTCGGGTTTAATCGCGGCTCCCGGCTTTTGATACATCTCATGAAAATGATCGAGGATTTGAATCTCCAATCCCTCGAACGCCCCGTTTCCTTGAAGTGGCGCGCGGAGAAATACGCCGCTGTTGCCGCCGGGCGTCAGATTGAATTCCAGTTTCAACGTGAAATCCTTGTACTCGCGGTCGGTTCGGAGCCAACCTCCTTCGGCTTTCTCGACGATGAGATTTCCTGATTCGACCTTCCACGTACCGTCTTTGCAATCCACGGGAATCCATCCCGACAAATCCTTGCCGTTGAAGAGAGGACGGAATTCCTCCTTCGCCGCGCCTTGGACGCTTCCATGCGGGGTAAGTAAAATTGCGCTGCTCATCGCCAAAAATGCTCGCCTTCTCATTGTTTCGCACCTCAAAATCGATCTTGATCAAAACGCTACTTGAGGCGTGCGAAGTTGTATAGGCTTTTCCGCGCTTGACTTCGCGAGGGTTAAAATTCATAACCGTTCTAGCGCGTTGCGGGTGGAAATTTTCCGCTCGGTTGCGTGCAACTTAAGGTTCATGACGATGTCCACATTTCACGTAAGACTCACGCATACTTTTTGTATCGCACTGGTCGGCACGCTGCTTTTCGCATGCGCTCAGACTCGCCCCAAGCCGCTCATGAAGAGCAATCCAGACGGTTCCTCAACGGCCTACAAGCGATACGAACGTTATCCGCAGCGTGACTTTTTCAATCATTGGGTTCGCAAGGCGTATTCGCCCGCTCGCGAGAGTGACGTTGAACTTGCGCAAGGCGATCAGGCAGCGGTGCTCACGCAATGGGGCAAGCCCGATTATATTCGCAAGGCGTTCAAGTCGCTTGATGACGAAAAGGTTCAGGAATGGGTTTACATTGAAAAGCGACGGGTCTTTCAGTTCGTGCGGCATGAGTTGGCGTTTGAAGGCGAACTGACGGATCACGAGCAACTTTTGATTCGTCTTGGTTATCCCGACAGCTATTCCACGACGATTGGCGAATCGGGACTTGAATACGTCACGCTTCATTACGGCAATATTTTCCTGCCGGGGCGCAACGATACCTATCGGCTTACCGATGGGTGGATCGTCCACTCTCACGAAGGCAACTAAGGCGAGGTTTCTGAATTGGGCTTGATCCTTCAACAAACCTTTTTGAGCGCCGTAGGCGCGCGTCATTTCCAGCCTGGGGCAACGCCCCAGGAAAACGGTCACACTAAAAGTCTTGAGGGCTGTAAGCCCGTTCTAATTGGGGCGGGCTTACAGCCCTTGAATTCTATGCCAACTTTCCTAGGGCGTTGCCCTAGGCTACTATAGTTCCGCGCCGTTGGCGCTCGGGAGGCGTGACTCACGTCGGTGACAGGATATGGGATCAATGAAGGATCAGGGTGAATTGATGACGTTACGATTAAAAAGATTCGGCAGTCGGAGACTGCCTCCCACATTGAGTATGATGTGTCTGAGTGCGATTGCGCTTACGGCCGGATGTTCGCGGTCCTTTTGGATTTCGGAGCGAGGCGAAAAGAAAGCCAGCCGCGAGTTTGCGCTCGATCTTTACGATGAGGGTGTGCGTTTTTCCGAGGCCAAGAATTACGAAATTGCGCAGGACCGGCTGAATAAGTCCGTTGCGCTCGATCCGCGTCCGGCTGCTTTTTTCCAACTCGCGCAGGCGCAGATGCAAACGGGCGACGTTGACAGCGCGATTATTTCCTACACCTCCTCGCTTGAGCGCGCGCCCGATTTTCAAGAAGCGCGGCTGGCCTTAATCGAACAAGGGTTTACTCCGCCGACGGAAGCCGAAATGAAATCGGACCCGGCGGCGTTTGGAAGATTCAAATCGAGCGTTGAGACCACTGTCGAAACTCGCCGCGCAGATTTGATGGGAAAAGGACTCACTGAAGAACAGCGTGAAAAAATACGGCTGAAAACGGCTGGACAGCAGACTGACGCCGCGGCTTCGCGTATTCCGACGGCCTCTGAAGTTCACGCCGCGCTTTTCCCCGCCACTCTCGCTGAAGGGGAGATTATGCCCTCGGCCACCGATCCGACTTTCGCCGACGACCGCAGCATCATCTTGAACACGTATCCGTATCACTTCGGCAATGGGCAACGATTCCAGAAAAATCAGGAATACGAAAAGGCGGCGTCGGAATATCAGCTCGCGCTTCAGATTTCTCCCGATGCAATTGACGCGCGGCTGAACTTGGGCGATTGCATGCTCCGGCTTGAGCGATTCCCGCAAGCGCGGTTTCACTTCCTGACCGCGATCGAGCAATTCCCCGATTCGCCGCGACCGCTTTTTAAGATGGGGAATCTTTACGATAGTTCGGAGCGACCCGACATGGCGCGGCAGTACTATCGTCAGGCCATCGCGAAGGATCCGCAATACATTGAGGCGTATAACAATTTGGGCGCGATTGAAATCCGCGAGAAGAATTATAAAGACGCGATTCAGATTTTGCGGACGGCGACCGATATTCGCCCTGAATATCCGCTTGCCTATTTGAACCTCGGCGTCGCTCAGGAGAACGGCGGCGATCCGGCGGCCGCGCTCGTTTCGTATAAAAAATATGTCGAGCTTGGCGGCGAACAGGCCGCCGAAGTTTCAAAGTGGATCGAAGAAATGCAGTAATCTGGGCTTCGCATGAATAACGATTTTTTCGAAGTTCCATGTCCCGAATGCAAAACGGTGATGATCGTTCGTCGCAAGGACGGCAAAGTCGTCGAAGTCCGCAAGCCGATTCTTGATGATGCCGATTCCACGGGTAATCGTTTCGCCGATGCGGAGAAGAAAGTCCGTGGCGAAAAAGACGCCATCACAAAAAAATTCGAGGAAGCCAAAGAGCGCGAGCGGACGAAAATGGATCGGCTCAACGCCCTCTTCAAAGAGAACTTGGAACGCGCCAAGCAAGAAGGACCGATCACCAAGCCCGTCGGCCCGTTTGACCGGGATTAACCATTCCAAGTTACGTAGGTCGGCTCTCCGAGCCGACGTCGGGTCGAAGACCCGACCTACAAGGCATCAATTTTTCTGGATTCCTGAATGGTTTTAATATAAAGAATTGATCGGGCTGGGTTTCCGCATTGGATCGTGCGGCCTTATGGCGCTCTCTCCCGGACCCTGACCCTACATACCACATCCTATCTCTAGTTCAGGAGGAACTCCGATGTTTAACCGTTCCCGTTCCCTCTCCTTGCTCACGCTGGTCGTGTGCGGATCATTCTTGATGCTGGGCCCCGTCGGCTGCGCGAGTCACAAACCGCGCGAACGCTGGTGGCAGTTCTGGCGACCGAAGAAGGTCAATGTTGCCGGGCTTCACACGGCCGATAAAGTCATTCTTCCGCCGCCGCCCGAAGTTCTCGGCTCCAAGCTTGGACCCGATGGCCAGCCGCTCCCACTGGATATGGCCGGTATTGACGCGGGCGATCTTCCGGAAGTTGAGCCGCTTCGCCGTGCGCCTCAAGGCGGCGTAGATGGATTAGTAACCGTGCATTTCGCGTATGATAGTTATGAACTCGATGACTCCGCGCGTGAAACTTTGGAATCGAACCTTGCATGGATCAGCGCGCATCCCGGCGCTCAAGTCCTGGTCGAAGGCCACTGCGACGAACGGGGCACACAGGAATACAACATGAATTTAGGGCAGCGCCGTGCCAACGCCGTGAAGAGCTATCTCCTTCAACGCGGCGTTTCCGAATCGGTTCTGCATACGATAAGTTACGGGGAGGAACGGCCGCTCGATACAGCCGGGAACGAAGGCGCAATGGCGAAAAACCGCCGCGCTCAGTTCTTGGTTTATTAGTCGCCCTCCATCCCTTTATCTCGAAATGAAGGCGGATTAAACGGGTATGATTACCAACGGATCGCATCGGGTTCCATCGCTTCGGGGCGGAGTTAATGCCGCCCCGAAGTTGATTCTTCTTATGGCGGGCGCATTGCTCGTGCCGGGCTGCGCGGGACTGCAACCGGGCGGCGATGCCACGCTCACTCGCGACGTTCTTGAAACAAAGAATTTAGTCGCGACTCAGAAGGATATTCAGGAATCGTCCGCGAGAAAGTTGGAATACCGACTCGATACGATTGACGAAAAAATCCAGCAGCAGGGCGAGTTGGAAAAAAACTCGCTCTCTGAAATGGATCGCGTCATTCGCGCTCAGGCGAAGGAAATCGAATCGCTTAAGCGTCAATTGGATGACCTCACCGATATGTTGTCGGCGGTCGGCGCGAAGCTCGGCGTATCCGGGGCGACGGGCACAATGTCGCTTGCTCCATCGGAGGGGACAGCGCCCGCAACCGCAGCAACTCCCGATCCGGCGACGCCCGGCATGACGCCCGGCGATCTTTACGTCGAGGCTTTGAAACAGTTCAACCTCGGACGGTTCGAGCAGGCCAAAGCCCAATTCGAGCAGGTCCTTGCTTCAGGCGTTTCGGGCGATCAAGCGATTCAGACCCGTTACTGGCTCGGCGAGACTTACTTCAGCCTCGGCGATATGGTGAAGGCCAACGACACCTACAAAGCGCTCATCATCGAGAATAAGAGTCACGCTTTGGCATGGCGCAGTTTGGAGCGTTTAGCTGAGATCAGCGCGAAGCAGGGACGCAATGCGGACGCGATTCGGCTTTACGATCAGATCATCAACCGCAATCCGACTTACGAAGGATTGGATCGCGTGAAAGAAGCTGCGGACAAACTTCGCGCGGCTTCGGCTCCGCCAGCGGACGCCACGGGTGGAAACGAACCCGTCGAATCCGCTCCCGCGACTCCGGGCAATTGATCGAACTTACGAAAGTTCCCCCTCGGCAACTCGCAAGTGTGCGGGTGCTTTTTGCGGATATTGACGACACCATTTCAACTCGCGGTAAATTGACCGCCGAAGCGTACGCGGCAATGGAGCGGCTTTCTGTTGCTGGCATCAAGGTCGTTCCCGTTACCGGTCGCCCCGCCGGATGGTGCGATCATATCGCGCGTTTTTGGCCTGTCGCGGCCATCGTCGGCGAGAACGGCGCGTTTTATTTTCATCATGGTGGAGGGAGGCTTGAGCGACGATTTATTCAATCGCTCGAAGAACGCGCAACCGCGAGACGAAAATTGGATAAACTCTCCAAGTCCGTCTTAAAAAAATTTCCCGGCTCCGCGCTCGCCTCGGATCAAGACTACCGACTATGCGATCTCGCAATTGATTTTTGCGAGGACGTGCCGCCGCTTGAAGATTTTGTGGCTCAAGAAATCAGATCTCACTGCGAAGCGGCAGGGGCCAACGCGAGGGTTTCATCCATTCACGTCAATGCATGGTTCGGCGATTACAACAAACTCTCGACCGCGCTGCTTTGTGTGCGGGAGCTTTGGAATTTGGACGCAACGCACGATCTGGAATCCTTCGCGTTTTGCGGCGATTCCCCGAACGACGAACCGATGTTCGCGCATTTTCCGCTTTCTTTTGGCGTCGCAAATGTTGCGCGGTTTCTGGATCAGATGAAGTCGCGTCCGGCAATCGTTACGAAGGAATCTCATGGAGCAGGCTTCGCTGAAATCGCCGATGCAATTCTCCGCGCGAGAGCGCAATTTATTTCGAAGGCTTGATTTGTTTCCACCAAAAATCCGGTTTGGGCTGATCTTCTTTGCGGCGACCTTTCGCGCTTTTTCGGCGGTCGCCCCCAAACCGCTTGTTGGATGAAATGGCGTCGAGTTGGCCGCGGCGGTCGGCCTTTGTGCGTCGTTCGGATTTGGAGCGACGGTCGGGGCCGGTGTATCCGGCAACGCGAATTTGAGGAGCCCCGGCAGGAGCTTTGGCGCCGGGCGGCACGGGCGTTTGAACGGCGGTGTTTCGAGGCGGCGGCGCAACGGGAGAAACCGGAGCCGGTGCTTCGAGCGTTTCAGGAATGGCGCTCAAGTCCATCGGCGCGACTTCGGCTTTTTTTTCCGCAAGGGCGCGATCCTTGAATTTCGCCGAGCCCCAATCGCCGATATACTGCGCAATTCGGTCGAGCCGAGTTTCCAAATCTTGCGACGTAATGCGAAGTTCCAGCCGTTCGAGCAGAGTAGGCATGCGCGTGGGTTGAAGCGCAAATCCGAGCATCATCGCGAGGATATCATCACCAAACCGAGCGAAGCGAATCCGCACCATTTCGGTGGTCTTCTTCTTCTGCTCCATGAAGATGTCTTCGGCGTTTTTGCTTCCTGTTGAGGCGGAACTGGCCATGCGAAGGCTCCCACGGCGAAACCGCCGCTTAAACCTTCCTCTCTATTGTGCCCGACCCCCACTCGATAATTCATGCCCAACAGGAATAGCATATACGATACAATCAAAAGAGACAACATGGAGTTCTAATCATGAAAACTGCTCTTCTGACTGATAGCGAAGTTACCGAACAGCTCGCGAAAACTCCGGAGTGGAATTTGGCCGACAAGGCCATTACGCGTAACTTAGTGTTTAATAATTTTCGAGAGGCTGTAGCGTTTCTAGTGCTCATCGCGTTCGACGCCGAGGAAGCGGATCACCATCCCGACGTCACGCTTCGTTACAAAAGGCTGACACTAAGTCTTTCGACGCATAGCGAAGGGGGGCTGACGCAGAAAGATTTTGCTCTGGCGGGAAAAATCAACGCGGCGCGAGAAGCATTTGGAAACAAACTTCCTTGACCTCATCGCCTTCCCAAGCATGGGGAGGCCCTCATCGTTGACTTCCGCAGTTTCAAATGATAAAAGCTTAGGCTTCACCCGCGCCCAACCCAAAGCGCGGTAACCGTTCGAGCCGTGGCGTCCCCGATACCGATCCGATCCCGCCCCTCCGGTTTTTGACCTTGCGTCAGCTTAAGTTTTTCTACGGGTTCAACCGTTTGCAATGAATTAAACAGGAAGGCATTTCCATCATGAGTTCCAATAAAAGCGTCTATTTCTTCGGCGGCGGAAAGTCCGAAGGTGACGAAAGCATGAAGAATCTCCTCGGCGGCAAGGGGGCGAATCTGGCCGAAATGGTCAGCCTCGGCATTCCTGTTCCTGCCGGGTTCACAATTACGACTGAAGTCTGCACCCACTATTATAAAAACGGTCGGAAGTATCCGAAGGGGTTGGAGGCGGACGTCAAATCAGCGGTCTCACGCGTCGAGAAGATCATGGGCTGCAAGTTCGGCGATCCCGCGAATCCGCTGCTTGTGTCCGTCCGATCCGGTGCGCGTAAATCCATGCCCGGCATGATGGATACGGTTTTGAATGTTGGCCTCACGGAGAAAACGCTCCCCGGACTCATTCGTCAAACGGGCAATGAGCGGTTCGCGCTCGATTCGTATCGCCGCCTCATCATGATGTATTCGGATGTGGTCATGGAAAAGGCTGAGGGAATTGAACCCAAAGAGGGGCACGGCGTTCGCGTTCAATTAGAGCACCTCATGGTGGCGTTGCAGAAAAAGCGGGGCTATACCTCCGACACGCAAATGACCATCGAGGACTTGAAGGAGCTGATTCCGAAATTCAAGAACAAGGTCATTGAAGTTCTTGGCAAGCCGTTTCCCGATGACCCGATGAAACAACTCTGGGGCGGAATCGGCGCCGTCTTTGCATCGTGGATGGGCAAGCGCGCCATCGCCTATCGCAAGATCGAAAGCATCCCTGACGAGTGGGGCACCGCCGTCAATGTCCAGAGCATGGTCTTTGGAAACAAGGGCGACAACTCTTCGACGGGCGTTGCGTTCACACGCAATCCTTCGACGGGCGAAAATGTTTTCTATGGCGAGTATCTCGTCAATGCGCAGGGAGAAGATGTCGTCGCGGGTATTCGCACGCCCTCGCCGATTAACAAGGCGGGCAAGACCGAAACGACGCTGAAGCTCATTTCGCTCGAAGAAGCCAAGCCGAAGCTCTACAAGGAACTTCACGGCATTCAGAAGCGGCTCGAACGCCATTATGGCGACATGCTCGACATCGAGTTCACGATCGAAGAGGGTCGGCTTTGGATGCTGCAATGCCGCATCGGCAAGCGAAACGGCCCTGCGGCGGTTCGCATCGCCGTCGAGATGGCCGAAGAAAAAATGATTTCGAAGGAAACGGCGATCAAGCGGGTCAGTCCCTCGCAGCTTGATGAATTGCTTCATCCCGCCGTGGATCCCGCCGCTGAAAAAACGGCGCTCACCATCGCCAAGGGACTACCGGCGGGACCGGGCGGCGCGGTGGGTCAGATTGTCTTTTCCGCCGATGACGCCGAAACTTGGACCCAGGAACTGAAACGAAAGGTGATTCTCGTTCGTCAGGAAACCAGTCCGGAGGACGTTCATGGCATGCACGTCGCGGAGGCGATTCTCACCAGCAAAGGCGGAATGACGAGTCACGCGGCGCTCGTCGCTCGCGGTTGGGGAAAGTGCTGCATCGTCGGCTGCTCGGATATCAAAATTGATTACGCGGCCAAGACAATGGAAGCGGGCGGAAAACTCTACAAAGAAGGCGACGTGATCACCCTTAACGGAACGCGCGGCGTCGTTTACGCGGGCGCGCTGCCGCTCAAGATCGCCGATCTTTCGACGAACAAGCACTTTAAGACACTCATGAAATGGTCGGATGAAATCCGCAAACTTCGCGTGCGCACAAACGCAGATCGTCCCGAGGACGCGGCGCAGGCACGGGCATTCGGCGCGGAGGGCATCGGCCTTTGCCGCACCGAGCATATGTTCTTTGGCGAAGAGCGGATTCGCGCGATCCGCGAATTGATCGTTGCCAAGACCGCCGATGACCGCCGCCGCATCGTGATGAAACTCCTGCCCTTTCAGAAGCAGGATTTCCTCGGCATCTTCAAGGAAATGGCGGGATTGCCCGTCACGATCCGCTTGCTCGATCCGCCGCTGCATGAATTCGTGCCGCACGTAGATAGCGAGATTTCGAAACTTGCGGGCGAACTGGGCATCACCAGCACGGAACTTGATGGGCGCATTGCGCAGCTTCACGAATTGAATCCGATGCTGGGTCATCGCGGGTGCAGGCTTGGAATCACTTTCCCGGAAATCACCGAGATGCAGGCGCGGGCGATTTTTGAAGCCGCCGCCGAACTCACGAAGAAGAAGGTAAAGGTTCTTCCTGAAGTGATGATCCCTCTCGTCGGAACGCTTAAGGAGTACCAGAATCAGGCGGCGATCATTCATCGCGTCGCGGGCGAGGTGCAGAAGGAAAAGAAGATCAAGTTCGGCTACCTCGTTGGAACGATGATTGAGATTCCTCGCGCTGCGCTCGTTGCGGATGAGATTGCGAAGGAAGCGGAGTTCTTTTCGTTCGGCACGAACGACCTTACGCAGACGACGTTCGGTTTCTCGCGCGATGATATCGGGAGCTTCCTGCCGACGTATCTCGCCGATAAAATTCTCCCCGAGGATCCGTTTGCGGCGATTGATCAAGAGGGCGTCGGACAATTGGTCGAGATCGGAGTCAAGCTCGGTCGTTCGACAAAGAAGGACCTCAAGATCGGCGTCTGCGGCGAGCATGGCGGCGATCCCTCGTCCATTGATTTCTTCCACCGCGCGGGGCTGAACTACGTTTCATGCTCACCTTACCGCGTTCCCATTGCGCGTCTGGCCGCGGCCCAGGCGACGCTCGCGCACGGCGGCGACAAAGGGAAAAAGGGCAAAGGGAAAAAAGGGAAGAGAAAGTAAGCGAGCAGACGGCGACGGAATCAGAAGTCGCCGTCTATCTCGTTGAAATTACGTTTTTTTGTAAATAAACAACCGCTAAGCTTGACCTTGCCAGCCCAAATAAGATAGGCTGGCACTTCAGGCTTAACCCGCTTTCGGCAACACCGTAAGGCGCTTTGGGTTTAACCCTAGGGTTTTCCCTCCCGGGAGGGCGGAAACATGAACATGAGCACGTTTAAGATCGGCGATACCGTTGTCGAGCCGTCCATCGGCGTCTGTCAGGTGCAGGGCATTCGCACGATGATCGTGGATGGAAGTAACGAGGATTATTACATCTTCCAAGGGAACAACGCGAAGGTGATGGTTCCGCGTTCGCAGCTTGAAAAACGCGGTATCCGACGCCCCATGAGCAAAGAAGACGCGCGAAAAGTGACGGGGGCGCTCAAAGTTCCCGTGAACCCGACCCGTGGCGACGCCCGACTGCAATATTTGGAATATCAGGAAACGATGCGAAGCGGGGATCCCGCGCGGATTTCCAAGCTGCTTCGCAAACTCTTCATCCTCGATCAATCCGACGATCTAAAGGGAAAAGAAAAAGAACTGATGGAGCAGGCGAAGAAGTTTCTTGTGGACGAAATTACGTTCACTCAAGGCGACTCGAAGACGAAAGTCACCAACGACGTGGATGAATCGCTTCGGGCCATGTACAAGAAAAAACTCCAGCACGACCGCGAAACGGTCAAAGAACGCCTGACCGCGAAAATCAAGTAATTCGAATTAATTCTCGCGCAGAGGCGCAGAGAACGCAGAGAATTTTATTTTTCTGTCTCCGCGGACTCCGCGCCTCTGCGTGAGTCAATATTCCGAAGTTTCAATCATGGCTTGACGCCACGCGGCAAACGGGTGTAGGGAGTAGTCTTGGGGGCGAGATCGCGCCGATGTCGTTAACGCAAACATTTCTGTCGGTCGAAATCCGGAATCGAATCCGGAAATTGTTTTCCATTTTGTTTCTGCTGGCCGCGCTGGAGGTTTGGGTACTCCACCCCATCGCTCACGCGGGCGAACATTCGCAGCACGCGGATTGCGCGCTTTGCCATGTTGCGACGTCCGCGGAGACGCTTGAATCTGCCACCGAAATTCTGACGGAGCCGCATGTGCGCGTTGCGCGAGCTTCGTTACCCGAATCCGAGACGCCGCCCGTCCGACTTTTCTTGACCGATGAAGCGCCGCCCCGCGCGCCGCCCATATCAATCTCCTAAATCGCTCGAAGACCCTCGTTCGCATCCGTTTGGATCGGCGTTTTGCCCTATCAATCGGAACGCGCGAACGCCGCCGCGCATGACGCGGAACATCGCTTGTTAGCGTATTTCTCCATCGTTTCATTGCGCACTTATTCGAAATTCATAGGAGAATTTCCATGTACGCTTTTCAAAAGTGGAGCCTTAAAGGCTTTACGCTCATCGAACTGCTTATCGTCGTCGCGATCATTGCGATTCTAGCGGCGATCGCCGTGCCGAATTTTCTCGAAGCGCAAGTCCGGGCGAAGGTCTCGCGCGCCAAGGCCGATATGCGCTCGCTCGCGACGGCCATCGAATCATATCAAGTGGATAACAACGAGTATCCCGCCGCCGCGCTCGAAAATAATATGATCGAGTTTCCGCGTCCTTACACGCTCGAACCGTTCGAGACTCGATTGCCCTACCTGCTGACTTCGCCGATTTCCTACATGACCTCACTCGTCAATGAACCATTTCCGGCTTCTACGGAGGCCGGTAACGAGAATCCGCAATACCATTACGCAACCCGCCAATACTTCATTGACTTCGATTTGGATCAAGGCGGTACGGGCGACGATCAGGAATTAGATGACTACCTCTTAATGCTTCTCAATCGGGATATTTCATCGCTCGAATACTTTGTTCTTTCGCACGGACCGGATCGGGATCACGACGAGCCGGACGCAGGGACCCCTGCTCTCTATGATCCCAGTAACGGAACCACATCGAGCGGCGATATTCTTTACATGGGACCGGGCACGGGATTCCGAAACTAACGCCAGAATTCAAACAGGGATGTAGCGGATAGACAGGATGAATAGATTCGCGGTTCTCTTGGAACATCCGATAGGGTGCGATTCCTGCTGATTTTGATCAGTGTTCGTTCGATTTGGTACCCTCCAAAGCGGAGATGGCAAGCTGGATTGCCGAACTTGAATCTGAAATGATTGGATTTAGCGGATATGCGCGGACTTTTTTTCCGCCCTTTGTTTTGGCGTGTCCTATGCTTAAAATGAATCGCCTGAATGGGGTCATTCGCCATGACTGAACTTTTGGAACCACTACACTCGAACGATTGGAATCGCGCCACGGCTCGCCATCTGCTCAATCGCGCCGGGTTTGGGATTCCCGTGGGCGATGTGGACCGGCTCGCGCGGATTGGGCCGCTTATGGCCGTGACCGAATTTATCGAATACTCGAAAAAGCCCGATTTGAACGACAAGCCCGATTGGCTCGAACCGCCGCAGGCGTTGCGCGGAATCATTGGCCAGATGGCAAGCCAGGAGATGCTCAACAACCAAGGCCGAACCAAGGAGCCCGACGAGGAGGCGATGATGGCGCGCGAGGATCAGCGGCGTCGGCTCTTTAACGCATTGCAGGCTGAGGAGCGTCAAGATATCGAGCGGCTCAAGCGATGGTGGCTCATGCGGATGCTCAAGACGAGTCGTC
>CAZPIK010000090.1:0-13144 GCA_964586185.1 uncultured Candidatus Sumerlaeota bacterium | reverse complement strand
AATCATTCGAAGAAGCGCACGAGTTGGGTCTCGCGACCGTCATTTGGTGTTACCTTCGCAACGAGGCGTTCAAGACAAAAGAAAAAGATTATCACGTCGCGGCGGACTTGACTTCGCAGGCGAATCACCTTGGGGTCACGATCCGCGCGAATCTCATCAAACAAAAGCTCCCTGAAAATAACGGCGGGTTCACGGCGCTCAAGTTCGGAAAATCCACCCCGGCGATGTACGATAAACTGACGACCGATCATCCGATTGACCTGACGCGATACCAGGTCGCGCACTGTTACATGGGTCGCGCGGGACTCATCACGTCGGGCGGAGCGTCGGGCAAAAATGACATCCACGACGCGGTGCGGACGGCGGTCATCAACAAACGCGCGGGCGGAACAGGTTTGATCTTGGGGCGCAAAGCGTTCCAAAAGCCGATGGAAGAAGGCGTCAAGATCATCCACGCCGTGCAAGACGTTTACGCCTGCAAAGAAATCTCGGCGGCGTAAGCTCCCCGAGCTCAGCGTAATTTCAAACGGATTTCCACTGAATGGGGGGGGGCGACCTGCGAGTGCCAATTCGGCTCTCGGAGTGCGCCTCCCATTTTCTAGTTCAATTCACTTTGATTCGAGCGCAAGCACCGCGCGCGGATTGAGCTCTAGCGCATCCTCGCGCGCAAGCGGCGGAACGTGCCACGCCAAGCCCGCGATCATTGCAGCGTTATCGGTGCAGAGCGAAAAGTGCGGAAACCAAATTCGCATATCGCCCTTCGCGGCGGATTTCATCGCGCTCCGCAATCCGCGATTGGACGCCACGCCTCCGACAACAAGCAGATCGCGAACACCGTTGCGCTCGGCGGCTTCGACCGATTTTCCAACCAATGATTCAATCACGGTGGCTTGAAAAGCGGCGCACAAATCGTCAATCGCTGCGTCGTCCAGTTTTCCTTCCGATTTCAATTCCTCGACTTTCCGCGCGACGGCGGATTTGAGTCCGCTGAACGAAAAATCGGCGGCGTCCTTGCGTCGCATCGGAACCGTGAATGGAAATCGTTTTGGATTCCCCTTCGCCGCGCGGCGATCCACCACGGGTCCTCCCGGAAAACCGATCTCAAGCAACCGCGCGACTTTGTCATAGGCTTCGCCGACGGCGTCATCGCGCGTCGTCGCAATCGTGCGGCAAACTCCCGGAGCGGTTACAAGCGCAAGCGACGAGTGTCCCCCCGAAACAATGAGTCCCACGTGGGGATAATTGGGAATCGCGCGCCTCGTGCCGTTCAATTCCTGATGATTCTGGTTCGGTGGCAATACGGCGAATTCCTGTTCCTTTTCAAGGAGCAGATGGGTCTTTCCCTCGATCTCCGGAATCAAAAACGGCGCGTGGAGATGCGCCTTAAGATGATGAACGGCAATGAGCGGTTTATCGTGACGCCATGCCAGAGCCTTGGCCGTCTCGACTCCGATGAGCAGACAGCCGATGAGTCCCGGCGCGTAGGTCACGGCGATGGCGCGGATTTGATCCCAACCGACTCCCGCTTCGCCCATGAATTCGCGGATCATTGGCAGGAAGGCTTCGAGATGTTTCCGCGAAGCTTCCTCCGGAACAACTCCTCCGAACCGCGCGTGAAGTTCAACCTGCGATATGACGGCATTGACGCGAACTTGTCCCGCCGCGTCCACAAGCGCAACCGCCGTCTCGTCGCACGACGATTCAAGTCCGAGGATGTAGGGATCGGTGTTGGTCATTGGTGTGTGAATGGGTTCTACTGAAAGTTCGATTCGTGAACCCACGCGCACACCATTAAACCGCAAGCGGCAATCGGAACGCAAACGGAAGACAGTCGCTTTACTCAGCGTACCACCGCACGAAGAGATCATTTTGCAGCCAAAGCAACTTGTTGAACGCGCTGATCGCCGCTCGCTTTTGATCGGCGGGGAGATCGAGTCCCATGATGGTATCGAGCAAAGCGGTGGAAACGAAGCCCATGAGCGCATTCATTTGAATCATGGGGACGTTGATCTCTTTTGATCCCGCCTCGGGGGTGTGAATCTTTCCGACAAAATCGAGATAGGCGACCATTTTGTCGTCGTAGGGAGCCGTAACCAGCTTCACCAGATAATTCTTGAGGTGGCTCTTGCGGAATTGGATTTGATCGTGATCCAGAGTCAGCGCTTCAAGGCTTGCGGGAACGGATCCGTCGTAGCCATGTTGCTTCGGAACGAAGTGACGTTTCGTAGAGTCGTAGGTGAAAAGTTTGACGTAAACCGCGTCCACGAGTGAATCCACAAGTGGAGCAAGATGAGAGGCGGAGGCATGGATAGCGTCAATATCGCTCTTACCGAACCCCATGAATTCGCTCACATACCCGAACCGATACCCGAGGTCGGTTTTCAGTTTTTCCTCATCAATGTGCTTGATCTCAGTCGCTGTCATTTGTGTTTTATCCTTTGAATAAGTGTTGGTGAGGTTGCATTTAGATTTGGGCTTAGCGCGAACAGGACGCCGCGCATTCCGCCGCCGCAAAGGCCATACGGCACTGTTTATTGTTCTTGAGCGGGCCGGTGGGAAGCGGAGTGGCCGCGAGTTTTTCCAAGTTCCAGCGATTCATGGCTTGGCGGGTCGCCATAAAGACATCCCACATCGCGGAATGGAACGCGCAGACGGGACCCTTCTCGTCGCCGATGGCCTTACAATAATTCGAGGCGAGCATGCCTTGAGCGGCCTCCACTATTTCGAGGAGCGTGATTTGCTTTAGGGGGCGTTCGATGACGAATCCGCCCGACACCCCACGGAAGGAACGGATCAGCCCGGCCTTGGCTAGATCGCCCATCACCTTGGCCAGATAGGTGGGCGAGCAATCCATTTCGTCTGCTAAAGCATGAGGCGAAACGGGCGATTCGTCCCGATTCACAGCAAGGCGAATCATGACTTTGATGGCGAGCTCGGCAGTTTGATTAATCACTCTAATCCTCCTAAAGAAGATAAAGCATATCGTTCATATAGTTTAAAGGCTACGGATGTCAAGAGCAATAGGTCCTCTTTTCTCCTCTTTCATCCCCAAAAGGGGATGAGTCCCAAAGCCTAGGGTTGGAGAGAAGCGACTACCCTAGGTAAATTGAAGGAATTTCTTCAACCGCAACGCGGTTGCGCCATTTTGATGGCATTGCGAACGGCGCAACCCACGTTGGGGTTGCAATATCACGCATCCCGACCCGGGGTAGCCTCGTTTCACTCGGCAACCCCGGGCTTTGAGACGAAACCCCTTTGGGGTTTCTAATTCAATTCAAGAAACGACAAAGCCATTCCGGAAACAACTAAGCTATTCGAACAACAACAAAAAAAACAGGTTCTACTGTTCAGTCACCACCCATAAAACTCCTTGATCGGCATCGGTTTGCCCGTCCGTTGGAGTTCGCGCAGTTCGCGGTAGCTGGTGAGTTTGATTCCTTCGGCCTTGATCGCTTCGAGCCATTTGGGGGTGGAATAAAACGCGGCGTCGGCGGCGCGGGTTTTCCATGATCCGGTTGTTGCCTTCATCTCGTCGGTCTCTTCGCCGCAGTGAATGTAAATCTCGCTGACCATCCCCGCTTGAATTTCCTTGAGGCGCTTCAGCCAAAACTCCTCGGTCTGTTCGGGCTTAGGCGGACCGTCCATGTAAAGCCAATCGGGATGAAGCACGCCCATCTCGTCCGCCATCTTGATGATGTATTCGCCGCCGCGCGGACCCATAAGATTCATCCCCGCGATCCGGCAGGGAAGGTTGTAATCCTTCGCGACCTTGACATACATCTCGTGGTATTTGGGATTGTACTGCAGCGTACCCATGTGCGAATCAATGTGGGTCACGTCCAATCCAAATTTGTACGCGAGATCAATTTGCGCGCGGACTTCGGCCTCGACCTCCGGCAGCTTTGCTTTCAGATAAACGGGCGGCACGTCGGAATGGAAATATCCGAATTCGGTTACGAGCGACGGCGCGCCGACTTTTCCCAAAACCGGTCCCCATTTGTAGCCGCCCCATTCGCTGGTGAGCGTTAAATGCAATCCGAGATTCGCCTGCGGGTTTTCTTTTGCCCACTTGACGACCTCGGGAACCCACGGGCACGGCATCATGATCGTCGCGGAGGTGAGTCCGCCGAACTTGAGTGCCTTGATCGTCGCGACGTTATCGGAATGGTTCATTCCAAAATCGTCGCCATTCAAGATGAGGACTTTGCTTCCCGGTGGAAATCCGAGCCGCTCGACGAGGGGTTTCTTCTCCTCAGCTCGGAGCGGCGCGGCAAGGAGCATCGCCGATAATAAGAGGGCAAACAGGCGCTTATGAATCAGTTTCATTGTTTCTACCTTTCAGAGTTCGGGATTAGCGTTAGTTGAGGTCCCCAGAAATGAGATCGGAAGGCAAACAGGACGATTGATTAAACGCAAGGGACGCAGAGGACGCAAAGGAAATGCTAATTAGCCGACGAGGAAACAGTCTGCGTTTGCGGTTTTAGGCAGATTGTATAATCATATCGAGCTATGCAGGTCAAATTCTGAAAGGAAAGACTGAAATGAATGAAGATAGCAAGTGCCCGTTTCATCATGCCGCTGGCGGCGGCAGTACCAACAAAGACTGGTGGCCGAACCAATTACCCGTGGATCTGCTGAACCAGCATTCGAACAGGTCAAACCCGCTCGGCGAGAAATTTGATTATGCGGAGGAGTTCAAGAAACTTGACTACCATGCGCTCAAAGCGGATCTAGTCAAGCTCATGACCGATAGCCAGCCTTGGTGGCCCGCCGATTTCGGCCACTACGGACCACAAATGATCCGCATGGCTTGGCACGCTGCAGGCACCTACCGAACCGTTGACGGTCGCGGAGGCGGTGGGCGGGGCCAACAGCGCTTCGCGCCGCTCAACTCATGGCCGGATAACGTTAACATTGACAAGTCGCGTCGCCTGCTTTGGCCGATCAAGCAAAAATACGGACAGAAGATTTCTTGGGCCGATCTTTTCATTTTGGCCGGCAATGTCGCTCTGGAGTCCATGGGCTTCCGAACCTTCGGCTTTGCCGGAGGGCGAGAGGACGTCTGGGAACCGGACATGGACGTCAACTGGGGGCCGGAACTTAAATGGCTGGGCGTGGATGCGGATAAGCGCATTGGCGAAAAGCGCGAACTTGGCGGTCCTTTCGGCGCTACTCACATGGGTCTCATTTACGTGAACCCGGAAGGTCCGAACGCCAGCGGCGATTACATGCTGGCAGCCAAGGATATCCGCGCCACCTTCGGTCGCATGGCGATGAATGACGAAGAGACCGTCGCTCTGATTGCTGGCGGGCACACCTTTGGCAAGGCCCACGGCGCCGCACCCGAATCGCACAAGGGTCCCGAACCCGAGGCTGCGACGATCGAGGCTCAAGGGCTAGGCTGGAACAGCAACTACGGTAGCGGCCACGGCAAGGACACTATCTCGAGCGGTCTTGAAGTCACTTGGACCAAGACGCCCACCCAGTGGAGCAATAATTTCTTTGAGAACTTGTTCAAGTACGAATGGGAAATGGTGCAGTCGCCGGCTGGCGCCAAACAGTGGGTGGCCAAGAACGCCGAGGAGATTATCCCGGACGCGCACGTGAAGGGTAAATTCTCCAAACCCACCATGCTTACCACCGACCTGACCCTGCGATTCGATCCCGAGTTCGGCAAGATATCCAGGCGCTTCCTCGAAAATCCGCAGGACTTTGCCGAAGCCTTCGCCCGTGCTTGGTTCAAGCTAACTCACCGCGACATGGGTCCGAAGTCGCGGTATCTTGGCCCGGAAGTGCCGAAGGAAGATCTGATTTGGCAGGATCCACTGCCCATGGCGACCTACAATCCTACCGCGGCTGACATCGCCAGTCTCAAAGCGAGCATCGCGGCATCGGGGCTATCGGTGAGTGAACTGGTGTCGGTGGCTTGGGCGTCGGCCTCAACTTTCCGTGGGGGCGACAAGCGCGGTGGCGCCAACGGTGCGCGCATTCGCCTTGCGCCGCAGAAGGATTGGGACATCAACCGACATGTGCTGAAGACCCTGGCCAAGCTGGAGGATATCCAGAAAACAAGTGGCAAAGCTTCGCTGGCCGACGTGATCGTTCTGGCAGGATGCGTGGGTGTGGAGCTAGCGGCGAAAGCCGCTGGTGTGGTCGTGGAAGTGCCGTTCGCGCCGGGGCGGGTTGATGCCCGTCAGGACCAGACCGACGTCGAATCTTTTGCCGTGCTCGAGCCTCAGATCGACGGTTTCCGCAACTACGGTCGGGGGAAGGAAGGCGCAGCGTCCGAAGCCATGCTGATCGACAAAGCCCAGATGCTGACACTGACGGGGCCTGAGTTGACCGCACTGATCGGTGGCCTGCGCGTGCTCGGAGCAAACTACGACGGTAGCAAGCATGGTGTGTTCACCGACAAGGTCGGCGTGCTCAGCAACGACTTTTTCGTGAACCTGCTTGACATGAGCACGGAGTGGAAGCCGGTCTCAAAGGAAGCCGAGGTGTTTGAAGGTCGCGACCGCAGGACCGGCAAGGTCAAGTGGACCGGTACGCGCGCCGATCTCGTCTTCGGCTCGAACTCGCAGCTACGGGCGGTGGCCGAGGTCTATGCGAGCGAGGACGCGAAAGAGAAGTTCGTAAATGACTTCGTCGCGGCGTGGGACAAGGTGATGAATCTGGATCGTTTCGACCTCGCCTGATCCCTATGAAATGCAGCTAACAACTGGTTCCGGCGGATGGCGCAATGCGTTGTCCGCCGGAACCGGTTAAAGGATTAAACAATCTTGAGAGATGCACCCAAGATCAGCCCCTGGATTGACCTTCACCGGATGAGGGCGTCAGAATAAACTTCGGCGGGCGGTTCAGTAAGGGATCGGGAGACCCATGATGCGACGCCAAGTTCTAATCCTCGCGATTCTCACCTCCTTGGGGGTCGCGCGCGGCCACGCCGATGACGACGCCCCTGCGACGACGTTCTCGCGGGACGTCGCGCCCATTCTGCACGACCGATGCGCATCGTGCCATCGGCCCGGCGAGATCGGCCCGATGGCGCTGCTCACTTACGAGCAAGCGCGTCCCTATGCCAAGGCGATCAAGAAATCGGTGATGGAGCGGACGATGCCCCCCTGGCACGCCGACTCCACGAAGGTGGAGTATCGCGACGACATCAGCCTGACCGACGCGCAGATTCAAACAATCGCGCGCTGGGTGGATTCCGGCGCGGCGCTTGGGAATCCCGACGAGACTCCGAAGCCTCCGGTCTTCACCGACGGGTGGGCGATGGGCGAACCGGATCTGATCTTCCACGCGACGAAGGATGTCGTCATCAAGCCCAATCAGGATCACATTGCCTACCGGGGGCTGCCGTTCGACACCTCCGCCCTGACTGAAGATATCTATATCAGCGAGTGGGAGATACGCACGACGGAACGAGCCGTCGTTCATCACGCGAACCTGAACATCTTGCCCAAGCCGTTCGAGTTGAACGCGGAAGGAACCGCCGCGAACGTTCCGTCGCTTTCGGGAGGAACTTACCTCGGCGGCTACATCCCCGGCTCGCGCCCCATGCGCTACCCGGAGGGCACGGCCTTTCTCCTGCCCAAGGGTTCCCATTTCGGCATGGAAATCCACTTCGTCAGCCTCGATCACGAGGTGACCCCTCATCTGATGGTCGGCGTCCGCCTCGCGCAGGGGCGGGTGGATAAGATCGTTCAGATGATCTTCCTTCTTGGCGTTGACAAGGGCCTCGACATTCAGCCCCACCAATCGGACTACGCGCTCGCCGCGGACCTTGGACTTCCCTACGATACAATCCTCTGGAGCACCGGGGCGCACATGCACCTGCGCGGCAGCGCCTATAGGATGGAGGCCGTCCTGCCGACGGGAGAGAGAAAACTGCTCGCCGACGTGCCGCGCTATGATTTCAACTGGCAGTCAACCTATTGGTTGGCGAAGCCGATCCTCGCGCCGAAGGGTTCCTCCCTTCGAACCATCGCGCATTGGGACAACTCCAGCCGCAATCCCAACGTTGATCACCCGGAGCAGCGGGTCAAGAACGGCCCCTGGACGGAAGACGAGATGCTCAACACCTGGGCGCACGCCTCGCTCGCGGACCAAAAACTTGGGCTGAACATCAAAGACGGGCGCGTCGTCGGTAAATTCGAGGACGCGGTCGAAGGCCCTCGCCCGCCGCTGCTCCAGGCCATGTTCCCGAAGATTCTCAGCAAAGACGGCAAGTACGACGAATCGCCGGATGCGGCGACCGCAACCCAGTGAAGCTGGAATTTCAGTGGCTGTTACCGATAACGCAAACGAGCGAGAACGTGATCTTTATGGCGGGAAGATTCGGGATTAACTGGAATGCCTGCTTTCCGGTTTGTGTCTTCGCATTCAGATGACTAGAATGCGGAAAGGAGGCTATAGCCCGCCGTGACGACGACCGAGTCACTTACGCCCGAACAAGTTCAATTCTTCAAGGATGAGGGTTATCTTTTTGTTCCCGACGTTTTCAATCGCGCGGAAGTGGACGCTTATCTCGCCGCCATCGCCGCGCTGACGGACAATGCCAAGGAAATCAGTTCAGGCAATATTCTCCTCGAACCCGCGTTCGAGGGTCGCGAACCGCAAATCCGCATCGCGTTCAATCTTTACGAATCTCCCTCGCATCTCTCGACGCTGCCGGGACATCCCAAAATTCTGGATCGGCTGCAATGTCTGATGGGCGAGACGATTCTCCTGCATCACTCCAAACTCATGCTCAAGAACGCGAAGATCGGCAGCGCGCAGTGGTGGCATCAGGATTTCGCATATTGGCCGAAAGGCAAACCGGAGATGATCGCCTGCATGATCTATCTGGACGATGCGACGCGTGAGAACGGTTGTTTGCAAGTCGTCCCGAAGAGCCACAAATGGGGACTGCTGAAACACGAGCGGCGCGTCCGACCGGATGGGAATCAGTTGGAGCTTGTGGAGCGAAATTTCAAGGACGAGGACGTTGTTTACGTTGAAGCTCCCGCTGGCTCGATTCTCTTTTTCGATTGTCTGCTGCTTCATGCGTCCGATCCGAATCCCTCGGATAAACCGCGACGCACAGCGATATGTGAATACAACACGCCGGGCAACATGAACCTCGCGCACTATAAAAACCACGAGCCGGTGTTGCGCGGACATGATTCTTCACTCGATGGAATTTTCGGAAGTTCGGTTGTTAAAACGCGCGAAGATCGCGAAGCCGATAAACGCGCGACGGCAGAAGTGAGAAGTTACCGCAAGGACGAAATCGGCACGCACCGCTAATAGACTTCCCTGCGGTGAGCTATGCGGGTCACGCTCACCATCTCGCGCTCGTCATTGATGATGTAAACCACACGATAAGCACCAACGCGGATGCGCCAAAGATCCTTATATCCGCGCAGCTTTTTGCAACCGGAAGGTCGGGGATCGGCGGCCAAGCCAGCGATCTTTGGCATGAGCCGCGCGATAAGGACATCGCTCAGTTTTTCCAACTCTTTGCAGGCAGATGGTTTGATGTCGAGGGCGTAATTAGCCACGCAATCGCCCGCGCTTGATCAGATTGGCTTTGACGGTTTCAAAGGGGACGCCCTTTTCCTTACGGCGTTGTTCGGAGATAAGGCCGTCGTAGAAATCCTCCCAAAGCGCTCCGTGTTTGCGAAGGTCAATCTGAACGGCTACCTTGCGTCCCTTTTCGTTGGTTAGAAATTGAATGCCAGACATGCTGGTCCTCCGTTGCCATGCCGTGAAAGTAAGCTATCCCGATGGGTCAATTCGGTCAAGGGTCAAGCGGGGGATTTGCGGATGTAACTCCTTGCGCCTCTGCGTCTTTGAGTTAATTTTTTCATCCTGAATCCCCAACCGCCGCCGCAAGTGCCGCGCCCTTCAATCGGCACTCTTCCCATTCCTTTTCCGCGTCGGAATCGGCGACAATTCCGCCACCGACGTGCGTATCTAGAACATGGTCATGCTGAATCAATGTTCGAATCGCGAGATTCATTCGAACTTCTCCTTCCGTCGTGATCCAACCCATTGCGCCCGTATAGAAATTCCGCGCGACGGGCTCCAGTTCGCGGATGATTTGCATCGCGCGGATTTTCGGCGCGCCCGTGACCGAACCGCCGGGAAAGAGCGCAAGCAATGCATCTATTGGAGAGAGCCCCTGACGCAACCGACCTTCCACGCCCGACACCATGTGATGCAGTCCGGCGTACGATTCGACTTCCATAAGTGGATTGACCCGAACGCTGCCGAACTCGCACACGCGCCCCAGATCGTTGCGCTCTAAATCCACGATCATGAGGTGTTCTGCGCGATCTTTTGCGCTCGATTGCAACGCCTCAATCGCCGCGCGGTCGGCGTCGGGTGTCGCGTTGCTTACGCGTCGAAGCGTTCCCTTGATCGGTCGTGTTTCAAGCCGTCCATTTGCATCAGCGTTGAGCAACAATTCCGGGGAGCTTCCCATAATCGTCCAACCTCCGGCTCGCATGAAAACCGAAAACGGCGCGGGATTAAGTGAAAGCATCCGCGCGAATACCTTTTCGCTCGGAATCACGCTTTTGCGCCGATGACGAACAGTCAGGTTAACCTGATAAACATCTCCAGCGCGGATGTATTCCAAAATCCTTGCAACGGCTTTTTCGTACGCGACTCGATCCAATGAAGGTTGCCAACCTTTTCGCCAATCATAGTCGCTCAGAATTGAGATCTCGCTTGTGGCATGCGAAGCAGGCGCCGCGCTCATTGCGAATTCAAGCGCGTGTTTCATTTTTTCAAAAATCGCATGCGAGGAATACCCCGACTCATTTTTCAAATTTCGCCGAATCCAACACGCTTCTCTACGAACATGATCCGCGACGTAGGCGACGGGATAAGCGCCGAGGGCAAGCGAGGGGAGCGGAACATTCGAATAGGAATCCGATTCGCGCGGCGCGACGTTTTCATTCTGCGTTCCGAATTCGTAACTGATGGCTCCCGCCAAACCTCCGGTAAACGGCGCGCGACCGGTTCCCCACGGCAAGGCTTGATCGGACTTCAAAAGCTCGAACGTGCTCAAGACCGATTCGATGGTTTTCTTGAAATTCGAGGAACGCGATTCGCGTCCATCAAAATCAATCATACGAAACTCATTTCGTGATTCAGGCGCGGCTTCGATCCGGATCGCGGGTTCGGCGACCCAAATCGAATATCGGTTGAAGGAGAGGTCGGTACGATTCGGATCGGACGCGAAGAGAATCGGCATGCGCAAATCAGAATTCGCTTCGGCCAGCGAACTCCAATCGGCGAGATAAGGCGCGGGTTCCACCGTCCTCGCGCCGTCAGACCGCCGCGCCTTGAGCGGCCTCGGCGAGGTCGGCAAGATCGGCCATCATGGTGTTGAGTTCGTAATCCTCCGGAGTATAAACGCGGGCGACGCCAAGTTTGAGCAATGATTCTCGATCCTCTTTCGGGATGATCCCGCCGACGACGACGGGAATCATTCCTAGTCCCGCCTGCTTCATTCTCTCGATGACCTCGCCGACGAGCGAGAGGTGCGAACCGCTCAAAATGCTGAGTCCGATCAGGTGAACGCCTTCATCGGACGCCGAGTTCACGATCCGCTCCGGCGTCAATCGGATGCCGTCGTAAACGACTTCCATGCCGACGTCGCGGGCGCGGACGGCGATCTGTTCAGCGCCGTTGCTATGTCCGTCGAGTCCCGGTTTGCCGATCAGAATTTTCAGCCGTCGTCCCAATTTTTCGCTGACCGCGTCAACTTTTGCGCGGGCTGAGGCGAGCGCATCGCGGCTCTCCTTCGACGAAAGTTGGACGCCGCCGATGCCGGTTGGCGAGCGATATTCGCCGAAAAGATTTCGGAGTGCCTGTGACCATTCCCCCGTTGTGACGCCCGCTTTGGCCGCGCGAATCGAAGCGGGCATGATGTTCGTGCCCGACGCAACGGCTTCGCGAATCGCTTTGATCGCGTCGTCGACTTCCTTTTGGTTTCGATTGGATCGGAACGCCTTGAGTCGCTCAATCTGATCTTTTTCGGCCGAGGGATCGGGTTTGAAAAATCCGCCGTCGAGTCCGGTCATGAGCGGCGAGGGTTCGGTTTCGGTGAACTTGTTGACGCCGACGGCAATCTGCGCCCCGCTCTCAATCGCCGCGACGCGCTCGGCATTCGAGCGGACGAGTTGACGCTTCATGTATTCAACGGCGTTCATCGCGCCGCCCATTTCGGCGATCTTAGTCATTTCGGCCATCGCTTCGCTGACGAGTTGCGAAACCCGCGCTTCGATCACCGGTGAGCCGTCGAAAATATCGCCGTATTCGAGAATATCGGTCTCGAAGGCGAGAATCTGTTGGATGCGGAGCGACCATTGCTGATCCCACGGACGCGGCAGACCGAGCGCCTCATTCCACGCCGGAAGCTGCACGGCGCGCGCCCGCGCGTTTTTTGAAAGGATGACGGCAAGCATTTCAACAATGATCCGCGCGACGTTGTTTTCCGGTTGCTGCGCAGTGAGGCCGAGCGAGTTCACCTGAACGCCGTAACGGAACCGTCGCGCTTTTTCGTCGCGGACCCCGTACCTATCGCGGCCGATTTCATCCCAGAGGCGAACAAACGCCCGCATCTTGCAGATTTCGTCAATCAGCCGGACGCCCGCGTTGACAAAAAATGAAAACCGTCCGAACGTCTTATCCATTTCCTCCTGCGTCACTTCCGCGCGGATGCCATCCAAAATCGAAAGCGCATTACAGAGCGAATAGGCGAGCTCCTGCGAGGGGGTCGCGCCCGCTTCTTGAAGGTGATAGCTGCAAATATTGAGCGGATTCCACTCGGGAATATGATGCACGGTATAGGTGATTATATCGCGGGTGAGTCTAAGCGAGTGCTCCGGCGGAAAGATGTATGTGCCCCGCGAGAGATACTCTTTCATGATGTCGTTTTGAGTCGTCCCGCGCAGGCAGGCGGGGTCAATGCCGCGACGCTCGGCGACCGCGACGTAAAGTGAAAGCAACCATGCCGCCGTCGCGTTGATCGTCATCGAGGTGTTCATCTTGTCGAGCGGGATATTCTCAAAAAGCGCGTCCATGTCCTCGATGTGACTGATCGGAACGCCGACTTTGCCGACTTCTCCTTTGGCCAGCGGATGAT
>CAZPIK010000089.1:12170-13200 GCA_964586185.1 uncultured Candidatus Sumerlaeota bacterium | reverse complement strand
AACCGCATCCGTCCGCAAATGACGACGGTTCTCCTGAACGGCAATCTCGCGTTCGTTGGCGGATCAGGAGAATTCTTCTCAAACCACGCGGTGCGGCTCAAGCAGCGGACACGGGTCAAAACGCTTTTTGTCGGCTATTGCAATGGCCACCACATGTATTTTCCGACCATTGAGGCGGCGCACGAGGGAGGTTACGGCGGCGATCCGCTCGTCTCGTGGGTTCCCGTCGGCGCGGGCGAACAGATGATGAATAAGGCGCTCATCAACCTTTACAACATGCGCGGCGGGTTCAAGACCGAAGTAAAGGTGAATTGAAAGTAGAGTGCGACATTTACATGCCCAAGACAGCAAAGCCCTGCATACCATTAAGCCGAACTTGGCTAATAATATGTCTCGCCGCAGTCCTACCGTTCTCGGGTTGCTCGTATTCTTTGCATCGTGGTCGAGATGCGGTTGATATGATAACAATGACTCTTGTTGGGGGTATGGGAATCACCGCTCAGATCGGCCCTGTTGTCAATGGCATTGGCGCCAACGATTCTCTCCGTGGAATTGAAGATGGCATAGCGTACCAGGGAAGAGGGTCTTCCGAATGGGCGTTAATACTTGCAAGTGGAAAGGGCAATCTGGGGGATTTATCAGAATGGGCAGTAAGCTCAGGCAAAAGAAGGGGTATCGGAAATCGCGAGATTGTCTCGAAGCGGCATAAGTCATATGAGACTGACAGGACCTTCGGGATTTTTGGAAGCAAATCACCCAAAAGTATGCTCGAGGGTGCACATTTCTGGACTAAAATTGAAATTGCGGTGTCTTTGGGAGTTGGAATCAAGCTTGGCACGAACCCGGGGGAAATTTTGGACTTCATTCTTGGATTCACCACACTCGATGTATATGGGGATGATGTTGATTTTGGATCAAAGGACCCAGCCAGCGAAATTCCGCAGATGAAGAACGATGATCTGAACCAGGAACCAAATCCAATCCCAACCGTACCTTGAACTTTGTCGATCAGACACCTAAAATGCGTGTG
>CAZPIK010000089.1:0-12160 GCA_964586185.1 uncultured Candidatus Sumerlaeota bacterium | reverse complement strand
ATAAACTGGAAGGGCGACGGGGACGTGAATTATGAAGGGCGACAAGAAAGTCATCGAACTGCTGAACGACGCGCTTTGCGCCGAGCTGACGACAATCAATCGCTACGTCATCCACGGGCGGATGTGCGCGAATTGGGGTTATGCGAAACTCGCCATGCAGGCGCATACCGAATCCATCGAAGAGATGAAGCATGGGCAGTTGCTGATTGATCGCATCCTCTTCCTCGAAGGCATTCCGAACATGCAGAAATACGCGCGGATCGAGGTCGGGCGCAACGTGAAGGAAATGATCGAGATTGATTTAAAGGCCGAGATTGAAGCCGTCGAACTTTACAACGAGGGAGCCAAAGCCTCGCGCGCAGCGGGCGATAACGGCAGTGCCGATCTTTTCGAAACGCTCCTCAAGGACGAGGAAGGTCATACCGACCACCTCGAAGCGCAGCTTCACCTCATCAAAGAAATCGGGCTACCCAACTACCTCGCACAGCAGCTTTAGCGGGCGTTGCTTTAAGCTCAAACCAAGCGGCGGATTGCAATCGGCCGGTGAAGGCGATATGCTTGCCGTGCGCGTGAAGGCTGGGCTTGGGACGCAATCCCTTCCGGTTTTCCAATGCCGAATTCAGCATCACCATGTCCAGTACCACTCCAAAACCGACATCCCCGGGCATCCGCCTAAGTCGCATCAAGATCAAGAATTTCAAAGCGATTGATGAACTCGAACTTGAGTTCCCGCGTCCGACCATGCCCGGTGATCGAGATATGTTCGTCATCGGAAGTCGCAACGGCGCAGGGAAGACTTCGTTGTTGGAGGCGTGCGCGCTGTTGTTCCTACGGATATTTCGGCAGTGGATGGATGGAAATCTCGGACCTCATGACAATCACTTCGGGCTACATATCATACCGGATGACATCAAAGAATTGTGCCTTCGCTCCGGTTCTCGCGAGTCTAGTATTGAAGTCACCCTAGACATTACCCGTGAGTCTAAACCACCTCTTCCTAGGAATGTAAGTATCCATATCGGACCATACGGTCAGATGCGGCTTGAACACGATGATTTGTCACCCGTCTGGAATGCTATCCACAAAGACGATGCTACGGTATTTACTGACGATCACGAATTATATGAAGCGTTTTTAGGACAAATCCCGGAGCCTTTGGTTTTGCCATTCCTTCTGTATTTTCACAGCTACCGCAGGATAAGAGAAGGCGATCCCACGCTAGGTTCGATGGTTCGTAATAAATTAGGCACAACTCCACCGCGAAATCTGCATCACAACTTCAAGATGGAGATCTTGCGTAATCTGATGAGCCGCGCTGGGTTTATCGCCAATTCGGATGAAGCGACGGCCCGACAAGTCTTGCAAAAATTGGATGCCCTGATCGAAGCCTATGCTGGAGGTGTTCTCGCCAAACCGACTTTGGATAGTGGCGACAAGATCAATCTGTACATTGCACCGAAGGATGACACCCCACTATTTCCCTTGGATGGCCTAAGCTCAGGTCAAAAAGAGATCATTTCAACCTTCTTCATGATTTGGAAGTATACTCAGAATGTTCCCGGCATCGTCCTGATTGACGAACCCGAACTCCATCTGAACGCCGAATGGCAGGTTGATCTTTTGTATCAACTTCACAAACTCGCGCCTTGGAACCAATACATCATCGCTAGTCATTCCGAGGACATTTTTGCTTCCGCCCCTGCGGAGCGCCGAATTCTACTTGCCCCTTCCGAGGCCGTCGCGTCATGACCGAACCGCGCGAAGGGGCGCAATCAGAAGACGTTCGGCAACGCGCGAAGTCGGCCTTGTTTGTCGAAGGCTCCGGCGGCAAGAGTTTTGATTCGGAAGTGCTAACTGAATTGCTTGAAAGTCGGATTGCCGTCCGACGCCTTGGCTCGTCCCGGCACATTTATCGCGCGGCGGAAGCCCTGTCCAAGCACCATCCCGAATACTATTTCCTCATTGATCGCGACCATCACGCCGATGATTTTGTCGAATCGTGTTGGAGCAATTTCCCCAATCCGGAAACGCACAACCTGCTCGTGTGGCGGCGTCGCGAACTCGAAAATTACTTTCTCATTCCGGAATATCTTGAGCGATCTCAATACTTGTCAGTAACAGCAGACGCATTACGTTCGACGATTCTCGATGCTTGTCGAAAGCGGCTATTCTATGATGCCGCAAATGCTGTCATCGTTCGAATTCGGGAGGACATGAAACAAAACTGGATCACGCTGTTTGATCAGGTGGAGGCTTTCAAGGATCGAACAGTGGCATTGCGCCTCTTGAACGAACGCCCCGAATTTGCGCAACAGATGCAAAGCGTCAAGTCTCAAACCAGTGCGGAACAAATACAGATTCGTTTTAACGAAGTCCTCCAACAACTAACAGGCGGTTCCGATGACGCAATCGAATACGCCAAAGGAAGATGGATTGAAATGCTGCGAGGCAAAGAGATATTACCAACAATAATTAATCGGTGTTTCAAGGTTAAAGACCTTGAGGGGAATGTAATTCAGGGCACAAATGCATTGAGATTTATCGCCATGGAATTGATTCGCTTGCCGCTCGAAATACAACCCGCCGACTTTCAAGAGTTAAAGCGATTGGTTTTTGACCGGTTGAAGAAACTTTAACGCGCATACTATTGAAAGCCGGAAACTCCCCATGCTTGACCTTACCGCAAAATTCAAAGACATCGAAACGCAATTCATTGAGATTGAGACTAAGCTCAGCGATCCGGCGACGGTGAGGGATAACGCTCTTTTCACCAAGCTGTCGCGCAAGCATCGCGATCTGCGCGAGATCGTTGAGGCTTTCAGGCGACGCGAACGGCTTGCAGAGAATTTGCGTCAGGCGAAGGAAATGGCCGCCGAGGCCGATCCCGATCTTGCGGCGATGGCGCAGGAGGAATTGAAGCAATCGCAGGAGGAGATCGAGAAGACCGACCGCGAGATTCAGATTCTTTTGCTCCCGACCGATCCGCGCGACGAGCGGAATACCGTCATGGAAATCCGCGCCGGGACGGGCGGCGATGAGGCGGGTCTCTTTGCGCGCGATCTTTTCGAGATGTACACCCGCTACGCCGAGGCTCGCAAATGGAAGGTCGAGATTATGTCCGATAGCCAGAGCGATCGCGGCGGATTCAAAGAAGTCATTCTCCTTATCACGGGCGACAAAGTTTACAGCCGCTTGAAGTATGAAGGGGGGACGCATCGCGTGCAGCGGGTCCCCGCGACCGAAACGCAGGGGCGCATTCACACTTCCGCCGTCACCGTCGCCGTCATGCCCGAAGCCGAGGAAGTGGACGTCGTCATCAAAAACGAAGACCTTAAAATAGACGTATTCCGTTCAGGCGGTCCCGGCGGACAGAGCGTGAACACGACCGATTCCGCCGTCCGCGTGACTCACCTTCCGACGGGACTTGTCGTTTCATGTCAGGATGAAAAATCGCAGCATAAGAACAAAGCCAAAGCGCTGAAGGTCTTGCGCTCGCGGCTCTTCGACGCGGAGATCGAACGTCAACACGCCGAGATCGCCGCCGAACGAAAACAGCAGGTCGGGACGGGCGACCGCTCTGGAAAAATCCGCACGTATAACTATCCTCAAAATCGCCTAACCGATCACCGAATCAATTTGACGCTTTATAGTTTGGATCGGCTGGTCGGTGGAGATCTTGATCCGGTCATTGACGCGCTGATTGCGCATTACCAAACCGAAGCGCTGCAAAACGTTTAACTTCATCCGCAGATTGCGCAGATTACGCAGATCGAAAAATAGATTTTAATTATGGATTCGCGGGCGAAGGCGGCGCGGCTTCGGTCGGCGTTGTCATCGTTGCATCCGCAGCCGTTTCGGGCGCGGGTGGAGTCGTCAGCGTATCTTCTGAAGCCGTCATCGTCGGCGTTGTGGCTTCGTCCATAACTGCGGGCGGAGTTGTCGGCGCGTCATCGGGCGTGGTCATGGTCGGTGTCGTCGGCGCATCCGTGGGCGGAGTCATCGTCGGTGTTGTCTGTTCGTTCATGGTAGTCGGCGTTGTCGGTGCATTCATTTCGGCTGTGGGAGGCGGTTCGGTTTGCATTGGTTCAGCAGGCGGGGGAGGCGGCGGAACCATTGCGGGATCGGTGACGGGTGGCGTTACTGGAGACGTCGCCGTCGTTGGCGCATCATCAGTCACGGGCGTTTGAATCTCCATTTCGGGCGAACCGGGCGGAGGTGAAAGCGTCGGCCAATATCGTTCAAACGCTTCGCCTGTTTTATGAAGACTGAGCAGCGTCACGCCATCGTTTTCCCACTTGGCGACGGCCGGGAAAGGAGTCGAAGTTTCGGCCAGCGCTTTTTCGGGACGGGTGAAGAATCCCCGCCGCCAAAGGAGCAGGTGCATGTCGTAGGGAGGCTCGCCGCCGATTTTGATATCCGAGCGGAGAAATCCCCATTTCTGCAAATGTTCGAAACATTTCTCGTGCAATGCGAGGACCTTTAGCTTTCCATCCTTTGGCATCACTTCGTTAATGGTCTTGAGCGCGTCCTCGTTGACGGCCTCGCCCCAATAGGTTGTCTCGAATCCCTTTTGCTCCGCGCCGTTCAGACCGCCAACCAGCGAATTAAACGAAGAGAGAAAATAAGGATACTGCGTGTAGCCATTGATTCCGGTTTCAACCAGGATCACAAGACCAAAGAGCACGGCCACGTTTCGCGCCATCCGAGGCGGTGAGCCGGGAAGTCCCTTCTTGCGATCCCGCCATCGCGCCGCGCCGAGCAAGACGTTCGCGCCGCCGCCCGCCAACAAGGCGATAAAAGGAAAAATCGGAAGGAAGAGCCGCTCGCCGTCGTACTTGGGGGTTCCGGGCGCGGAGGCCACGCCCCATTGCACAAGCGCGAGTAGCAGGAAAAGCGCGAAGAGAGGTCGGCGATATAACTCAAAGATCGAAGCCAGAATTCCGAGCGATCCAAAAAGCAAAACCGAGATGGGTAGCGTGGCGTAGAGAATCATCGAGGGGTAATACCAAGGAGCCAGCGCGTCGCCATACCCCCACTTTACGCCTTCAAAATAAACGGCGGTCTGTTGATGTCCCGCATGGAATGAAAGGTATTCAAGGACGCGATGGATCGTGTCGGTCCAGAGCCACGGCCAGAACGCGACGAACGCCATCGGCCCCAAAATCAGCATCCAGAAAAAATTATTCAGTACGCGTGGGCGACCGTAAATGTATCCCCAGACGAGCATCGGCGGGATCATGAAAAAGCCGTTGATCTTGGTCGCGAGGAGTAATCCCAACGAAATTCCGGTCAAGATCGACCAGAAGCGAGACCGAACGCCGCGAATAAAGCAATAGACGAACAGCAGCGTTGAAAAAACGAGCGGCGTTTCCATTGAGGCAAAGTGCGCATGACCAAAAACGCGCGGCATTGAAAAGTAAGCGAACGCCGAAAGCAGCCCCGCCGACGAACCCCACGTCCGGCGGCCAAGCAAGTAAATGAGAACCAACGTCGCGCCGTAAAGAAACGCCATCGGCAACCGCATCGCACGTATCGCCCCGATTGAATCTTCGAGATAGATAAGCGAGAAACCGCTCAGTATTTTTTGAAAACTCGGATGCTCGCTTCGTTCTTCCCATCCGCTGGCAATCGAATCTGTAATTGAATTCCAAGTGGGAAGCTTTGCGGGGTCACCGCCGCTCTCGACGACTTGCGCGAATAAATCAATGACCCAGTGAGCCGCCGCCTTGGCCGGTTCGTAGTAATACGCCTCATCCCACGCGTAACCGACTTTTGCCTGCGTCATCGAAACGGCGATGATCCCCATCGCCATGAGCGCAAGCGGAACAATGAACCCCCAGCGAAATGTCCAGGGTTCCTCGGCCACGCCCAAGCGCAAAGCCCGCGTCTCTCTCGGATCGTGCGGCGGAATGGTCCGGCGCTCAGGCCGCGAGTTTGAGGCCGCAGCCGGAGGCGCGACGCCCCGATTGGGCATGATGGATTCGAGGTTGCTCGATCCGGTGGATCGTGAGGGGCCAGCCATACGGTGTCTCCCCGTCCTATATTACTTTGCGGTCGGTTGAATCTTCTTCGCCTTGAGCAACTCGACGGTTTGGTCGGGACGCTCGGCGACGCCAATTCCCGCGCGCTTTAAGGCCGCTATTTTTTCCGCCGCCGTACCCTTTCCGCCGGAGATAATCGCGCCTGCGTGACCCATCCGCTTGCCCGGAGGAGCCGTAAGTCCGGCGATATAACCCACGACCGGTTTCGACATCTTTTGCGCGACGAACTCGGCGGCGGCTTCTTCATCCGTTCCGCCAATCTCGCCGATCATGATGACCGCGTCGGTGTCGGGGTCTTCTTGAAAGAGTCCAAGTGCATCAATGAAGTTGGTTCCGATAATCGGATCGCCACCGATGCCGATGCAGGTGGATTGCCCGTAACCGTTGATCGTCAGTTCGTTCACGACTTCATAGGTGAGCGTTCCCGAACGCGAGATAACGCCGATCCGACCGGGGCGATGAATATGCGCGGGCATGATGCCGATCTTGGCTGAGCCGGGCGACATAATGCCGGGGCAGTTGGGGCCGATGACGCGCGTACCGCGACGCTTGGCTTCCCAATAAACCTTCATCATATCGAGAACGGGAATCCCCTCCGTGATGATGATGACGGTCGCGATTCCCGCGTCAATGGATTCCAGCGCGGCGTCCGGGGCGAAGGCCGCCGGGACGAAAATGATCGAGGTGTTGGCCTGAACTTCGCGCACGGCGTCCGAAACGGTGTTATAGACCGGACGATCAAGCACGGTCTCGCCGCCGCGACCGGGAACGACCCCGCCGACGACGTTCGTTCCGTAATCAATCATCTGCGCCGTATGAAATTTGCCCTCGTTGCCCGAGATACCTTGAACAATCAATCGTGTCTTTGCGTTGACGATAATACTCATTTCTTTTCCATATCCCCTCTTAAACTCTTACTCTTACTCTTACTCGCACTTTTTTCTTACGCAGCCTTGCTGAGTTCCACGACCTTCTTTGCCGCTTCAGCCATCGTCGGCATCATGATGAGATCGGTTCCAGCGAGCATTTCGCGCGCCTGGGCCTCATTCGTTCCAACGAGCCGCATGACGATCGGAAGCTTGATACCGATTTTTTCTTTGGCTTGAAGGATTCCCGCCGCGACTCGGTCGCACCGGACGATCCCGCCGAAGATATTGAAGAAGATCGCTTTGACCGAAGGATCGGAAGTGACGATGCGAAGCGCCTCGGCGACTTGGTCGGGACCCGCGCCACCGCCGACGTCGAGAAAGTTGGCGGGTGCGCCGCCATAATATTTCACCATGTCCATCGTGCCCATGGCGAGTCCCGCGCCGTTCACGAGGCAACCGATGGTTCCGTCGAGCTTCACATAGTTGACTTTGCTCTTGCGCGCCTGAACTTCGAGCGGCTCTTCCTCGCCCTCGTCGCGCAACGGCGCAAGTTCGGGATGGCGTCCGAGCGCATTGTCGTCGAAATCCATCTTGGCGTCGCAAGCAAGAATTGTCTTTTCGCCGGTGAGGACGAGCGGATTAATCTCCGCCAGCGAGCAATCGAGCGAAACGAAAGCCTGATAAAGCGAGCGAATCGTTTTGGCGAAACCGCCCTGAGCTTCTTTGGGAAGCCCAAGGAAAAATTGAGCGCGGCGGATTTGGAAATCGGCAAGTCCGACCGTCGGTACGATGGCGAGTTTCAGGATTTTTTCCGGGTTCGTCGCCGCGACTTCCTCAATATCAACTCCGCCCGAAGAGGAAACCATCAGCACCGGGCATTTTTGCGCGCGGTCAATGACGATACCCGCGTAGATTTCCTGGGCGATGTTGACGCCCCCCTCGATCAAGACCTTGCGGACTTTGATCCCCTTAATGTCCATTCCGAGGATGGCTTTGGCGTGGGTCGTAACCTCGGCGGCGGACTTGGCGAGTTTGACGCCGCCCGCTTTACCCCGGCCACCGACGTGAACCTGCGCCTTTACGACAACCGGGAATTTACCCAGTTTCGCGGCAATGGCTTCGGCCTGTTCAACCGTTTCGGCCATCCCGCCCTCGGGGGTCACGACGTTAAACCCCCGCAGGATTTCCTTGGCTTGATACTCATGAATTTTCATTCGATTACCCTTCGAACCGCGCCGATTTTCGACTGGAGACCATGGCGGAAGGCCATCTCCAAGTCTTCAGGACGCGCGGCAAACGCGATATGGTATCGCATGGGCGAGCAATGTCAAGATTTCGTCGGGACTTAGGGCAGCCGACTGATTTCGACTTCAACCTCGCTTAGGTAATCGGGCGCTCTCTTGAGCTTGATCCGAAAACGCATCGGCCCGGGCTGGCTCACGACAAAATCAGTTTTCTCGCTCAATATCTGTTTCGAAGTCCCAATTTGAAATTCAATCATGGAACCGCTGATCATTTGTGCGGCTCCGCTTGCTTTAATGCGTAGGTGATCGCCGATGAGCGCTGCGAGCGGAGCGGGATGCCAATTTCCGTCGGACTTGAACTTGAAGATGTAAGTCTCGCCGGGTTTGAGCTGGCGCATGTTCTCCATGGCGGTTTTGTGCTCAAGTTGTAGCGCCTTCTTTCTCTCCTCGGCGGCCTTTTTTTCCGCGCGATTGCAGCTGGTTCCCAGGAGGCTGGTCAACGCAATAAGAATGTATGCAAAGGCTCGTTTGGGCTTCATTGTAATTCCTCAATAAGTCCTATAACTCCCACAAATCCCATAGGACTGATATTTCTTACTTCCCCTTGAACTGCGGCTGGCGTTTTTCAGCGAACGCTGCCAGACCTTCCTTATAATCCTCGCTGGCGAAGCAATCGGCGACAAGTTTTTCGACTCGCGCGGCGTCGGCTGAGGGATCGCGCCGTTGCACAAGCCGGATGGCCTCGCGCGCGGCGAGAATGGTCAGAGGAGCATTCTGAGCGATGCCGCGAGCGCGTTCCGTCGTTCGCATCTCCAAGTCTTCGGGCGGCGCGATTTCCTGAATCACTCCAAGTTCCAAGGCCTTGGGCGCCGTCACGCGGGCGGCGGTGATGAAAAGATACCGCGCGGCGGCGGGTCCGAGCTCGGCGACGGCATGCTCGATCCCCGAAACGGAATATCCGAGTCCGAGCCGCGCGGGAGTAAGCGCAAATTTTGCGTCGGCGGCGGCGATTCGGATATCGGCGCAAAGTGCGACGGCGCATCCTCCTCCCACGCAGAAACCTCGGATCATCGCGACGGTCGGCTTGGCGCATCCTTTGATCGCTTCGAACGCGCGGTCGTTCGCTTCGGCGTAAGTTTGCGCGTTCTTCGGATTGTTCCGATTCTCCTCGAATTCTTCGATGTCGGCTCCCGCGCCGAACGCTTTTTCGCCCGCGCCCCGAATAATGATAACGCGAATTTCGGGATTGCTTTCGAGTTCAGCCAACTTGTCGGGAAGCGCGCGCCACATCTCAAAGTTGAAGGCGTTCAACTTCTCCGGGCGGTTGAGGATGAGCCATCCAATGGGCGGCTCGCTTCGGATTAGGATCGTTTCGGAATCGGATGTTTCCTTCATTTGATAGCCCTCCTAGTATTAAGAGTTTTCCAATGTGGGAGGCAGTCTTCGACTGTCGAATCGGCGATCGGAGATCGCCTCCCACATTAATATAGAAACGTGAAGTGGTTTTATGCCTCCGCCCATTTCTTTACTGTCCGCCAATCGGCGTTCAGAGCCTTGGCCGCGCCTTCCCACCCGCCGTGTTTTTCGCGCGCGAGACGGCAATAACGTGCCATCAGTTCGTCCACGGTGAGATCGGCGCGAGACGCCCGTTCAAGCCAATCCAATCCTGCGGCCACTGGGAGCAACAGATCGGATTCGAAATCGGAAACTTGTCCCGCGAGATTTTGCCGGATGAACTGTTCGAGTTCGCGCACGTTGCCGCGCCAAGGGCGTCCGGCTTGAGTGGCCTTTGTGACGGCATCAATTAACGGCAACTCGATGTGCGGTTGTTCAGAGCCAAGAATCCGGCGCACGAGAAACGAGGTGAGTTGCGCGATTTCATTTTCGTCTTCGTCGAATCGTTCGCGTAATGCAGGAGTGCGGATTTGACACGAGGTCAGGCGATAATAAAAATCCTCGCGCATCTTCCCTTCGCTGACCAGCTTAACCACGTCCTGATTCGTCGCCGAGACGATCCGTCCCTCGAAGCGTTTGGCTTTGCGTCCGCCGAGCGGAAAAAAGGAGCGGGTCTGCAAGACGCGCAGCAGTTTGACCTGACTCTCCGCGGTGAGTTCGCCGATCTCATCCAAGAAGAGTGCGCCGTGGGGCGAACAGCTCGACATGAGACCCTCTCGCTCCTCGACGGCGCCCGTGAAGGCTCCCTTTACGTGGCCGAATAATTCTGACTCGATGAGCGTCGGCGAAAGCGCGGCCAAGTTAATCGGCAGAAAAAGCGAACGGTCGTCGGTCTCGAATTTGCGCGTCGCCGGATTGAACGGAATGTATTGCGAGCGGCAAATCGCCTGCGCCACCTGCTCCTTGCCCGATCCCGTTGGCCCCGTAATAAGTGTCGAGAAATCGGCCATCCGTCCCAAAAGATGCCGCCAATACCATTCGAGATTGCGCGTAAAGACGGCCTCCCAAACCGATTCGCGCAATCGCATCATCGCGGGCGAAGTCCCAACGATTTGGTAATAGATAAAATAGTAAGCGCGGCGGATTTGGTAACAGACCGCAAATATCTTAGCCACCCACGCGCGATCCACGATGTAGTGCCCATCGCGCGGCGCGGCGGTATCCACCGGGGTCTCGCTCAGTTCAAACCACTTTGACATTTCGCGCTCGAAAGAAGCGTAAAACGGTACGACCTGCCGATGCGCCTCCTCCGGTTCCTGTTTGAGCGTTCGCTCGATTAGTTCGTCAATGCGAACGTAGTATTCGTGGAAAAGCAAAAAGCAGATGACATCGCGGATGAAGAGAGCGTCATCGTCGGCGCGTGAAAGAAGCGCGCGGCGTTCTTCGGAAGGAATCGCTTCGAGTTCGCGCCGCGCAATGACGGCAATCTGCTGCGCGGTTTCATGTTCGATGGCGCGGGGATTCCAACTGATCGCGCTGCGGTCGCCCGCGTTCTTTCGATTGAGGATTTCCGAGTCCAACGAAAACCGCTCTCGCGAGAACGGATTGGTAAAAACGATCCGGCGGACCTTCTCGAGCAATGCGCGCCGCGCGGGAGTAAGAGCCGACTTCATGCGACGAGTATCACCCCGCCGAAAAAATTTGCAACGGGGTTTGCGGAAGCTTCATCTGTGGAATTCCCCTTGCCTTCCCTGCGCGTGTTTCCAAGGATGGCATCCAGTTTGTCTTCGAGGAGCCGATTATGTCTCTCTTAGCCGGAAAACAAGGCGTCATATTGGGGATCGCGAATCCCAATTCCATCGCATGGGGAATCGCGCAAGCGATGAGTGCGGCAGGCGCGCGACTTGCGTTCAACTATCTGAACGAGCGCATGGAACCGAAGGTCAAGAAGCTGACCGAAACTCTCCCGAACTCGATCACGCTTCCATGCGACGTGACCAAAGAGGAGGAGATGGACGCCTTCTTCAAATCGGTCGGCGAGGCGTTTAACGGCAAAATTGATTTCCTCGTGCATAGCCTCGCCTTCGCCAATCGCGAGGATTTGGAAGGGCGATTCATGGCGACTTCGCGCACGGGATTCGCGACCGCGCTCGAAATCAGCGCGTATTCGCTCGTCGCCGTTTCGCGTCGTGCGTATCCGTTCATGGAAAAATCGGGCGGCGCGATCATGACGCTCAGCTATTACGGAGCCGAAAAAGCCGTGCCGAATTACAACGTCATGGGGGTTGCCAAGGCCGCGCTCGAAGCGTGCGTGCGCTATCTTGCCGCCGATTTAGGACCGCAACAAATTCGCGTCAATGCAATTTCGGCGGGACCGGTTAATACGCTCTCGGCGCGCGGGATTCGCAATTTCACGACGATGCTTCATGCCGCCGCTGAACGCGCGCCGCTCAAAAGGCCGATCACGCTCGAAGAAATCGGCGCGACGGCCGTCTTTCTCGCGTCGGAGGGTGGCTCGGGCATCACCGGCGAAACGCTCCATGTGGATGCGGGATACAACATCGTTGGAACCTAAGAGAATTTCGGGGGCAGGGTAAGAAATTCCATATCT
>CAZPIK010000088.1:0-13295 GCA_964586185.1 uncultured Candidatus Sumerlaeota bacterium | reverse complement strand
AAAGACCTCAACTTGGCCTGTGGGTCCTGTAGGTACGGGTTCGCCGTGCTCGATGAGGCTCGCAACCACCATTTCCACCACCTCGTGAATGTGCTTCAGAGCTTCCTCGCGCGTCATGCCCCACGTTGCTCCGCCTTTGTCTTTTAGCGCGGGACAATAGGCAACCCAGACGTCTTCATCCGGTTCAACAACGACCTCGAAAAGATAGGTCTTCATCCGGTGCGGTTCTCCTTTACGTGGACTCGTCGCGCTCCCGATTATCCTTAGCGTATCGCATTAAGGGTAAGTGTCAAGAGATGTCACTTTTCGTCAAGCCACCTCTGAACAGCGGCATATGTGTACGATGCTAGATTCTCTGAAACCCCGTGTGTCGCTTTGTCATTAGCAATGTTCCTTAGTGCTTCAATATATTCTGGTAATTTTGGACTTCCCAACTCACCGGGCGAAATCGTGAAAACATTCCCACACTCATGGGGCGCAATCGCGCGCTCTCCTAATGCAATTACATTTCTGTTCAAGTCTACACAATCCGCAACAATGTGAGGCGAATCGGTGACAATGATATTCGCACGACGTATCAACGCGCCGAACACATTGAAGGGCAGCGGCGCCGACGCCAAGAAATTTTCCGGACGATCAGGCATGGATTTATAGGGTCCTTCCAAACGCGCGTCCATCGAGCGAACCAATAAGAAGTCAGCTTGTGGCGCGTTTTTCGCCCATTTTGCAACGGCCTCGACGAGTGAGTTCAAAACTCCTTGCGCTCCCCAAAGTTGTCGCCCGACTGAAATCATTGCGAGCGGCGCATCGGCGCGAAGTCCCAACGAATTCGATTCGCGATCCATGATGTTCGACTCACCCGTTGATGAAACCAATCGGCATAACGCTGGGAGTTGAACGACGCTCGTTTCGCTTGCGGCTCGGATAATCCGTTCAAGTCCGGCCTCCCATCGCATTGCTTCGTTGAAGCCAATCGGGTCGTGCGGCCGGAGCCAAAGCGCCTTGCAGGGCCGCGCATGAGCGACGAGCGCGACCGCCGCTGCCGTTGGACCGAACCCCGAGCAAATCGCGTGCGTGATGCGATTGCGCCGCATCACTTGCTCGACCGTTTCCATGAGTCCCTGCAACCGAATCGCCGTGTCCTCCGAGGGAGCGCGCAATTCGCCTTCCTCGTGCGGACACAACCCAAGGTAATCCATCGCCTGATACGCGGCGACTCCCTGCTCTCCGGTAAAAACAAATTCGTGGCTCGTTTCTTTTTCGGTTCGCGCGCGCGGCGCATGACGGAAAAGAGAACCGACGGCAATCGCTTCGTAACGGGTCCCCGCGAACCATGCAACGCGTTGGGGTCGGGCGTTCATAATGTGCTCATTTTCCCCGGTGGTTCATGAGGTTGGAATTCCAATGTGGGAGGCGATCTCCGATCGCCGATTCGGCAGTCGGAGACTGCCTCCCACATTGAATAATCGACTGGGACGGAGTGGCAACCGTCAAGTCAAACACCCGCAAGCATGAGATCGAAATAGAACCGCGCGCCCGCCGTCAGCTCTTGGATTTCAATGAATTCATCCGCAGTGTGCGCTTGATCTATCGAACCGGGACCGATGACAACGGTCGGAATGCCGACTTCCGAAAGCTTGCTTCCATCGGTTCCGTAAGGAACACCAAGGGGCTGTGCACAACGCCCCGTCTTTTTGGCAATGCTGAGCGCAGTCTTAACGAGCGGGTGATCGGGCGCAGTTTCAAGAGGCGGATCGATCATGAGTGCATCTTCCTGCTTCGCCGAAAAATCCGGAAACTTCGCCTTAATTCGCGCAAACATCGTCTCAAATTCCGCGATGACACTGGCTCGCGTTTCGCCCGGCAGCACGCGGCGATCAATCAGAAGTCGCGTTGCACCGGGAACCAAATTCACCTGCGTTCCGCCTTCGATCTTGGAGACGTTCACCGTCGGCGATCCGAGCAAAGGATGTTGCCTTCGTTTTAATTCTTCGGTGTATATCTCTTGAATTTCGGTGACGAGCGACGCCGCGCGATGAATAGCGTTCACACCCAAATGTGGTTTTGCGCTGTGCGCCGATTTACCCGCGAGTTCGATCCACCACCGCTGCGTTCCCTTGTGTGCAACGACCACCGATAAATCGGTCGGTTCGCCGATGACCACCGCGTCGGCGCGATAGCCCCCCTTGACCAAATGCTTGACGCCGCTGAATCCCATTTCTTCGTCAATGGTCAGAACCAATTGGACGTTGACCGGCGGCTTGCGACCGCTTGCGGCGAGCGCAGCCATGGCGTGCAGCATCGCCGCCACCTGCCCCTTGGCGTCGGTTGCCCCACGCGACCAAATCCGCCCGTCGCGAATCTCTCCGCCGAACGGGTCAATGCTCATCCCCGCGACGGATACAGTATCTGTATGTGTGATGAACGCCAGCGTGCGATTGGGATTGTCCCCCTCGATCATCGCCATCAAATTCGGGCGACCGGGATAAACATCTTCTTGGGTTGCTGGGATATTTAATTTGGCCAGGAAGGCGTCGGCCTTTTCGACGACCTCGCGCTCGCCGCCCGCTGGTCCGCCGACGGCGGGATTGACGCTGTTGATGCGGACGAGCGATTGCAGCGTCTCGGCAATGGCGCTCGATTCCAGATAGGCTTGGGAGGCGGAGGAAAGTTGGGCTTGCGACATAAATCAGGCCGGGTTCAATTTCTCTCGCGCGGTCTTGATCATGTCGCGATACTTCGCGGCGCGCTCGAAGTCTTCCTCGCCGATGGCGCGGTTCATTTCAGCGGTCCACTCCGCAATTTCTTTCAGCATGGCCTCGGGCGATCCGGCGACGATCTCGGCGGTCGGCGTTTCGGCTTTTGCTTTTGACGCTGCCGTCTTGATCTTGGGCAATTGGATCGTGCCGGACGCCGATGCAGATTCTTCGACGGGAACGATCATCCCACCAGTGGCGGGCTGCTCTTTTCCTCCGCCCGGTTTTCGTCCGATATGTTTGACGTTGCCGTGAAATTTACGAAGTTCGGGCAGAAGCTCCTCGCCGAACGATGCGTAACAATTCGGGCAGCCGAGAAAGAGGGTCTTTTTGTAAAGACTGAACGGCAACCCACACGATTCGCACCGGGCTTCGTTCTCGGTTTCCGCCGCCTGCGCCGCCTGCTCCTGACTCAGGAAACCAGCCAATATCTCGTTCAGCGACATCTGCGGTTTCTTTTGGTAGGGGCTGACTTCCATCGCATGTTCCTGGCAATAGTAGAGGTCACGCACCCCATCGTCATCCACGCGGACAAACTTATGCGTCGCCGGTTTCTCGCACTTCATGCACTTCTTGTTCATGCTCGGGCCTCAACCTTTGGCTCGCCGCCCCACTCTAACCCATGCCTGATCCCTAACCAAGCGCAAACAATACTGTCGGTAGGTTGGGTTTCCGACCTACAAGTTGAGCCAAAGCTTTCATCCCTCGCCCAAGTACGCCTCTCGGACGCGAGGGTGATCGAGAAGGGTCTTGGCTTCGTCCGCAAGGACGATCTCGCCCGTTTCGATGACGTAGCCGCGATGGGCGGTTTTGAGCGCAAGCCGCGCGTTTTGTTCGACGAGTAAGATCGTCATCCCCTCGCGGTTCAGTTCTTTGATGACCTCGAAAATCTTGAGCACAAGGAGTGGTGCGATTCCCATCGAGGGTTCGTCCATGAGCAGCAATTTCGGACGGCTCATGAGCGCGCGGCCGATGGCGAGCATTTGTTGCTCGCCACCGGAGAGCGTTCCGCCCGCTTGAGAACTCCGCTCCTTAAGCACGGGAAAAAGGGTGAAGACGCGCTCAAGATCGGTGGCGATTCCATCCGCGTCGCTGCGCGTGAATGCCCCCATTTCGAGGTTTTCCATCACCGTCATTCGGGGAAAAATTTTGCGTCCCTCGGGAACTTGCGCAAGTCCGCGCCGAACCCGTTCGCCGGGAGGGATGGAAGTGGTCTCTTCGCCCGCGAATCGAATTACGCCGAACGCCGCGCGCAGAATCCCCGAAATGCAAAGGAGCGTCGTCGTCTTGCCCGCGCCGTTGCAGCCGATGAGCGTCACGATCTCGCCCGCGCGAACTTCAAGCGAAACCCCCTTGACCGCCTCGATGGGGCCGTATCCGGCGCGAAGATTCGTGATGGAAAGGAGCGATTCGCCGGTCATTGTAGCGATGTCCCAATTGTCATTTAGCTCATGGGCGAATATGAAGAGTTTCCCGCGCAGAGGCGCAAAGAACGCAGAGCATTCTGATGTCGAATTTTTCTACTCCGCGTTCTCTGCGCCTCTGCGTGAGTTAATGTTCTGGATTGCCTAGAACGGCTTGTAAGTCCGTTAAGCATTCTACAGCAATCCCAATTTCTTCATTTCGGCTCTCAGCAATTCGCGATTGGCGGTTCCCATCGCGCAGAGCGGTTGCCGAAGTTCCGGGCCGATTTTCCCCATCATTTCGAGCGCGGCTTTTACCGGAACCGGATTGGACTCGATGAAGAGGAGCTTGGTGATGTCGTAGATTTTTTCGTGGACCTTGCGCGCTTCCGCCCATTTGTTTTCAAGCGCGAGTTTGCAAAGCGAACTGACTTCGGCGGGAAGAATATTCGCCGTCACCGAGATGACTCCAACCGCGCCGACCGACATAAACGGCAGCGTGAGCGTGTCATCGCCCGAAAGGATCGTGAGATTGCAGCCTTTCGCAACTTCCGTCGTCCAATCGGTGTTGCCCGTCGCGTCCTTCACTCCAACGATGCCGGGTACGGACGAAAGCCGAATCAGCGTTTGCGGCGTGATCGAAACGCCCGTCCGACCGGGGCAGTTATAAACGATGATCGGAATATCCACCGCCTCGGCGACGGATTTGTAATGTTCGTAAAGTCCCTGCTGAGGCGGCTTATTGTAGTAAGGCGTGATAAGGAGCGCGGCGTCGGCTCCGGCCTCTTTGGCATCGCGCGTCAGGCTGATCGCTTCGGCGGTCGAATTCGAGCCGGTTCCCGCAATGACCGGAACGCGACCGCCAACCGCCTTGATGCACGAGCGGACAACCTCCGCGTGTTCGGCGTGATCGAGCGTGGCCGATTCGCCGGTCGTGCCGCAGGGGACGATGCCGTCGGTTCCCCCGGCGATTTGAAATTCGATCAAATCGTGAAAAGCCTTTTCATCGAACTCGCCATTCTTGAACGGCGTGACGATGGCGACATAGGAACCGCGAAATTGGACGTTTTTTGACACTGAGACCCTCCGCAAACCTCCCGACGGGTGTGTGAAAACTGCCCGTCGGCGCTTGAACCTTAAAAACTAGGCGCGGCGGGGTGGGAAGTCAAGATGTCGCGCATTTGGTCTTCTGTGTAAGCGATCCGCATGAGGCAAAGACCATCGGGCGGGACGGCGAGAATGGTGCTCGGTCGTTCGCCCGTATCGCGAATTCGTAAAATGTCCTCGCGAGAAAATCTTCCCGATCCGACGCCCACGAGTGCGCCAACCATTAGCCGGACCATTCGCTGGAGAAACGACTGGCACTTGAAATCGAACGCGAGAAGTTCGCCGTCCGTTCCATGCCGCGTGAGTGACGCTTCGCGCATCGTAAGCTGCGTCCGCTCCGCTGTGCAGGCCGACGCTCGAAATCCCGAAAAATCGTGTTTGCCTTCCAGCAGCTTAATCGCCTCGATCATCGGTTCTGCATTGAGCGGATGAAAATAATGCCATGCGCGAGGCCCCAGCGGACGAATCGAACGCGAGAGACAGAGCTGATAGCGGTACCAGCGCAAAACCGCATCGCGTCGGGCATCGAAATTCGGATCAGCATCTTCGGCGGAAAGTACGACGATCTGACGCGACATGTACCCCGGCAACGCGCGTGGAAGTTTTTGCGCGGGCATGGGGTTGGTCGTATCAAAGTGCGCGACCATGCCGAGCGCGTGAACGCCTGCGTCGGTGCGTCCCGCGCCGATCAAAGTCACGTCTTCGTTCAAAACCTTGCCGAGCGCGCGCTCCAATTCTTCCTGAACGGAAGTCCCTTGGTTTTGCCGCTGCCAGCCAGTGAACCCATGACCGTCGAACTCGATGTGTAATTTGATGCGGCGCGTCGCCATGCCATTCTTCTCGGGGGAAACTATTCCTCCGCCGAAGGCTCCGATAGTTGTTCAGGCCGATATTGAGTATTGCTGAGATCAACCCCGGTGAGATCGGTATTGAGAACGATTGCGCCTTCGAGGTTGGCCATGTCGAGTGTCGCGCCGTCGAGATTGGCGTCGGTCAAATTGGAATTCAAGAGGTCGGCGCCCGTTAAATTGGCATCCACGAGCACGGCGCCAGTGAGGTCCGCGCCGCCCAAATTCGCCATCGAGAGATTCGCTCCGGAAAGATTGGCGCCGGAGAGATCCGCCCCCAAGAGACAGCATTCTTCAAGATTCGCCTCGCGCAGAATCGCGTTGGACAAATCAGCTCCACGAAGATCGGCGCGGATGAGATTGGCTTCCTCAAGATTGGCGCCCACCAATTTGGCTTCGGTCATTCGCGCTCGTTCGAGCGTGGCCTCGGTCAAGTTCGCGCCGGTCAAATTGGCGCCGATGAGCCGCGCCTCGTTCAAGTGCGCGCCCGTCAGATCGGCTTCGGAAAGATCCGCCGCGTCGAGATTGGCGATCACCAGGCTGGCCCCCATCAATTCGGCTTTGGAAAGCGACGCGCCTTCGAGATTCGATCCCGAAAGATTCGCGCCGCGCATCTTGGCCGAGATCAACGCCGTGTTGATGAGGTTCGAGTTGCTGATGTTGGCCTGCTCAAGCTGCGATTCAATGAGCAACGCCCCGCCCAGATTCGATCCCTGCATATTTGCAAAATTAAGCGAAGCGTCTATCAAGTTTGCGCCGTTTAAATCTGCCCCTTCAAGCGTTTCCACATTGAGATGGAGAAGCACTTCGTTCGAGTGACGATGCACGATATCGAACCCGATTGAATAAACCGGGCGGTTCAATTTTATGGGGTCGGGCTTCAGCGTATTTTCGCGTTCCATGGCGGCGGGCGGAGATGCCGCCGCAGCTTCACCGACGAGGGTTGCGCCCGCATGCTTCGGATTGAACCCATAAGGCCATTTTGTTTCAGGGTCGTATTTCGCGCCGGTGAAATTTGCGCCGTCAACCATCGCCCGCGTGAAATCCGCGCCTTCGAGCCGCGCGCCGGAGAAATTGACCATCCGCAGATTGAGTTCGCGGAATTCGGCTCCGGCAAGGTTCACGCCCGCGAGGTTGCACCCTTCCAGCGTGTCGGAAAAGACGATGTGCAGCGTTTGACGCGAATGACGATGTTTAATCTCGAACATAACGGAGGATAAAAATCCGGCGCCCGAACCTTCAACTCGACTTCCGTAGTCATTGCCATCATCCCACCTCCAGCGACTGAATTGCAAGACGGAGTTGAGGCTTGGGTGAATTGTCTCTGCATTTCGGCTACGGCTTCGCGGGGATGCGATGTTGTTCGATGAAACCCCTAAGCCCATCGCGAAATTCCAGTTTCCCGAATGCCGTCATGTGATCCGCTTCTGGAATCACGATCACGTTCAGGTTCGACATCACGCCAACCATCGGATCGAGGCTTTGCTTCAAAGGATCAATCGCGCCGATGATCGCTTGCGTCGGAACTTTGTTCGCCTTCAGTTCCTCTTCGGTGACGGTGAGCTGTTTCATTCCACGGATGCACGCTGCAAGCGCTTTTACGTCGTTGATCTGCGACATCATCGCGTTCATATTTTTGATTCGCTCTTCGGTTGGAGGGGGTTGTCCCTCGGGAGTCAGGCGTTTCAGCAACGGCCCGAACCCGTTTCCCGAATCGAGCGAATCGGCAAGCTCGTCAATGAAGGAAAGGCGATCATCGCCGATCTTGCTCCAACCCGCGCCGCAGGGTGACGCGGAAAGAAGCCGATCAGGATGCGTCGCGATGAGCTTCATTGTGATGAATCCGCCCATCGAATATCCGACGACGTGCGCTTTTTTGATTTTCAAGTGATCGAGCAAACGCACGGCGTCTTCCACCATGCACATGCCGTACTTCTCGACTTCGCGCGGCTTATCGCTCTTGCCATGACCCCGATTATCGAGCGCGATGACTTTATATTCCTGCGACAGCGCGCCCAAAACTCCCGGCATCGCCCACTGCGTCGCGATGTTGGCCGAAAAACCGTGGATGAGCAGCACCGGTTCCCCTTCGCCCTGAACGACGTAATGGATTTTGACGCCGTCAGAATCGAAGAACAAATCCTCGGCGCGAAGGCTTACCGCCCAGAACGCGAAGAGCGCGAGCATGAATAATGATCTAAGTCGGATGTGCATGTTCATTCCCCTACCTTCTCAATTTCAGAGCTGGTGTTTATGTTACTTGACGGCAAGCCGACACACAATATCTCCCGCGCTTTTGAGTCCTTTGCCGTAATCGAAATCGGTCGCGCCGCTTTCATCCTTGCCGTCGGGACCGACGCTATAGATTCGAACGGCTCCGGCTTCGGGTCTATACTCAAGCGATCCGTTGCCGAACGGATCGGCCAGCGCCGCCTCCGAAATTCCCAAACCTTCCAACGACTTTGGCCACTCCCCTTTTGCGCGATGGGCAAGCCGAAGTTTTGCACCGACCGCCGTTAAACGGATCGTCACCAGCTTGTAGTGTTCCCTCGCGCGGGCTTCGACGAAATTCGGAATCAAATGCCGCAGACCCTTGTCCAAACTTTTCACCGACTTTTCGAGCGCGTCCGCCGACTCCCAACTCCACGGCTTTTCGAAATATTCCGTCGCCGCTTGAACCAGCGCGTCCAAATCCGCGCGAATTCTTGCCCGCTTTTGTTCGTCCCCCAAATCCTCGCGCAATTGCGAAAGCTCCACGGCTTCAGTCGGAATTTCTTCGAGCGGGTTTTCGATCATTTTTCCAATCGCCGCAAGTTCACTCCGACCGCATTGCGCGCCCGAATGACTTTGAAGAAGGAACGGCTCTAAAGCCTTTGCCGCCGCTTCAAGCTCCGCGGTTCCGAGCATGTCCGCTTCGATCAGGATTTTCATCCGTTCCGCGCCCGCCTTCATCATTCCATTCGCGAGAAGTTCCGGAAGCAAACCGCAATCGGGCCACGTCTGACGCGAACCGAAAATCATGAGATGCTTATATTCAGAAATCGCTCCCTCGAAATTCTTTTCGGCTTCGCGTTTGCGTCCCGATAGCGCGAGCAGCGTTTGCAGGTCGCGAATGCGTCCATAATCGGGCATCGGCGTCCACGCGCTCATTTCGAGCTTGGGATAGAGGATGAGCGGTTTGGCGTTGCCCGCGCGAATGCGTTCAATCGTTGGCTGGGCGGCCTCGACGATTCGAGTCAGCGCGGGTTGATCGGACGTCCATCCTTCCAAAATCATTTTCCGCGCGACGGCTTCGTTCCCCTTGAGGACATCCACTGGAACGCTTTGATACGCCGCGAGATAATCGGCCAGCGCGTTCGATTCGGATTTCGCGCCCGGCGTCGCGAGAAACTCAAGCGCAAGCCGCTCCCACGTCCCCCCAGGCGGATCGGAGGCCGCCCTAACGATTACGCTTGCTGAAATCAACGCCACGCAAGCAACGACCGTTGCAATTGTTTTTCGCCGCATGTGCGCCTCTCTACTTCAATCCTTCAACATAAGCTTTGCTAAAGCATCCTTCAACTTTGGATTTCTTTGTGAATCCTTGTGGCGTCGAGTTTTCGTACCTAAACTTAATGAAGCGCCTGCCCAGACGGTTCATGCTTGGCAAGCGGCGGGGGAAGGTTTAAGGTTTTTGGGATCAACGCGCAGAAGCAAATGGCTGCGCGGATCGGCATTCGGGAGGACGTTTCAAAATGGAACAGGTGAATGGAATGAATCGAAAATTTTCGGTTGGCGCATTCGGCTTTCGCGCAATGGTAACGCTTGCATTGGCGGCGCTCGCGGGTTGCTCGAGTATGACGGGCAAATCGGGACCTTCACGAAGCGACGTGCTTGATGAATTCTACAGCACCCAAATCGAGACCTTGGGCGCGCTCGAACAGGCTTTCCTTCGCATTAGTCAGGAGTATTACACGATCGAGCAGGAATACGTCAGCATGGGCAAGCCGGAACTCGCGCAACTCACGCGGCGCAAGGCTGAGCTTTTCCGCGATCAACAAGCGTCGTTCCAAACCAAAGCGCAGGAAATTCGCATGCGACAGGCTCGCGCAAAGAGGGGCGAGGATCCCGGCGCGCTTGCCGCTCCCGCGCCTCGACCCGCCGCGCCTCAAGCGCCTTCGGTTCCGGCCCGAACCGCGCCGCGACCCGCCCCGGCGCAGACGTTGCAGGCTCCGCGATCAACGAATCCTCCGGTGGTTAAGCCCCAACCCGCAGCGCCCGCTCCGGCGATGACGATTCCGGCTCAGGCCGCGCCAGCTCCTGCGCCAGCGCAACCTGCTCCGGCTCCGGCACCGGCTCCGGCTCCTGCACCTGCTCCGGCGGCTCCGGTTCAACCCGCGCCTGCTCCGCCGCCAGCCCCTGCGCCAGCGCAACCTGCTCCAGCCCCGGCTCCCGCGCCGGGACCTTGATGCGTAGAACAGGCGTCTCGCCTGTCGCGCAAATTTTAGTGATAGGCGGGACGCCTGTCCTGCTTATCGCTTTTGGATTTTCGAGTCTGACCATTCGGGGTTCGGTATATAAAGGTGGATCCCATGCGCAAGAAACTACGCTGCGTTCAAGGGTTTGCTTTTGTCATCATTCTGACCCTAAGCTTAACGGCTATGGCGATAAATGACGCTCTTATTTTGAATTCACCCGGCGATTCCAAACTGCGCGGATTGCTCGGCACGCGCATCGCGGCAAGCGAATCCGCCCGACTTCTCAAAGTGGACGAGGACGTTTTGCTCGATGGATTCCGTCACCGTCCCGGAAAACATCCTTGGATCGGCGAGCACGTCGGCAAGTGGCTCCACGCGGCGACGCTCACTTGGGCTTACACACAAAATCCCGAACTTCGCGCAAAGATTGACCGCGTGGCCAGCGAACTCATCAAGACGCAGGAAGCCGATGGTTATCTTGGAACCTACGAGCCGGAAAAGCGATTCGCTCTCATTCAAGGCGCGGATTGGGATGTTTGGTCCCACAAATACAATCTCATTGGCCTGCTTACGCATTACGAATACACCCACTCGAAGGAGTCGCTGGAGGCGTGCAAGAAAATCGGCGATCTTCTGATCGCAACGTTTGGCGAGAACAAAAAGAGCATCCTTTCAGCGGGGACGCATATGGGAATGGCCTCGACGAGCGTTTTGGAGCCGATGGTCTTGCTCCACCGCGCCACGCAAGACCCCCGCTACCTCGACTTCGCGCTTTATATCGTCCGCTCGTGGGAAGAAGAAAAAGGTCCAAAAATTATTTCGAGACTGCTCAAAGAACACACGGTGCGAAAAGTCGGCAATGCCAAGGCGTACGAAATGCTCTCGAACTTTGTCGGACTCTGCGAGCTTTACCGCTCGACGGGCGACAAAAAATATCTCGACCCCGTGCTCATCGCATGGGACGACATCACACAAAATCGCCTCTTTATCACCGGATCGGGAAGCAATCACGAGTTTTGGCAGGCGACCGAGCATACTCCTTGCGGCGATAAGAACGCCGTCGCGGAAACCTGCGTGACGACGACGTGGCTGCAACTCAATCGTCAGTTGTTGCGTATTACTGGCGAGGCGCGATTCGCCGATCAATTGGAGTTAACGATTTACAACCACCTGCTGGCGGCGCAACGCGAAGACGGCGGCGCGTGGTGTTATTTCACGCCTCTGGATGGAAACAAAAAATTCAGGCAAGACACGAATTGCTGCCTATCGAGTGGCCCCCGCGGCGTTGCCCTAATACCCAGCATGGCTTGCGGCCGCTTTTCGGATGGGGTCGCGATTAATTTTTACGTCACGGGAGACCTTCGAATCCCCGGCGAGCAGGGCGATTTTTGCTTTGAAATGGTGACCAATTACCCTGTCTCGGGAGGTTTAAACATTGCCATTAAATGCGCTCCCCCTGCCGAATCCACCCTCCGATTGCGTCCACCCACCGGGGCGAAATTCGGCGACTTAAAAATCAACGGAAGGAAAGCGAATTTTAAGAAGGACAAAAATGGATATCTGTCCTTGCGGCGAAATTGGAAGGCCGGCGACAAAATGAGTTGGGATTTTGATCTCACCCCGCGTTGTGTGCGCGGAAAAAACGAGCAAGCGGGATCCGTGGCCGTCATGCTGGGTCCTCTCGTCTTGGCTGCCGATCAAAAATCCAACTCCGCAATTTCCGAATGGAGCCAAGTCAAAATCAAAGACGCGGGCAAAGTCCGCAAACGAACCGATGGGACCGACTGGTTCGTCGAGACGAGGGGTAAAATCGGCGATTCGTTGCTGCGCGGGCGGGTTAAGTTGCGGCTCGTTCCCTTTTACGCCGCAGGTCAGCATGGCGATGAGGATGCGAATCCGTATCAAGTTTGGTTCCGTTCCGCCGACGCGCCGAAACCCAAAATTCCCAAGGGAGCCTCGCTTTTTACGGGTGGCGTCGAGGATCAATCGCGTGAGGGCAACACCTCGGCTTCCTTCGCCGATGGAAATCCGGAGACATTCTCCGTGACGTTTCAGGATATGCGCGCGGAGAGCGATTGGTTCAGCGTCGCAGCGCATGACCCCGTGAAAATAAGCCGCGTCGTTTATACGCATGGCAAATCGTTTCACGACGGCGGTTGGTTCGATGCTTCTGCGGGCAAGCCGCGCGTTGAAATCCGCGAAAGCGCAAATGGCGATTGGATTCCGGTGGGTGAACTCAAAAATTACCCGGCGACATCCGCGACCGATTCCGCCGGATTAAAGGGCGGCGAAAAATTCGAAGCGCGATTTCCCTCTCGCCGCGCCTTGGCGATCCGCATCATCGGCAAACCCGCCTGCGGCGATTCACCCAAACAGGCATTTGTCTCTTGCGGAGAATTGCAGGGGTATCGGGATTGAAGCGGTTTTCTGAAATTTTCAGTAGGTTGTGCTTGCAGTCCATTGTCGGCTTGAAAAACCGTCCTACAACTTAGGACAAAGCTTTTGAGTACCTTTAAATGATCCCCTTGTTTTCAGGGCTATTCGCGTTATACTGCAGCACGGTAATGGACGACCTTGGCCATGACAATGTTTTATCCCCATCCTCCCGGTGTGACTCCGCCGCGACAGGCGGGACCCTCGGTTTCGGAAATCGCCAATCGCATGACGCTGGACGAATTGGCGGTTAAAGTCGAAAAGCAGAATTTGCTGATACAAACGCTCCTG
>CAZPIK010000087.1:0-13330 GCA_964586185.1 uncultured Candidatus Sumerlaeota bacterium | reverse complement strand
AGAAAAGGATTCAACGGCGGTCAAGTGGATAAAAGTATCCTGTCCCCGAATTTCCCAAAGATGAGCATTTGGAGTTTGGAATGTGAATAAAACGGTCAAAGCGAATTATTATATGGTCAAACGTCCCGGAATTTTTGGACGGGACAGAGGGATCAAATCCGGTGGAAGTAATTCGGCTTCGGATGCAATCGGCGGCGAATGATCTGGACGCGACCGCGCCGGCGTTCCGCGAGTTGGCTCAGTCGCACGACACGACGAGAGGTTATGTTGTGACGCCGACGATAACACCGACCGTCACGCCGACGCCGCATCCGCTGGATCGCGCGGCCTCGCCGAGGATACTTGAGCCGGGCGGCGCGGCGCAGGGTTACACGGGATATTTCTATTCGCACAACGTCACGGAAAGTCCGATTCTGGACGCCGATCGGCTGCGGTTCGTCGCGGAATTCGAGAATCAAACCAGTATCCCCGGCGCGGGAACCAACCGCTTCAGCGTCATCGGGATGAAGGTCGAACGCGTGCTGAAACCGATTTTTGTAGCAACACCTGTAAGAACACCTATTCCCACCCCTCCCGGTGAAACAACTGATACTGATGGAGACGGGTTGGGTGATTATGAGGAACGTTATGCGATGGGCCGCCTGACAAACTACGGTTCGAGCAATCCCGATCTAACAGATAGCGACGCTGATGGATTATGGGATGGGTTGGAAGTAGGCGTTACGACGGGCACGAGTCATATCGACAGCCACCCTTCGACTACAACTAATCCCGCAAAGAAGGACACCGACGGCGATGGCTATTGGGACGGCCCGGATGTTGCACTTTCTGATGGTTTACGTATGCAGATCGGAGAGGATATCGATGGCGATGGTCAGCATGAATCTGGCAACGGAGAAACCGATCCGAATAACGTTTTAGATTACCCGGCTCGCAATAAGATTCAATTCCTTACCCCAGTTCCTCCATCCGATCCCTATGTTACTGTCGAGGGCGCGAGCATAAACGTTAGTTGGACTTCAGATGTGAGCACATACCAACTTATTGGGTATAATGTGTATCGATCTACATCTCCAACCACGGGCTTTACTAAGTTAAATACAACACTTATAACAAACCTGACATTCGCTGATACCACATTCTCAAGCGCTACTCCCGTATATTATTTTGTGCAGTCCGTTAATGCTTCTATGGCAGTATCGGCTGCTTCGCGTGTTGTTGCGGCCAATCTGCCTGGGTATGCGATAGCTAGTCATGGCGCGCATGGTGGGGAAGACGATGACACTGAAGATCATAGGGCGCAACATTTTCGTAATTGGGATTCAGCCAGCACAGGTGATCAGTTTATCGAACGCTTGAAGACATTCACAACTACTCACCAAGTCATATCTAAGCTGGTTGTATTTAGTCATGGAAATGGTAATGGATTGTTAATGACCAATAATAGTGGTCTATACTACCCCTTTCTCTGGAAACTTCAACCAACTACCGATGCAGCAACACTTGACGACTTGGAAGTTCAAGTACATCTCGGCAATATTGCTTTTGGAAGCAATTGTACAATTATCTTTCAAGCATGTCTGGTAGGGTTAGAGTACTATCCGTTTTACGGTGACGGCTTCCCTAGTTTTGCCGAACAATTCGCTTCTACCATTGCTCCACAAGGTACCATTTTCGCTCCTTCAGGTCTTTGTTTCCCGGCCAAGGTAGGTGCCAATGGTCGCGCGATACACGAGCCAATACCTAATGATGGAAGTGTTCCAGAAACGGGCTGGTTTGGTTCAGATCAGGGACCATGGCGGGTGTGGTATTATGGCAATGAGGTTTTTGAGCCTTGGGAATATTATAGCGACATAATGACAACTCCAAATTCATTTGGAACGAATGAACTTAAAATATGGTAAGGAGATTTGATCATGCATTCCACTATACATGTAAGCAGTAATTATCGATCTGCGTATTTGCGCGTAGCAGCCCTTGCGAATGTAGTATGCTTATCAATAATAGCACGTGCCGATGATATACCAATGGCACATGCTGGGCACGCATTGACCACATCAACAATGCATTCATCGCATTCCTATCATAACTGTGATTTGTCTTACATTGTTATAAGTCAATCATATAATCTTATGGCAGATCCCTTGGATCCGACAATTGTGGATGAGATAATTGGCATGCTTAAGTCTCGTCAAGATCCAGACTCGCAACTAATACGATTACTTCTGTGGGCAACAATCATGAATCCTGATATCAGGAGCCAGCTCTGCGCATTGATAGGTGATGACTCGCCTGAGCTGCGGGATTCGCGAGGAAGAGAACCTTTTGTTCGCGCTATGCTATCTGTCTATACGGAAAAGGAAATAGATAAGCGTATTAAGGAACTTGAAGAAATTAGCAATAGAGAACAATTGCCAGTTACGCAGGACCCTGCCAGTCCATTGCTAACAATAAGAAGTTATGCTATGAGCGGCATAGCGTCATTTTACATGCTTAGTCAAGCAACGCGTGAAACGATATACCAGCAATGGCGAGTAGATGATAGGGTCGAAGGCGATGATGAGAATCAGGGACTTTGCATTATGTATTTATTATTGTGGATACTCGAACCGAACAAGCACTTGCGAGAGACTTATCTGCTGCCCGAGATGTATTTTAGATTAGGACATCTGGATTATATTAATAAGCGCACCAAATGGAGGTATGTGTTACAGCAAGCTTGTAGCGGTATGACTGACGAGCAACAAAGTGAACGATCTAGTGAACTTGGCTTATTGGAACAACAGGAGAAACGCAAAGTGGAATATACTGATAAACAAAAAGCTTATCTTGAGAAAATGCGTACCGAAAGATTGGAGCGCGAGAATAGGAAACGGAGAGAGTAGGTGGACTGTCCCTTAGAAATGTGGTGACGCTTAGCAAGAAATGAGTTGTTTTTTGTCCTGCGTCATCGAGACGGTGTGGGATCGGCCGATCCGTTCGGCGTATTACCGCGCGCAGACGCCCGATCAGGCGCTGAACGCCGGTACCTCACTCGCTTATATTGACGACCAGAACGGCACGGTGAATTACGCGCTATCGGCTTCGGGACCAGGTTCGATCAAGACGCTCACTCCGATAGATCCGACAGGGGCAACGACGCTGGCGCAATTGTTCCCGATCCGTTGGGAACCTAATGCGCTCTACAAGGCGACGGTGTATATTCGGTCGGATGGAGAAACGGAGGGATCGAATCCGGTGGATGTGATTCGGCTGAAGATGCAGGCGGCGACGAACGCGAAGGATTCGGACGCGCCGCAGGCTCCCGAACTCGCGCAATCGCACGATTCGACGCGGGGTTATCTCGTGACGGCGACGGCGACACCGACGATCACGCCGACGGCGACTCCGACGCCGCATCCGCTGGATCGCGCGGCCAGCCCGAGGATTCTGGAGCCGGGGGGCGCGGCTCAGGCTTATACGGTTGCGCAAAAGTTTCTTGAACAAGCCCTCGGGCGACCCCAAGAGACGAGTGTCGAGGGATCAATTTGCGGTCACTCTTGACATTCGGGGCGAGGATGCCGATAAAGTACGTTGCAAAGGGATCGGGCTTTGATTAAAAAGGTCACGGTTGGCGGGTGGGTTGCGCCCTGTATCGGAACCTTTAAATTTTCAGGTCGGGTTGTGACAACCGACATATACTCTGGATTCGGGAAGACTGAGCTATATGAAACACATACTTGACTGGACTCCAAAGCGATGGATTCGCCTCTTGACCCTTGCTTCAGGCGCGACGCTGCTGGCCAGCGGGGCGTTTGCCTTGCAGGTCAAGCCCATGAAATTCAATGAAGTGATCGAACAGAGCGAGCATATTTTTACCGCCGTGTGTGAAGAGAAAAGTTCGGCCTTTAAGAACGGAAACATTTTCACAACCTATAAACTTCGACCTAAGGATGTTTGGAAGGGCAAATTGCCTCTCAATAAGGATGGCTTGGTCGAGATGGAAGAACTGGGCGGCTCGGCGACGGGTCAGGTTTTGGACGTCCCCGGTCGTAAGAATAAACGCCCTTCAGCCGATGCTTCGGAATCCGCGCGAGGCGTGATCCGATTAGGCCAGTATGCGGGCGGCGGCGCGGCCATGATTATCGGCGAGGAAGTCTTGCTTTTTACTCGCACCAGCAAACCGAATCCTGCCCTTGAAGCGCAGGGTAAAATGAGTCCGTTTGCTCCCAACAATATTGAAATTACGGGGCGTATTTATGGTCGTTTTACGATCCTTACCGATCCAACGACCGGCTCAAAGCACGTCTCACGGATGAGTATCGAGGATCGCGGAGTGATCCCCAGCGATCAGTCGGTTCGCGGGTTCTTGAACGCTCAACAGCGGGTTTTGGCCGCGTCCAAGGATTCGAAGTTGCAAGGGAATGAGCCTCTTTCTTCGGATGCGCTCTTGGATCGGCTTGGGGCGAATCAAGACGCGCATAAGAAGATCGAAAAAGGCAAAGCTGAGAGTCCGACCGAGGCAGGCTCGAAAGAGATTCGCAATTTCGATTTGCTCGAAGACGTCAAGTCGAAAGTTACTGAAATCGTTGGGCCTGCAAAGCCCTAATTCGAACTGAATCTGCGTTTGCGGAGGCGGAAAACCGCTCATGGGAAAAATCCGAGGATTAACGTCGAAGGGAAATGGGATGAAAACACGGTTCCTTTTCAAGTGTTGGCTGTCCGCTTGCGTTACGCTGTTGAGCTTGTTCGCTCAGGGCACGAACGCGGCGACCGATTTTCGATTCTTCTTTCCTATTCCAAACAGTCCTTTCAACACGATTGACGATGAAATTGAAGTTCTTTCCATCAAGTGGAGCGCGGCCGAGCAACCCGTCGAATGGGTGCTCATGAAACCGGGCAATGGACCCGTCCTTCTTCCAACGTTCAACCTCAATAACATATCAGATGCCGACGTCCTTGACGCCGTCCAGATTTCGCTCCAAGAGTGGAACGATAATGATCTGAGTTCATTCGATTTCGAGGACGATGTTCTTTATTCAAGTTCGGGCGCGGTTCCCAATCCTCATCCGATTGACGCCCTTTTCGATGGGCATAACGTCATCACCTTCCAATCGCTCCTCGTAACGCTTGATTCCGGCGTCATTGCTGTGACCTCGACCTATTTTATGGAAAGCGACTTCGATTTGGAAGAATTCATGGGAATGCCCATTGATCAGATCGAAGGCACTGTTGTGATTCCGCTGGATCTCGACCTCGATGGATTTGTGGATCACAATTTGGATCCTCGAAACTACTCGCGCGGCGAAATCCTTGAAACGGACATTATTTTCAACAGCGCCTTTACTTATTATCAATGGCCTCAGGATCAGGATGATATTGACCCCTTGGACTTGCAGTTCCTCATGGGGAGTCTTGATATACAGAGCACTCTGGTGCATGAATTAGGACATGCGTTGGGCGTGGGGCACACCTATATTAACGCCGCTACTATGTCGCCGTTTCTTCGTGGGCCGACCGACGATTTCCCTTCGAATCCCTATTCAACTCGTAGCCTCGAGTATGATGATCACCTCGGCGCGGGGTTGCTCTATCCCGGTTCGCCCAGTGGCGGCACGATCAATGGCTGGGTCATTGACGGACAATCAGTCGAAATCTACAAAGCGCTCCCCGAACCGGTGAATCTTGAAGCCGTAAATCCGGCCCTTAATGACCTTTTGTTTGTTGTGCAGGCGCCGGTTTTTGTGGGTCGCCCAGCTCCTCCCGGACTCCACCCCGATAATGTCGTTTCGGAAGAGGGTATGATTCGCGTTATTGGTCAAGTGCTTTCGGGGCAGGAATTGCGTTACCCCGCGGCCGGGGGGGGCGCAGGCACCTTGGGACCCGCGTTTGATCTTATCCCGAACATTGATTTTGGTGATAACGGCGAAGACTTGGACGCCGACGGAATTCTGGATGTCGGCGAAGACGTTAACAATAATGGCGTTCTCGATGAGACCACGCGCGATATTGATTCGAAGTTTAGCTTCCCGGGTCTGAACCCGCGCGATGATTACGCGATTTATATTGACCCCAATCGGCTGGGAGCATCGGGTCCCGCCGCGATCAATTACGTTTATGGGTTCTTGAGTCTCTTCGAGGCTTTCCCGGCGGAGTTTTATGGCGGAACGGCCCCTTCGGCTGATCTGATTGACGACGCGACCGGCGACGACCCGCTTAAGATCGAGTTTATTTCTGTGACCGAAGGCGGCACGGCCGACGACATCATCATCGTGACGAACGTGGACAATACCGGTGGCGACGATGAAACGACACCGGACGGCGATCCCTCGCCTCCGCTCACGTTTATTGACGATACCGACGCGACTCCCAACAGCGACTACGTTCCGCTTGGGGCGGATATGGGCGATCTGAATGGCGACGGTTATCCCGATTTCGTTGTGGCCGTCTTTACGGGCGGCGGCGATCCGAGCGCGCTCTATAATCGCGTTTATTTGAACGTCCCGACCGACGCGCTCGATCCCGATTCACCTCGGAAGTTCATTGATATTTCGTTTGGCGAAGACGGGATTCCCGGCACGCTTGACGACGTTCTGCCCGCGCACTTGGAAAACAGCCGCGACGCCAAACTCGGCGATTTCAATAACGACGGTCGTCTCGACCTCTATATTGCCAACGCTGCGGATGCGAATAGTGATATTGGCGAGGGCGGCTTTAATCGTCTTTATACCAATGAGGAAGACTTGGGGAATCCCTATGGATTCCGGTTCATGGATGTTTCGGCGGCGACCATGCCGGGACTGCTAAATCGCGGATGGGATCCGACGACGCCGGCGAGCGCCGCGCCGGGACTATTTGCGGACGGCCGTGCCGATTCGACTCACGCGGCGGTGGGTGACATTGACGGCGACGGCGACCTCGATATCATCCAGAGCCTCTTTACACCCGCCATTGATGCGACCGCTTGGTCTGGGGGAAGTCCCACGGATGCCACTGTAGCCATGGTGGATTCTCAACCGAGCGCCGACGGTTCTGCCGGGGATGCCAAGCTCACGCTCTGGACCATTGACCAGCAGCAGCCTGATATCGTAAGCGCGACCGTGCAGCGGCCTTATCAATTTCCCCTGTTGGCCAGCACGGATATTGTCACTTCCAACGGCTTGACGTTTGATGCCGGGCCGCTTGTGTTCTGCGAGCAAGTTTTGATCAATCATTTCTACGACGACACCAACCCCGGTTTCTTCTTTGTGGATGAAACACTGGGAGCCGATAACCGATTCGGTGATGAAACGATCGCCCCAACCGTGTTTGCGGCGGATGCGGTGCCCACCGACTCGCTTAATCGCTTTGGCGGCTTCCTCATTTTTACCGAGAATACCGACCGGATGCCTCCCGTTATGCCTGGAGCGTTTAATTATACGTTTAGCACAACGAGCGGATTCTCGAAGGGAGCGCTCAAGGATTCGCCGATGGGCTACCGCGCCTTCGAGCCTCGGCTGGGTCCCATGTATCAGGATACCGGACTGGATTTGACGAGCGTCCGGGCCTTTACCGATCTTCCTTTTGCCGAAACCGTGGACAATTTTGCTCAAAGTGCGTTTTTCGACAACATTGATATCAACGATGATGGGCGTCCCGACGGGTACTTTGCCTGCACCAATTACAATTTCGACTATCATGATCGTATTGGCTCCGGCTGGTTCCCGGTCCGACAAATTTCGGTCCCGGTTTCGGTGGATTCCGATGGCGTGACGACGACTCTTGAAACCCAACCCTTGCTCATCGGTGTGCCTGATGGCTATGCCGGAGACGTGAATGGGCTTCCCTATTCCAACGAGCGCGATATCTATCCTATCGTCAACCGCGGCGGGTTCACTGGCGTTATCGGCGACTGGGAATATCGCGGCGCGCCCAAGCCGATGACCATTGCCGACAACTCATTTGGCGCGGGAACCGTTTATTTCCCATACGAAGAAGTGTCGGTTTATCGCCAAGTGGATGGCGGCGCGAGACGTGGACAAAATGCATCTGTCGCAGGTATCGGCGTTAATTTCCTGCCGACTTTCCCGGATACGCTTGCCTTGATTCCATTGGTGCCCATCAGTCCCCAGACAGTAATCAAGGCGCGTGATATTCCAGCGACTTTGGGTGAAGCTCACGGCAGCGCCGCCGCCGATTTCAACAATGACGGCGATTTTGACGTGACCACGGCCAATACCGTCTCCGCAGGTTATCTGGTCGACGGCACGGTGATCGTTACGGATATTCCCACGACGAACAATTTGCTCACCAATAACGGGTTTGGAGTTTTCACGGACGTCACCAATGCTGCGTTTCCGAGTAGCACGTTGCTGAACCCGCCCGACATCAGTTACCAAGCCCTGGCAGGCGACGTTGATAATGATGCCGATCAGGATATCGTTTTCGTCAATGCGTTGACGAAGCATCAGCTGCTCGTAAATCAGATTTACGATCCGCTGGGCGCGCCCGATCTCGAATCAACCACGGATTCGACGATGTTCTACGACCAAAGCCCCGGTTTTATTCCTCCGGTATATAGCGGGTCGCTGGAGCCGCCCTTCGACGCGGGCACACAGACGGGTATTTCAACCAGTGTTGCCGCCGCCGATTTCAATAACGATGGATTGCCGGACGTGACCACAGCCGAAGGCGGCACCTATTCACAAGGCGATTTCCCGCTCTTCTTTATGAATGGCGGCCCCAAGCGGCAGGAACCCTTCCGTCCGTTTAATGACGGCGTCCAGGTGTTCCGTCCGCTCGGGTCGGGCACACCCCAAGCTTCGGTGGCGGCTCCGCCCTACGTCTCTCTTAACTACCGGGGTTTCTTACTTCGTGGAATTCGCCCGGCTTCCTCCTACCGCGCCGCCAACTATGGCGTCTCGGTCGGCGATTTCTCGGGCGATGGATATCCTGATCTCTTCTATTCGCGAAACGGCGAAGGACCGATCAGCTTCCTGAACGTGGACGGTTCGATATTGGCGGGAATGTTCTTGGTCCCCGAAACGTCCGTAAACTCATATCCCGACTTGAATATCATTCCGGATGGAGTCCTCATGGACCTCGACGACATTGAGACTTTGCCCGGATACCCCGTCATGATGCCCGACCTTACGGATCCATGTCCCGATCCGAGCGGCAGCGTCGTCCTGAAAAAGCTCAACCGCCGTCTGGCCGCTGCTGACTTCGACGACAACGGAACGCTCGATGTTTGCCTTGCGAACGGCACCTTGGGTATCGGCGCTCCCAATGCGCTTCTCTTGAACTATCCCTCTATCGTTTACTTCCCGACTTCCACGGCGTCGCAACAATTTGTGGATGCGACCGAGACCAATTTGCCGACTGTGCTTGGAGATTGCGGTTCGCCGACGGGTATCTTCGACGATACTTATGACATCGCTGCCGCTGATTTTGATCACGACGGCGACATTGACATGGTCTTTGCCAACGCGACGGAGACGAGCTTCAATCCTCCCTTCCCCGGATTCCGTTACCTTCGCAATGACGGGACGGGCGTCTTTGAAGATCGCAACCTAATTGACGGCAACGTCCCTGAATACTTGGGAGATCATCCGGCAGGTGTTTCGATAGGCGACTTTGATGGCGTCGGCGAGCCGGGTGAGGACGTGAACGGGAATGGCGTGTTGGATCAAGGCGAAGACTTGAATAGCAACAGTATGCTCGATTTCACCGATCTTCCGGATGAAACCGTCGCAGGAGACGTCAACGGCGATGGGATTATCACGAAGCGGACTCCCGGCGTTTGGGAGCCTTCGTTCGACATCTTCGTTTCGTTCAAGGATCGCACCAGCACGATCCTCATCAACGATCCGACGAATACAAACCCCGGAATCTTTTCGGACGAAAGCGCCATTCGCCTTCCGCCCTTCCCGCTTGATGGCTCGATGCTCCTGCAATCAGGCGATTCGCGCGTCGGCGATCTCGATCTCGACGGCGACCTTGATATCGTCGTCGCGAAGCAGACGCTCAACTCCTTCATGCGCCCCGTCCAATTCTTGCTCAATGACGGCACGGGATTCTTTGAGGAAGCGTCAAAGGAATTTCCCTTCCCCAAATCCGTTCGGCACTTTACCGAAGTGGGACCCAACAGTCTCAGCAACACGGGCAACGCTTCGGACATCGAACTGCTTGATGTGGATCGTGACGGCGACCTTGATGTTTGGGTTGCCATGAGCGGACGCAACGAATCGTTGGTCGTCATCGGCGCGATGGATGTGTTCTACGTGAACCGAATTCGCGGCGGTAACTTCAACACGGGCGCGCTCGAATTGCCGCCGACGGTTCCCGCCGCGCCGAAGCCTCCGCTGGTCTTCGCGGCTTATCCGAGCGTCGGTATAAAGGGAACCACGGGTCAAACCGTTCAAGTTGCGGGCAAGGATTTCGATGCAACGACATCGCTATCCTTCGGCTCGGGCGTGACGGTCAATTCGCTCACCTACATCAACGCCAACCGCGTGGACGTCAATCTCGATATCGCTCCCGGCGCGCAGGTCGGTCAGCGTAGCGTCGGCGTATCGAACACCAGCACCGGACTCTCTTCGACGACGGTTCCTGGCGTTTATAACGTGGATACTCAGGATGTAGATGACAATGCGGTCGGCTCGGTTTGGACTCTGTTCGAGTAATTCCCGAACGCAAAGTCCTTCTCCAAATGCTCCCCAAAATCGGTTTGCCGGTTTTGGGGAGCTTGTTTATGCGCCCCTCTTTGGCGTAATATCACGCGCATTGTTTCGTTACCCAAGGACTCCATCCTGATGCGTCAACCGATCCGATTATTTCAAGCCGCCGCCGCAATACTGCTTTTTTTGTCCCTCGTATTTGTTTCGCCTTCCCAAGCTCAAGAAGGCGTAAAGCTGCCCGACGATTGCATGCCGCTTTCCGAAATCCGCATCGGCATGAAGGGCGAAGCTTTAAGTGTCGTCCAAGGTTTCGAGCCATCGGTTTACAAAGTTGAAATCATCGGTATCGAGCAAGGTGCCTTGCCGGGGAGTTCCATGATCCTTTCGCGTCTTGAGGGGCCTCGACTTGAAAAGCACGGCATCGTCGCCGGAATGAGCGGCAGCCCAGTGTATATCAATGGCAAATGCATCGGCGCGGTTGCCTATGGCTGGAGTTTCTCTTATGTCCCGATCGCGGGAATCACTCCGATCGAGCACATGCTCACGATGTGGGATGAATTGGATCGCCCCGTGGACGTCGCAGGCACGACCTCCGAACGCGCGGGCGCGTCTTCTGAAACCGCGTGGGATTGGCGGGCGGATTGGAAACGTTACCTGGAAGAAACGGGCGAGGATCACAAACCCGAACCGATTAAAATCAAACTCGAATCACCCGGAGCATCGCAAGCGCTCGGAGTTGATACGCTCGAAATGATCCCTCTCTCCGCGCCGTTTTTTTCTTCCGGAGCGTCCAAGTCATCGGTTGCAAGACTTCAGAAATTCTTCGCTTCGCGCGGGCTTGAACTCTTCGAAGCTGGATCGGGCGCGGGTTCCAATGCTTCCCCCGCGGAAGCCTCGCCGCCTCTTCGCGGTGGATCAACGATTGCCATTCCCCTCCTGACGGGCGACACCACGATTGCAAGCATGGGAACGGTGACCTATCGCAGCGGCGACAAACTCCTCGCGTTCGGCCACCCGATGTTCGGTGAGGGAAAATCGCACGCGCCGATGGGACCGGGTTACGTTTTCGATTACCTTCAAAGCTATATGCGGAGTTTCAAACTCGGCGAGGCGAGGGAAATCGTCGGGACGATTCGGCAAGATCGGACATTTGCGATTGGCGGAGTTTTTGGCGAAACCCCCGAGCGCGTGGAAATGACGGTGAAAGTCGGAGGCGGGGCGGCCACTCGTCCGCGATCCTATAAGTTCTCCGTATGGGAAGACCGCGATTTCATGCCGCAGTTGGTCGCGATGGCGCTCGATTCGGCGGTCGCATCATCTGTTTCCGAAGCGGGGGAGGCGACGGGAAAATTCAATTACACGATCCGCCTTGCCGATGGCGATCGCATCGAAAAAGGGGTCGTGGCCACGACGCGCATGAGCATAGGTTTCGAGTTTGCAATGGCCGTATTGGAAGATTTGTTCATGCTCGAAATGAATCCATTCAAGCGCGCCGATCTTGATTCCATCGAAGCGACAATGGAAGTCGAGCACGATTTCCATCGCGATGTCCTTATTCGCGTCACGCCGCGCTACACGACCCTAAAACCCGGACAGACGCTCGAACTCGACACGGTCTGGCGTCCTTTTCGCGCGGCGGAATATATGAAGCGCATTGCCGTCAAGATTCCGGAGAAGCTGCAAAAAGGAACCTACATTGTCCATTTGGCCGACGCCTTCGGAACCGAATCCGTTGACGAACGGCACGAACCGACCGGCTTTCGCGCGACGAATTATGAGGAGACGCTCCGACTCGTCAAGCGTCTTCATTATCCCTCCAATCGTTTGACGGCATTCCTTTACGAACCGGATATGAGCCTCGGCGTGAAAGCCGACGCGCTTGAGGGCATGCCCGACTCGATGGCGGGACTTGTCGCCGCGACGACCCCCGGCGAGTGGCAATCGCTTGCCGTCGGACGGCAACTCTCCCGCGAAACAACCGATTTCGAAAATCCCATCGCGGGACGAGCAAGCCTTGCCATCAACGTGACCCCTTATCTTCCCCAATGACAAACTTCAGGAGAAGCCCTTTGAAAACCCGACTTCATTTCTGTGTCGTGGCTTTTGCCGCGATCTTACTCGCCACGACTTTGCGCGCTGCCACCACTGAGGCCGTCCGCGATGACAACTTCGATACGCTCCAGCAGGGCGAACTCGAAGGGGTCGCGCTGACTTCCGACGGCTATCTCTACCCCTCATACGCGCGCGAACCGCTCGGCGATACTGGCGCCGAAATCGTTTGGAGCGTCATTGATCAGGGTAAGCGCGGCGTCCTTTGCGCAACGGGTCACGAAGGAAAACTTGTGCGCCTTGCAAAAGGCGAAGCCAAAGTCATCGCCGATTTGAACCAGCCGGAACTCACGGCAATGGTTGAACTCAAGGATGGATCGGTCGTGATTGCAGGCGCGCCCACCGGACACCTCTGGCGGCTCGACGAAGACGACAAGCTCACAACACTCACGCAGCTTGACGCCAAGTTCGTGTGGGATTTGCAGCGCGATGACGACGAGAATCTCTGGGCGGTAACGGGCGATCAAGGCAAACTTTTCAAAATCGAATTAAACAAAACCGAGGCCAAGGCCGAGATGGTTTACGATGCCCACTCGCGCAACCTCCTCGCGCTCTGGATTGATCGCGAAGGAGCCATGGGAGAA
>CAZPIK010000086.1:0-13356 GCA_964586185.1 uncultured Candidatus Sumerlaeota bacterium | reverse complement strand
GGCGCACATGGCGGGCGTCGCCGTGATGACCGCCGGGTTCATGACTCCCGCGCGGCTGGCGGGGAGCTACTCGGTGCAGATGGCATGGTTCAATCCCGAGGGATTCATGAAACTGATTGTCGAGCACAAGTGCCAGAACATGGTCGCCGTGCCGACGATGCTTTCGCTCTTGCTCAATCATCCAAAGCGAGATGAATACGATCTGTCAAGTCTTGTGGAGGTGGTTTGCGGCGCCGCGCCGTTGCCTGTCGAAGTCGCGCGAGCGTTCATGGATCGTCATGGCTGCCGTGTGCGAGAGATTTATGGCATGACCGAGAATGTGGGTATCGGAAGTTCCAATCGGATGAGCATGCCCTTCCGCCCCGGTTCGGCGGGCAAGCCGTATCCAAAGAGTGAAGTTCGGATCGTGGACGATCAAGACAACCCGCTCCCTGCGGGACATCGCGGAGAGATCGTAACGCGAGGACCCTCCACGATGAAAGGATACTTCAACCGGCCCAAGGAAACTGAGGAGACCATGCGGGGCGGATGGCTGCACACCGGCGACATCGGCTACTTTGATGACGAGGGCTGGCTTTACATCGTGGATCGTAAGAAAGATATGATCATTCGCGGCGGAGAGAACATTTATCCCGCCGAAATCGAGGACATTCTCTATACGCATCCCTTGATTGCGGATGCAGCCGTGGTCGGTGTGCCCGACGGGGCTTATGGTGAAGGAGTCGTCGCGTTTGTTGTACCCCGCGCGGGCGAGAAGCTGACCGAGGACGACGTCAAAGAGTTTCTCAAGGATCGGTTGACGGCGTTTAAGTCTCCCTCGCGAATATTTTTTCTGGAGGCGCTACCTAAGGTCGGAGTCGGAAAAATTCTCCGTCGCGAATTGCGCGAAAAAGCGGCGGAAATGGTGAAATAGTCCGATAGTTATTCTGCTCCAGCGGATTTCTCCCCAAACTTTCACAGTGCCCTCGTTGTCGGGTGTATGCTAAGCTCGATCACGTTCGAGAGTTCTGCAACTCCGTACGTGGATGGTGTGTAAAAACTCATGGGCGATTGGCTAGAAAAAATCAACGATCCGAAAGATTTGCGCGGGCTTTCGATTCCGCAGCTTAAGGAAGTGTGCGACGATGTCCGCGAGGAAATCCTCCGCGTTATGGCAAAAAACGGCGGACACTTGGCTTCGTCGCTTGGCGCCGTTGAATTGGCCATTGCGCTGCATCATGTTTACAACACACCGGAAGATAAATTGGTTTGGGACGTCGGTCATCAAGCTTATGCGCATAAAATCGTAACGGGACGCCGCGCCGAGTTCCCGACCGTTCGGCAGGATGGCGGGCTTTCGGGATTTCTAAAGCGATCCGAAAGTCCCTATGACACGTTCGGAGCGGGTCACGCCTCGACTTCGATTTCCGCCGCGCTTGGTATGGCCGTCGCGCGCGATCAGCTTGGACTCGATCATCGCGTCGTTTCGATCACCGGCGATGGCGCGATGAGCGGTGGTATCTGCTACGAGGCGCTCAACAACGCGGGGAATCTTAAAAGCGATTTGCTCATCATTCTCAATGATAACCGGATGTCCATTTCGAAAAACACCGGCGCGCTTTCCGATTATTTCAACAAGATCGTGATGACGAATTTCTACAACGAGCGTCGCAACCAGATTGTGGATTTTATCAAGCGGATGCCCGCGGGCGGAAGCGTTGCGCGGATCGGTCACAAAATCGAAGAGAGCGTTAAAGGTCTTATTCTCCCTGGAATATTCTTTGAAGAATTGGGAATTCGTTACTTGGGTCCGATTGACGGTCACGATATGGACGTACTCGTTCCCGCGCTCAAGAAAGTCAGCAAGCTGAAAGGGCCGATTCTCCTTCACGTCATTACCGTGAAGGGCAAGGGGAGATCCTATAGCGAGGCCGATCCGATCACTTGGCATAGTCCTCCGCTTAATTTCAAACTCGAAAATGGTGAAGCTCCGCCGCCCAAGCCCGGTCCGCCGACCTATTCCGTAGTCTTTGTGGACGCGTTGCGTGAAATCGCCCGCGAGGATAAACGCGTCGTCGCGATCTCGGCGGCAATGCTCGAAGGAACTTCACTCACGCGATTCGAGAGCGAGTTTCCGACGCGGACGTTCGACGTTGGCATCGCCGAGGAACACGCGGTCATCAGCGCGGCGGGAATGGCATGCGATGGATTGCGACCGTGGGTATGCATTTATTCGACTTTCTTGCAACGCGCGATTGATCCCATTGTGCATGATGTGGCGTTGCAGCATTTGCCCGTTGTGTTTTCGCTGGATCGCGCGGGGTTAGTCGGCGCGGATGGCCCGACGCATCACGGTGTTTTTGATCTCGCCTATCTTCGCATGATCCCCGGCATGGTGGTCATGGCGCCGATGGACGCGCGCGAACTACGCGATATGACCTTCACAGCGGCCAAGCACGAAGGCGGTCCCATCGCGCTACGGTTCCCGCGAGGCAAGGCGTCGCCCGGTGCGATTCTGGACGAACCGCCGCGGATTCTTCCCATCGGAAAAGGCGAGATTCTCAGCGAAGGCGAGAAAGTCTGTTTGATCGGCATCGGAAATTTGGTTGAGCACGCGGTCAAGGCAGCCCAGATGCTCGCGGAGGATGGGATTCAAGTCGGGGTCGTCAACGCGCGTTTCGTCAAGCCGCTCGATACCGAATTGCTCTCCGATTTGTCGAAGCATTACACGCATCTCATCACCATTGAAGATCACGTCAAGATGGGGGGATTCGGCTCGGCGGTCAACGAAGCATTAGTCGAAATGAAGTCCCCGGCACGAGCAACCATTCTCGGCGTTCCCGACGAGTTCATCACGCACGGCAGTCAAGATCGGCTCTATCACGAGTGCGGCCTATCTCCCGCCGCCATTGCGGAAACCGCGCGTGCAGTCTTGAAATCGGATAACCACTTTGCGCTGTCGGCACAAGAGAAGAAACCAACGCAAAGACGCAAAGTCGCAAAGACGCAATGAGGGCCGAGTCACTTGAAGGACTTATCTTGGATTGCATGCGTTTTTGATAAAGTAGTCCTGTAGTTGCAAACGGACACGACGCCGATGAAAGCAATTTTCCGTCATAAAGGAATGAGCAGCCCGCACGCGAATAACTTCCTTGCGCCTTTGTGTCTTTGCGCCTTTGCGTTAACTTCTTCCATGTTGTTCTGGAAGTGACATTCGACATGCGTCGTTCTTCCGACATGACGACGCTCGCCGAGTGGGGGGAGCTTAGGTTTCTCCGCTGGGTGCGAAAGCAATTCGGGCATTCGAGTTTGCAGATTCCCATTTCCATCGGCGACGACGCGGCCCAGTTGAAATTCAAGAATGGAAACGACGGTCTCGTTACGACCGATGCCTTGATCGAAGGAACTCATTTCAATTTTCATTGGACGACGGCAGCGCAGCTTGGACACAAAGCGATGGCGGTCAATCTGAGCGATCTTGCCGCGATGGGAGCGAAACCTATCGCAGCGTTTCTATCGCTCGGCGTTCCGCCTGAAACTCGAATCGCTCATCTTCAAAATTTCTTTCGCGCATTCGCGGGATTGGGCAAAACATTCGGTTGCGCGCTTGCGGGCGGAGATTTCGTTCGCGCGCCCATTTGGATGATCAACGTCGCGCTTATCGGGGAACCGGCAAATAGAGGAAGAATTTCAAAACGTTCTTCAGCGCAAAGAGGTCAGGCCGTTTATGTCACTGGAACCCTCGGCGATTCCGCCGCAGGATTAGAGAGTCTGCAAAAAGGAGCTAAGATTCCAAAACACGTGATCGAAAGACACCTCCGGCCTTCGCCGCGAGTTCGCGAAGGCGCAATTCTGACGAAAGTGTGTTCCGATCTCGCGTTGATTGACGTTAGCGATGGACTGGTCAACGATGCCGGACATCTTTCACGTGAGAGCGGCGTGAGTATAACGCTTGAGCTTTCCAAGCTACCAATATCCAAGCAGGCTCGAATGAGCGCGAAGCGACTGGATATAAACCCACTCGATTGGATGCTTTACGGTGGCGAGGATTATGAATTGCTATTTGCGACACGCGCCCCCCTCAAGAAAATCGAAGCGGAATTTCGGAAGCACGGACTAACAACGCCTGTGACGGCTATCGGAAATGTTGAAGCGGGCAAGGGAGTCGCGCTTATCAATGAATTCGGAAAGCGGTTGCGTCCAGAGGATCGAACCTATAAACACTTTGCATGAGCCGCATCGCGTTACTCACCACCGAACCTTTGCCTCTGCCGGGCTGGCCGACGACGGGCGCGGGTTTGCGCGCGTGGGGGCTTGCTCAAGGGTTGCGCGCGAAAGGGCATGAAGTTCGACTTTTCTTTCCGGAAAAATCGGCGCAGGGATTCTCACCAGTTGAAGGTGACGCGCCGCCGACTCACGATTTTCCCGATTGGATTATTCCGATCCGGCGCAATGAATTGAAGAATGATCCGCGTTTGCAGGACGCTGATGTGCTGATCTTGCAGCACTGGGGAATCGCGCGAGATCTTGGAGAAATCCGAATTCCGCTCGCGATTGATCTCGCGGGACCGCATCTGCTGGAACGAAAACTCTGGGGATCGGAATCGCCGGAAGGCGACTTGATTGAGAAACTGGACGCATTGCGCAAAGCCGATTTTGTGACGGCATCGGGTGAATGGCAGCGGTTTTATTTTTTGCCCTACCTTGCGCTGGCGGGATGGAATATCGCCTCGGCTGCGAATTCACTTCCCACGATTCCTTATTCACTCAAAGCATCGGAATCAAATCCGTCCGCGAGATCAGATCGCTTTATATACGGCGGATTTTTTCTACCATGGCAAAATCCGACGCGTGCCATTGAAACGTTACTTCAGGAGATGGATTCGGCAGGTCGCGGGGAACTGATTTTTATTGGCGGGGCGCATCCAACTTGTGATGTTTCACGGGGAACATTCGACGCGCTGATCGAAAAACTGAGGGAACATCCGAGGGTGAAGTTTTATCCGCCGATGTCCTATGACCGGTTTATTGCGTTTCTCGGCGAAGGGGGTATCGCGCTCGATCTCATGGAGCGCAACGCCGAGCGGGAACTTGCGTTTACTTCCCGAACCGTGCAGTGCATGGCGAGCGGTTTGCCGGTCATCTACAACAACTATTCGGAATTGAGTGGCATCATCGAACGCGCGGGAGCGGGTTGGACGTTTGATCCTGCTGATATGGATGGACTCCGCAAACTTTTGCGCGGATTGCTAAAGGGTGAAATCGAACCAACGGCGCAGAGTGAAGCGGCGAGGAAATGCGTTCAGGAGCAACTTGATTGGGAGAAAACGATCTCTCCCTTGGATCAATTCTGCCGCGAGCCGAAATATCGCGATGGCAAAATCGCCGCGCAACTCGATTTTGAAACGCGCGATCTATTATTGGCACGGACAAAAGCAGAACTCTCTCGTACGCAAGCGGAACTAAACGCAATCAGGGGTAAGCGATGGGTCAGGTGGGGGATGGACTTGCTCAGTTTGCGCGCTCCAGCACGGTATATCGCGGGATTGTTTTCAATTCTTCTCGCGTTAGCTTTGATCCCCATTTTTGCAATCAGTGACCGATGGACACGCCCATCGTGATGAATCAAGTTCCTAAACTTCCGCCTTACGATCCTGCGCAAGCCGAGGTGTGGATGCAGGAAGCGCTCAAGGAAGCCGAATCTGCGGCTCTGCGAAACGAAGTTCCCGTTGGTTGCGTCATCGTCAATAATCTAGGAGAAATCGTTGCGCGAGCGGGCGATGATCGTCAGGCCAAAGCCGATTCCTTTGCACACGCCGAGATTATTGCGCTTCGCGAAGCCGCCGCACGGCAAGGCGATTGGCGGCTGGATGGGCATACGTTGGTCGTCACGCTCGAACCGTGTCCGATGTGCGCGGGAGCGATCCTCATGGCGCGCGTGGGCCGCGTAATATTTGGGGCTTCTAGCGATAAATGGGGCGCGGCGGGGAGCCGCATTCAGCTTCTGGATGGAAAACACTTTCCACACAAACCGGAAGTCGTATCGGGGATTGAAGCGGACGCAGCAGCGGAATTATTAAAGCAATACTTTCTCGGTATGCGCTCCGCGCAGTGAAGCCAACGGCTTGAGTCGCCCGGACGTTGACACGGAGCACCCTATCTTGATAGTCATTGTTTCATTGTGGCGGCACGTCCAGACAGTACTGTTCTATAAAAGGTATATTCATGACGTTTGTGATGTGCGAGATCGAATCCATAGAAGTGTGCACGGAATATGAAGGGCAAGTGTACCAATATGATGTCTATGTGCAATGTAGTGGAAGACGCCTGCGCCTCTTTGACCCCGGTCGCATTTCTGAGACTGGCGGTTTAGAAAAAGGCATGGCCGCAAATCTTATTGTGGGAATTGGTTTCACAGGCGATTGCGTAGTCTCCGATAGCGAGGAAAAGATCAAGGTGGGTGCGGATGAATATCAAGGAAGAATAATTGGGGAAATCCTTCTCAAGGACATCATAAGCCCGCGAGTCATCTATGGTGTCTATGGTGCACGTAACTTGGGAACTACTCCAAACATACTTGTGCAGACGGATTTCGGTAGAATAGTAGCGTCATCCGGCGAGCTGCCAAAGCACGTTCGAAAAAAGCATTCCTCCATTTTAGGTCTTTACGTAGGGTTTGTGGGAGCGCCCAGATTAGATATATGTGGAGCTTTACCCAGCCCTGCTTAAGAGGCAGAGTGCGGTCGCTTACTTGGAAACTCCGGCTCGCGGATTGACTCAACTGCTTTCGCTCGGCCCGATTGCGGATCCACTTCGATTAGCAATCCGCAAATCCGCGCGTCGTCCTCGGCGACTTCGTGCTTACCCGGCATATTGGTTATCAGTTGACGCAATACGATATCGGATCGAACGCCGATGACCGAATCGAAAGGTCCCGTCATACCGACATCGGTGATCGCGGCGGTCCCGGCGGCGGAAACGCGCGCGTCGGCGGTCGGGATGTGGGTATGGGTTCCGATCACCGCCGTTGCGAGGCCATCAAGATGGACAGCCATTCCGACCTTTTCCGAAGTCGCCTCGGCGTGAATGTCCACAATTAGGATCGGAGTCTCCTTGAGTGCGCGTTCGGCCAAATCACGACCGACGCGAAACGGACAATCAATCGGCTTCATGAACGCGCGACCCATGAGATTGAGAACGGCGACGCGCGTTGCATTGGGTGCGGTATAAATGCCAAGTCCCGATCCGGGAGTTCCTGGAGGAAGATTCGCGGGACGGAGGATTCGGTCGTCCTCTTCAAAAATTTTGTAAACTTCTTTTTGCGCAAAACTATGGTTGCCGCCCGTCATGGCATCCACTCCAGCGCGCAGAAGTTCATCAAACGTTTTGCGCGTAACGCCTTTCCCTTGCGCCGAGTTCTCTGCGTTGGCGATGACGAAATCAATTTCGCGGTTGCGACGAAAATCGGGGAGCCAATGGTTGAGAGCCTGCCGTCCGGGTCTGCCGAATACGTCGCCGATGAACAAAATCTTCATTCGATATTTTCCTCTTTAGGAATGTTTTAGGGTGTTGCTCGTTCGATGATGGACTTTAATTGGAGTCCGTGTGGGAGCGTTCCGAAGGCCAGTCCGCGATCCCCCTTTAAACGGGAAGCGCAAAAGGCCTCGGCGACGGCGGGCGATCCATGACGAACCACGAGCGAGCCTTGCAATGCCAGCGCCATCATTTCGACGATTCGCCGAGCGCGTTCCTGCAATCCATCGGAAATCATGAGTTCGGATTTGATTTTTTCAACGAGTGCGTCGAGTTCTGGGCTGCTTCCTTTGACCCCTTCGAGTTCGTGCAAAAATGCGGGCGCGGTTTCCGGTTCTTTGGAAAGCGCGCGCAAGACGTCGAGGCACATGACGTTGCCCGATCCTTCCCAAATCGAGGCGAGGGGAGATTCGCGGTAGAGACGCGGCATGATCGAATCCTCGACGTAACCATTTCCGCCATGACATTCGAGCGCCTCGCCGACGACCGCCGGGACTCGCTTGCAAATCCAGTATTTCGAAACGGCTGTCGCGATTCGGGCGAAGGCGCGTTCAACGGGATTTTCGCCCGCGTCGTCGTAGGCGCGCGTTAGGCGGAACATGGTCAGCACCGCTGCTTCGACTTCGACGGCGAGATCGGCGAGGACGTTTTGCATGAGCGGCTGTTCGGAAAGTATCTTGCCGAAAGCTGAACGATGCTTCGCGTGGTGCAACGCCTGTGCGAGCGCCTGCCGCATGATCGCCGCCGATCCGATCACGCAATCGAGCCGCGTGTGCGTGACCATCTCGACGATGGTCGGCACGCCGCGTCCTTCGGGACCGATTCTCCGCGCCCAAGTTTCGCGATACTCAATCTCGCTCGACGCATTCGAGCGATTGCCGAGTTTGTCCTTCAGCCGTTGAATGAAGAAGCGATTGCGCGACCCATCGGGAAGCCATCGTGGGACAAGGAAGCAGGTGATCCCCGCGTCCGTTTGCGCGAGGGTCAGGAAGGCGTCGCACATAGGCGCGGAACAAAACCATTTGTGTCCGGTGAGATGGTATTCGCCGTTCGTTCCGAGCGATGTTGCGCGTGTTGTGTTGGCGCGAACGTCCGAGCCACCTTGTTTTTCCGTCATGGCCATTCCCATGAGCGCGCTGGATTTTTGCGCGGCGGGAATAAAGCGAGAATCATAAATTGTTGACGTAAGGCGCGGACCCCATTCGGCGGCGGCATCGGGTTCATGTCGTAATGCGGGCAGAGCGGAAAAAGTCATCGTGAGCGGACAACCGACCCCGGCCTCGGCTTGAGTCAGGAGATAATGAACGACGGCACGGGCAGCGTGCGAACCTTTGCGCGGTTCGTTCCACGGGAGCGAGTGAACCTGCGCTTCCATTCCGAGCCGCATCAGTTCATGCCAAGCAGGATCGAATTCGACTTCGTCCACGCGATTGCCGTAGCGGTCGTGAGTATTCAGAATGGGCTTATTGATATTTGCACGGCGTCCCAGTTCGATCACGCGTGAGGAACCCGTTACCGCGCCGAAATCGTGGGCGCGAGTTTCCGCCCAGCCTGCTCCTTCGCGGCGCAATCCCTCAATAAGGGCGATGTCGCGGTCGAAAGCGTTGTAATCAATAAGCGGGGGAACTTGATTGAATACTTCGTGTGTCGCCAGTGATGAATTCATCGAAAACATCTCCTCTAGAGTAGGTTAAAACAAATTGCGGACTAAACGCAAAGGACGCAAAAGAAAAGCGAGTCATGCGATTCGGTTTCTTTTGACTCTTGCCCAACGTGATTCGCCGTCGCGGAGGATATCTGCTTCGACGCCGTAGAGTTTCTGCATGCCTTGAGCGGTGACGACTTGATCCGGCGGGCCGTCGAGAAGAATTCTTCCCTCGCGCAGGCCGATAAGCCGCGGGCAGTATTCCGCCGCAAGATTTACATCGTGCGTGACAACAACGAGCGTCATGCCGCGCGTCTTGTTTAATTCTTCGAGCAATCCATAGAGCAACGATTGATGGCGAAGATCGAGCGAGGCGGTTGGTTCATCGAGGACGAGCGCGGGGGCATCCTGAGCAAGAGCGCGCGCGAGGATCACCCGCTGAGCTTCACCTCCCGAAAGTTGGCTGAAGAGGCGTTTTGAAAGTTCCGTCGTTCCCGTCGCTTCCATCGCCCACGCGATTTTATCCCGTCCTTCGGAATCCAATTCGCTGAAAATTCCGAGATGCGGATGACGACCCATGGCGACAATTTCGGCGACCGTATAGGGAAAATTGACTCGTGCGGATTGCGGCACAAAAGCAACGCGTCGCGCCCGCGCAAGCGGTTCCATCGCCGTTGCATTTTCGTTGCCTAGATTTGCTTCGCCCTTATCAGGAGAGAGCAACCCAATCATTAGATGTAAAAGTGTGGATTTTCCCGCGCCGTTCGGTCCGATGATTCCTACGGATTCGCCCGACCGAACACTCAGATTCACGTCACGGATGATTTTATCTCCGTTCGGATAACTGAAATGAAGGTTCTGCGTTTCGAAGGAAGTCGCAACATCGGTGGCGGAAGTTAAAGGAATAGGAACGGGCATAGACGGATTTATACTGGAATTTCGCGGTGTGCGCCATCATCGCCAAGCAGCTATTTGCATGGTTCATATCCAATTTCCCGTCTTTGACTTCGCGCCGATCTCCGTGACATAATCATCCCCCGCGATTTGCAAGAGCGCGACAGACTAATTCATATGACGACTTCTCCTCTAACCCGAACTCCCAAAGCTCAGTGGCCCGACGCGCGCGGTCATTATGGAATTTTTGGCGGGAAATTTGTCCCCGAAACGCTGATGGGAGCCTTAACCCAACTTGAAGCTGAATACACCAAAGTCAAGGACGACAAGGTTTTTAGAGATCAACTCGCCGATCTGCTCAAGAATTATGTCGGGCGTCCGACTCCCCTATTTGAGGCAGAACGGCTCGCGAAGGAACTAGGCGGAAAAATCAGGATTTTCCTGAAGCGCGAGGACCTCTGTCACACCGGTGCGCATAAGATTAATAACACGCTCGGACAAGCATTGCTTGCTAAGCGGCTTGGAAAGCGCCGGGTCATCGCCGAGACGGGAGCCGGACAACACGGCGTGGCGACGGCGACGGCTGCGGCGCTTCTCGATCTCGAATGCGAAATTTACATGGGCGAGGAAGACATCCGGCGTCAGGAGCTGAATGTCTTTCGGATGAAGCTGCTCGGCGCGAAGGTCAATACGGTTGTCTCCGGGAGTCGCACGCTCAAGGACGCGACGAACGATGCGATGCGCGAATGGATGGCGAGCGTGGACACGACTCATTACATCATCGGATCGGTTGTGGGTCCGCATCCATTCCCGATGATCGTGCGCGATTTTCAGTCGGTCATTGGCAACGAAACTCGCGAACAATTGTGCGAGCGCATCGGCGGGTTACCCGAATATCTGTTGGCTTGTGTTGGCGGCGGTTCGAACGCGATGGGACTTTTCCATCCGTTCTATGGCGATGAAAGCGTGATGATGATTGGCGTTGAAGCGGCGGGACACGGCATTCACACGCCTCATCACGCGGCCTCGATCACGACTTCGCAAATTGGAGTTTTTCACGGAAGCAAAAGCTACGTGCTTCAGACGGACGACGGTCAGATTATTCCCGCACACAGTATTTCGGCGGGATTAGATTATCCCGGCGTTGGTCCCGAGCACGCTTACTTTGCGCAATCGGGACGCGCGCGGTATTTGTTGGCGACGGACGATGACGCGCTTGCGGGAGTGAAATTGCTTTGCCAGACCGAAGGAATTCTTCCCGCGCTTGAAAGTGCCCATGCCATCGGTTTGCTTCCGCGACTGGTTCAGGAAATTCCCGCCGGATCGAAACTCGTCATGTGCCTTTCCGGGCGCGGCGACAAAGACGCCTACACGTTGCGCGATGCGATGGAACTTCCTAAATGAGCGCGACCCCCAACCGAATTGATGCGATGTTCGCCAAACGTCGCGAGAAGAGTGAAGCCGCTTCGATCTTTTACGTGACGGCGGGCTTCCCCGATTACGCTTCGACGGGTGAGGTCATTGGCGCGCTCGAAGCTGCGGGAGCCGATTTGATCGAACTGGGAATTCCCTTTTCCGATCCCATCGCCGATGGCCCTACTATTCAATAAGCTTCGCAAGTTGCGCTTCAAAATGGCGCATCGGTCAAAATGACTTTGGAGTTTTTGCGCGAAGTTCGGAAAAAAAGTTCGATCCCGCTCATCATTTTTTCGGGTTACAATCCCATCTTCCATTATGGTGCGACGAAATTTGCTGAGGACGCAGCGGCGGCGGGTGCGGATGGGCTTCTTATTCCTGATCTTCCACCGGAAGAAGGTGGCGAATTGGCGGAGTTCTGTAAATCGAGGGGACTCAAAATGATTTACCTTGTCGCGCCGACAACAACGGCCGAGCGCCGCGAACTCATTGCCCGTGCCTCGACCGGATTCATTTATTATATTTCACTCCGAGGCGTTACGGGCGCGCGGGCTGATCTTCCTTCCGATCTAACCGACAACGTAAAGGCGCTCAAAAAGATTACTGATCTTCCCGTCGCCGTCGGGTTTGGTATTTCGACGCCTCAGCACGCGCGACAGGTGGCCTCGCTTGCGGATGGTGTTGTCGTCGGCAGCGCGCTCATCAACGTGATCGAAGCTTCAGCGGGCAAGCCGGGATTGCGCGAGGCCGTGCAATCGTTTGCCGCTAGACTGATTGCTGCGCTACGTCGGTGAATCCGCAGTTGCTTTGCGCTCTTCGCGGTCTTTGCGGTAAAATATCTCTTCGGAATTCGACTGCCAAGTACGCCAAGAGCACAAAGGGACAATACGGGTGACCAATCCTGAAACACCCGCTACCTCTCCTCGCGCGAAATCGAGTTCACTCCTCGCGCTTTTGCGTCTTACAGCAATTATAGTGATGACTTCGTTTACGTTTCTCGCCTACGCGATTCAGCGTCTGTTCACACGCGACCGCAAGAATCGCGTCGCATTGGCGGCAACCGGAACGCGACGTTGGGCTATTAGATGTGCTCGGATCGCCGGATTCACGATTCGAGTCGAGGGAACGTCGCCGCCGTCCGGTGTTCTCCTTGCGCCAAATCACATGGGCTACTCTGACATCATCGCAATTTCTGCAGCTCTTCCTTGCCTCTTTGCACCTAAGGGCGATATCGCCGCATGGCCGGTCTTGGGATCGCTTGTTCGCTCGACCGAACAGGTGTTCATCTCCCGCGCGGTACGGAAGGACTTACTGCGTTCGGCGACAGAAATCGCGGATCGTTTGAAATCGGGAACGACGGTTTGTGTTTTTCTCGAAGGAACCTCAAGCGGCGGGACGGGATTGCTGCCTTTCAAATCCGCGCTCATTCAGCCCGCGATTGATGCAGCAGTTCCGATTGTGCCCGTGGGGATCCGTTGGAGTAGCCCCGATCCGGCCATTGACCCCGCCGAGGACGTCGCCTATTGGAAGGATCACGTATTCGGTCCGCATCTCTGGCGGCTGCTGGGTCTCCGCCATCTCGACGCGCGCATCATTTTCGGAGAGTCGATTCCGACCGAAGCAGCAGAGCGTTCAGTGTTAGGACTCGAAGCCCATCGCCAGGTTGCGATATTAATAGGAATTGAATCCAGCAACAGATAGAAGTTTTTCTTTAAGTCATATGATTTCAATGGAATGCACTTGACATAAAGCCACAAATATGTGTTTATGCTTGTATGAGAACTACGATTGACATCCCCGACGACCTTTTCATGGCGATTAAAATGGAGTCAGTCATTCAAGGCAAGACTATGAAAGATTTGATTTCAGAAACGCTTCGTCACGGAATT
>CAZPIK010000085.1:0-13366 GCA_964586185.1 uncultured Candidatus Sumerlaeota bacterium | reverse complement strand
GCAAAATATTGGAGGAGACCCCTTGAAAAAAACCACGGAATCTTCAGGGCTTGCGTATTATAGGAATCATTGACCCAAGGCGATGCCTTGGGCTTTGAATCTTCGTCCTTGCAGGACGAAAAATACCAAGGGAATGGACTTCGTCGCTCATTCGGGCGGCAATCTGGACATGCATCAGCCGCTATAGGCGTTTACATCGTCAGGCGATTTTGCAAGGCTTGCGCTTAACCCGCGCGGAGAACTAAATCCGCGCCGAGGCGCAATATGGCCGTCCTCCCCGAATCCGTCACCTGTCTGCCCATCAAGAAAATCCCCGCTGGCGAAACTGTGATCGCCGAGGGAGGGAGCCGCGCCGAAATTTATTTTCTTATCCGCGGCGCCGTCGAGATCGTCAAGGGGGGCGTCCAGATTGTCCGCGTGACCGATCCCGGCGCGGTCTTTGGCGAGATGTCCATCCTCCTCGGACAAAGTAATACGGCCACCGTCAAAACGCTGGAGGATTCAGAGTTTTACGTTGCCGATAACCCCCAGGAAATTCTCCGGGAGTCGCCCGAACTCGCGCTTTACGTCGCCGAAATCCTCGCCCGGAGACTCGACGGCCTGAACCGCTATCTCGTGGATATCAAACTTCAATTTAAAGAACGTGCGGATCATTTGGGCATGCTCGATGAAGTGCTCGACGCGCTGATGAATAAGCACCCGCGCAAGATCGAGAGACGCGAAGTCCGCGAACCGTAAAGTTTAACAGGGATGAAAAGGATAGACAGGATCAGAAAATACGATCCGGTGGAAATTAGATTTCCGGGTGATTCTATTGAATCTCCGCCGCCCCATACGGGGCTTTGAATAAATGGAATCGCCAAATTCCAGCGTTCGTCTCGCTGGCGCGAGACTTCACGCTTCGCTTTATTACGCCATCCGCTTCGCGGATTGAAAACGGAATGCTCGAAGGTATTTAGGACAATGGATACGATTGGCACGGTTCCATCATTACGTCATCATTACGAGATTCCATTCCATGTCGTGGCCAGGCCTCATCCTACTCTTCAACCCTCGTAAGAGGGTGGCGTAATAAAGCGAAGCGTGAGCGTAGCGAACGCTGGTAATGAATGAGCGTTGAATCCAAGCCCCCGAATGGGGGCGACGGAAATTAATTTGTCGAATACGGCTAACTCTTCAACACGGCCAGATCAGCTTCCTTCTCACCGTAAGCCGAAATCCACTTCGCTTTCATCGTATCCAAATCGAGAACGATATGCGGCGGCTGGGGTCCGAACATGCAGCCGGGGTTGAACGCCCACGCCTCTCCGACCCGAGCGATCCACGATCCCTCCTCGTGAAATGGGGAGTTGTGAATATGCCCCGACACCACGAAATCGGGATGCAGTCGCCCGATCAATTGGTTGAGTCCCGAATCGCCCGCGAATTTTTTCCCCGTCCAACAAATCGGCGCGTCGTTCGGCGGAGCGTGATGAATCCAAATCCATCGCTTGCCCCGCTTGCCCGCCTCGTTTTCAAGCAACGCGATCATTGCTTCCTGCGTCACGGGACCATCCCACCACGGGCAAACCGTCGCGGTGACGTCGCCGAAGATGGCGGTCTGGTTATCCACCCAAAGATTTTCGCCCCGCGTGTTGAGCAGCCATTGCGCGATGAATTCCCCATCGTCCGTTTTCACGTCGCCATCGTGATTGCCCGAACAGACGAGGAGTGGCGCTTTCTCCCGCAGGCGGTGAACATATTTGGTTACGACGAGCATTTGCGTGTCGAGATCGGCGTGACCCGCAAGGTCAAGCAAATCGCCCGCCACGATGACAAGATCAAATTCCTCTGCCACGCCCAGCAGCCAATCGAATTGCTGAAGGCTGTAATGAAGGTCGGCGACGAGCAAGATGCGCATGGAGTCATTTACTCCGCATAGATCGGAAATTGCCAATGGAAACCATCCGTGTTGCTTACTGTCCACTCCGATTCATTCGTCCGTTACCTCTATAAACAACCCTTTTCCAATGGTGAACGCCCGGTAAACAGGCTATAAAAACTTAGGGGTCGTATCCAGCGGGCGCCGGGACGTCGTAAGATCGTCGTGCCGCGTCCTGCGCGAGGGATCATGAGTGCACCGGAATTGAAAGACGATACGCGCGAAAGCCTCGGCAACCGCGTCATCGGCAACTACGAATTACTCCGCGAACTTGGTCGCGGGGCGATGGGAGTCGTGTATAAAGCGCACGAAACCTCGCTCAATCGCGTCGTTGCCCTAAAGGTTCTTCCTCAACATCTCGCTCGCGATGAGGCGTTCTTAAAGCGATTTCAACGCGAAGCCCGCACCGTCGCGCAGCTCAACCACCCCAACGTCGTAACGATTTATAATATCGGACGCGATGATGGCGTGCATTACATCGCGATGGAGTACGTCAAAGGCAAACCGCTTTCCGAAATGATTGAGGATCGCGGGAAGATTGAGAAGCGACAGGCGTTGGAAATTGCGCGGCAGGTTGCGGGCGCCCTTGATGCCGCTCATCGGATGCAGATTATTCATCGCGATATTAAACCACACAACATCATGGTGGACGACATGGGTCGCGCGAAGGTGCTTGATTTTGGAATTGCCAAAGTTCAAGAGGAACAACCGACCGGCCTAACGCACACAGGACAAGTGCTCGGAACCCCGCACTACATGGCTCCGGAGCAATGTCGGGGTCTCGAACTCGATGGTCGAAGCGATGTTTACGCGCTCGGGGTCACGCTCTACGAAATGCTTGCGGGCGCATTGCCCTTCACAGGTCAAACGGCCGTCGTCGTGATTCAGCGGATTCTTTTTGAGGAACCGACCTCGCTGCGGGATTTCGCTCCCGACCTGCCGGAATCCGTGTATCAAATCATCAACAAGTCCATGGCGCGCGATATCACAGACCGGTTCCATAGCGCAGAAGCCATGGAAGCGGCGCTCCGAAAGGCCATCCTCGATCTTGATTCGCAAACCGCGACGCCCGCTCCAGAAATTCCGCCGCCCGAGCCGGAATCCGAAACGAATTTGGAACCTCGGCGAATTCCCGTTCGATCTTCGACTTTTTCCGAGCGGTTCATTGACGCGATCAAAGCCCGACGAAACCGAAACAAATGGGCGATCATGGGCGGAGTTTTCGTGTTCGTTCTGATACTAATGTTTGCCCTTAAACCCGATTCTACCGTCAACGTTGAGGCTTCGAAGATCCCAGGGGAATCGGCTCCTGCTGCTGCGGCGGTAGCTCAACCTATCGCGCCCGTCATCCCCGATCTCCCTCAGATCGAATGGGTGGTTGCGCCGAATGACGCGACCACGCTCACCGAAAAGACAATAGAGATCGCATGGAAACCGACCAATGATGTAATGGCGCAATCGTATTTGGTCGGCCTAAATCAATCGGAACCTGACCTTGCGCTTCAACAAACCAGCGCGACACTTGAACTGCAAACGCCGGGCGATCAATTTATTCTTGTTGTTCCCGTGACGGCGGACGGACTTCGCGGTCGCGCTCTCGAACGTCGGTTTGCGTATGCGCCCATTGATTCATTGCAGCGGGCGCTTGACCTTTATTCGGGCGTCGGCGGAAAAGTGGACGAGGCGAAAGCTCGTGAAGATTTGCTGGCGCTCGCCGCGCAAGGAGACGTTCTGGCCTCTTCGTGGCTCGCGTGGTTCCAATGGTGGGGAAGGTGCGGATTTCCGAAGGACACGGTCGTTGCTTCCCAGGTTGCCGAAGCCCATAGCGCAAAGTTGCGCGATCTCGCTGAAAAAGGAGACCCGGGCGCGATGTTCCTGTTCGGAGCCGCGCTCGATCAAGGGATGGGCATCGCCGCCGATCCCGCCGCCGCGCTCGATTGGGTCACTCGCGCCGCGCAAGCGGGTCAGACGATTGCAATGAACTATCTCGGCTGGATGTGCGTCGAAGGACGCGGCACCGAGAAGGACGCGACGAATGCCGTCGCTTGGTTCGCCAAAGCCGCTGAAGCGGGCGATACCGGCGCGATGCACAACTACGGTTGGATGCTCGCCAATGGAAGTGGAGTCGCCAAGGACGAAGCGGCCGCGCTCGATTGGTTCAAGCGCGCCGCCGAGGCGGGGAGCGCGCGTAACATGGGCAACGTCGGCGTCCTCACTCATCAAGGTCGAGGCACGGCTAAAGATATTCCTGCGGCCATTGAGTGGTACCGTAGCGCCGCACGGCTTGGCGACGAAACTTCGCGCAAGAATTTGAAAGCGCTTCGTGAAACGTGGTAGGATTCGCTCGTTAGAGTGAGCGATCCACGGAGGTGGCCGATGACGTCGGCGGTTGACAGCGAACACGACCTCGATATTCCCGGGTTTCAAATCCGACGCGTCCTCGTTAAGGGGAAGGTCGCCGTCGTTTACGACGCTTATCAGGATAATCCCGGTCGCCCCGTCGCGCTAAAAGTTTTCAAATCCACGACGGACGACGACAAGAAGATCAAAAGATTTTTCCAAGAAGCGGATATCCTGCTTCGACTTCAACATCCCGGACTCGCGAAACTTCTTCAAACCGGGATGTGCATGACCTCCGAAGGCAAGCACCATTATCACGTCTTCGAGCCGATCGAAGGCATTCCGATTACGAGTCACGCGGAACTTTGCGGACTGGATACGCGAGCGCGTCTCGGCGTATTTCTTCGCGTGTGCGATATCGTTTCATATGTCCATGAGCAGGGCATTTTACATCGGAACTTGAAGCCCGAGAATATTCTGGTGACGCAAGACGGACAGCCGAAGCTGATTGATTTTGGCCTTGCGCGGCTCGTTATCGGCGCGCCGAAATTAACGACGCGCGGGAACATCGTCGGCAATCTGACTTATCTCAGCCCCGAGCAAACCAGCGGGAATTCAGAGGATCTCGACGCGCGGATGGACCTCTACGCGCTCGGCGGAATCGGATACACGTTGCTTGCGGGTCATCCTCCTTTTGATTTTAAAGGGAAGAATCTCGGGCAGGCGCTCAGCGTCATTTTGAACGAGGTCCCCGTTAAGCTCGGAGCATTCAATCCGATGTTCAAGGGTGATTTGGAACGTGTCTTTGCGCGAACTCTCGAGAAAGATAAGAACGCCCGGCACGAAAGCGTCGCCGCGTTCGCCTCGGATTTGCGCGAGCACCTCGTCATTGCAGGGTTGATCGAACAATAAAAATCGAACAACGTGGGAGAAGATCTCCGATCGCCGATCTTCGGCGCTGGGACAGCGCCTCCCACATTAAGAATAAAGGGTTATTCGACTTGAAAATCATCGCGGGCGAGAAAAAAGGGATGAACCTCGTCGCGCCGCGCGGCGACGCGACTCGCCCTACCTTGTCCCGTGTGCGCGAATCGCTCTTCATGATTCTCCAACCTCGATTGGAAGGCGCGGTTGTGCTCGATTTATTTGCGGGTGCAGGCGCGCTCGGATTGGAAGCGCTAAGTCGCGGAGCGAGCGAGGCGCATTTTGTCGAGACCTCGCGTCCCGCCGCGCTCGCGCTTAAGGAAAATATCCGACGTTTGGGCTTTGCCGATCGTTCGCGCGTTATTCAGGATGACGCGTTGCGATATCTCGCTCGTACGGCAAAAAATCCCGCGCAAAGATTCGATCTTGTGTTGCTCGATCCTCCCTACGGAAAAGGTCTCGCCATTCTTGCGCTGGAGAAGATTGCGGCACACGCGGAAACGTTTCTAAATCCCGATGCGCTCGTCGTCGCGCAGGTGGGTAAGCGCGATCCGCTTTCCAACGATTGCGTGCCGCTCATTCGTTACGCCGAGCGCGCCTACGGCGAAACGCGGATAGAATTTTTCAAGCGACAATGAAGAAATACTTTGTGCTTTTGTGTTTCCGCGTAGATCGTATTCGCGAGATTTTTCCATGCCCCCCTTTCATAAAATCCTCATTGCCAATCGGGGCGAAATCGCCTGCCGGGTTATCCGCGCGGTCAAGTCCCGCGGGTTAAGAGCCGTCGCCGTTGCGAGCGAAGCCGACGCCGACGCGCCGCACGTTAAATTCGCGGATGAGTCCACGATCATCGGCCCTGCGCCCGTTCGCGAATCGTATCTTTCCATCGAGCGGATCATTGAAGCGGCAAGGAGAACTCACTCCGAAGCGATTCACCCGGGTTATGGTTTTCTTTCCGAGAACGCGGAATTCGCGCAAGCCTGCAAAGACGCCGGAATCATTTTTATCGGTCCGACTCCCGAAGCGATCCGCGCGATGGGAAACAAAGCCGAGGCGAAGCGGCTGATGATCGCCGCCGGTGTCCCCTGCGTTCCGGGTTATCAAGGCGCAGATCAAACTGAAGCGACGCTGATCGCCGAAGCCGCGAAGATTGGATATCCGGTGATGGTTAAAGCGGCGGCGGGCGGCGGCGGGCGTGGAATGCGGCTCGTCCATGCGGCGGAGGACTTGGCTCTAGCTTTGAACCGCGCGCGCGCTGAAGCCGAAAGCGCATTCGGTTCGGGTGAGCTGATTCTTGAAAAAGCGATCATCGCGCCGCGCCACGTCGAGATACAGGTTCTTGCAGATGCGCATGGCAACGCCGTTCACCTCGGTGAGCGCGATTGTTCGGTTCAGCGACGCCATCAAAAAGTCATCGAAGAATCGCCCTGTCCTGTGATGACGCCGAAGCTGCGCGATGAAATGGGAAGCACGTCAGTCAAGGCGGCCAAGGCTATTGGTTACGTCGGCGCGGGTACGATGGAATTTCTGCTCGACGCCTCCGGTTCATTTTACTTCCTCGAAATGAACACGCGACTTCAGGTCGAGCATCCGGTCACCGAGATGGTGACGGGACTCGATCTGGTCAATCTTCAACTCGATATCGCGGCGGGCAAGACGCTTCCTTTCAATCAAAGCGATTTTGCGTTGAGCGGCGCAGCCATTGAAGTCCGGCTTTACGCCGAAGATCCTTACAATAAATTTCTACCCCAAGCCGGTGAGATCGCGCGGTGGTCTCCGCCTCAGGGTGAAGGAATTCGTGTGGATGATGGAATCGTCAGCGGTTCCACGATCAGCTCCTATTACGATCCGATGCTAGCGAAGATTATCGCGCGGGGATCGGATCGCGAAGAAGCTCGGCGCCGGCTCATTCGCGCGCTCGAAGATTCTGTTGCGTTCGGCGTCATCACCAACCGCGATTTTCTATTGGAACTTTTGCGCGATGAAGTTTTTGCGGCAGGCCAGGCGACGACAGCTCTCATCGCCGAGCGGTTCGGCGAAGAGCCGGCGCGCCCAGCGATCCCGCCGCTGCTTATTACACTTGCGGCCGCAATGTTAATTGAGCAATCGGGCGGAAATTATTCCCCGGAACTCCGCAATTGGCGCTCGACGGGCGTTTTGGAAATTCCGATGACCTTGAAGGAATCGGGCCGTACCCATCGCCTCACGGTGGACGTTCACGACACCAAATATCGCATCATCGGCGATGAAACATTTCCCCCCGTAAACATTCTTGAATGTCGCGAGGATCGGGTTCGCTTTGAGAGTTATGGCGTCGCATCGTGGGCGGCCTATCATATCGCCGATGGATGGGTCTCGCTCGATTACGCGGGCCGCGCCGTTTTGTTTGAAGACGCAACGTGGGCTCCGGCGGCGGCGGGAAGGGCGGGTTCGGACGGCATCATCCGCGCTCCGATGAGCGGCAAAATTGTCGCCGTCAATGTGAGCGTCGGCGATGATGCGGTTGCTGATGCGCCGCTTCTCGTTCTCGAATCCATGAAAATGGAAAACCAAATCCTTGCTCCGTTCGCGGGCAAAGTCGAATCGGTTTCCGTCGCGCCGGGAGACCAAGTTGAAAAACAACAAGTCCTCGCCACATTAAAGCCTTCGGCGGCCGATTTCCGGAACCTGCAGTCGGAGACTGTCTCCCACATTAAATAAGCCCCTAGGTATATCCCGCCGGGCAAGGGGAACGCGTCTAAAAAATCAGAACGTTGCGTAAGAAATTGAATGGTCGGGGTGGCGGGACTTGAACCCACGACCTCTGCGTCCCGAACGCAGCGCGCTACCAACTGCGCCACACCCCGAAAACCGCTCCCGTAGCGAGAGCGCGATGATTCTAGTTCCGCTTCGACCGAAAAGCAAAGAATATCCGATGTCGCGAGCGGCTTCTGAACTTGAAGCGAAGTCTAATACGCGAGACATAGTGAGACGAAGTGACTCCGTGGAGTCCCATTATGATCGCAATGACCGAAAAGGAAGCAACCCTACTTTGACGTGATTCGGCGCGCTTAAAATTCGAATCGTCCCGTAAATATTGAAGATTCAAACGGGTAGTGGCGTAAAAGACCCCCAGTTTGGATGGCAACGGAGTTGGCCTGCTTCTGGCAGTGATAGATCTGCTGAAAGGATCAGTCATCAAAGCTGAAAGTGCTTGCGATTCTTGCGTAATGGGGTAAAAGAAGAGTCTCGGATGCGCGGATGCCGTCGTCGAATCCAGACGATATCTCGCGATTATCCCCGGGCAACTCCACAAAATTAGAGACACAAGAATGGTAAGCAATAAATTTGGCTGGATGATGGGTTCAAATCGGCTGTCGAGCGCGGTCGTTTTGGCAGCTTGCCTGATGGCGGGTGGCTGTTCCTATTTTTCACCCGCAGCGCGCAAAGCGGCAAAGATAGTTTCTGCGGATAAGCAGGACTTGATTCTCGGCTCGTCGCTTGAGAAAGGGCTTTATCGCCCCGGGGAGGCCATTGCGATTACCGTCACGGCAACCAATACGACCGATGAGCCGCTTAAGGTGCGCAAGCTTCACGCGCGGAGCCTCTCGTTCATGTTTGGATCGAAGGACGATGACAAGCGGTTTGCGCGGGATCCCGTCGTAAGCGCGGTCGAGGCGGCTCAATTGCAGACAACGGAAAACGAAATGATCACGCTAAATCCCGGGCAGAAAATTTCCCGGACATTCCTGATGACGCGGTTTACGGGCGAGGCCGGAGCCTACGTTGCGCAAGTTCATATGGTTCCTTATTCCGGGATTTCCTCCGACCACGTCGGTAAAGTTTATGGAAACGTGATGGAATTTGAGGTTAAAGGGGAACCGCTTTGCACCCGTGATTCGGAGGGATTGCTCATGCAGTCTGACGCCGTGCGAATTGCGGTGGGGCAAGGGCAGTCCATGGGTGAAGTCGTTTCTACGGATGCCATCTTGATCCAAGATTCGGAAGTTGGGTTCTACCTTTGGTGGGTCAACCTGGATATTCGCAAAGGGGACGGCTCGAGGGTGAAGGATTCCTATCTGATTGATCCCTATCGCGCGAGGATTAAGAATCGTGCGCAGCCGTTTGCGGAGGCCATGAAGCCCGCCAAACCGAAGATTAATGAACGAGTTCCAAAGGTTAATACTGAGCCGGAAGAAGAAGAAAAAGATCCTCTATCTCCATAAGATAGAAGAAACGACAAATTAAGAGGAGGTATGAAAAAACAAAATATTTGCAATGAAGGTGTTGACAATAGCGGCTGAAAACTCTAGATGTGGTCGGTCGCTAAAACTGGGCGAACCAGTTGGAAGCGATTTCATTGGTCGGTTTATGGGAAAAGCGCCGGAAAAATTGAGCAGACGACACAACAGCCCCGTTCGCTTTTGGGCTTGGTTGATCGTCCACTGACGACTTTGTTTTTGAAGCACAGAGTATTGGACTCTCATCGCAATCCTTTAGTGGTTCGATGCCAACTCTAGCAGAATGGGAGGAAGATCTGATGTTGTTGAAGCGAATGGCGGCCTTAGCGTCCGCTGCAATACTGTTGCCCGCGTTGGCGTTTGCCGGAGGGGAAGATGATCCCGGCGGGGCGCCTCCGCCCAAGCGAGCTGCAAAAAAAGCGGCTCCCAAGGATCCTTGCGCCACAGCCCCCAATTGGGGACCCTACGGGCGCATCCCTTTCAGCAAGCCGGTGGATGACCGCAAGCAGATGAACGAACACGCGCATCCGCTTGAGGGCACCTATTTTCCTCCGGAGTCCCACCATTACATTGACTTAGACACGGCTCCAAATGATTTGCTTAACCGCAACGTCCGGATTCTTCGCACGACAAATAAGGCACAGCTGAACCGCTACGTTCCTAAGGTTTATACCTTCAAGAACGTGAACCCCTTCGCGGTTCTTCGTTTTATGCGCCGTCCGATTCAAATGGAAGAGGGCGCGATCTTTACTTTCGTTGCCCCCGATGCCAAAAGCGGAAAGGTTCTGATCGCTGTTCCGGAGTATCAGCTTTGCTACATGGATCAAATCGCCGCTAGGATTGACCGCGCCGATCTGACCAGCAGCGATGGCACAACCCGCATTTATCGTCAACTCAAGCATCGTCGCGCCAGTTATAGCGGCGGTTCGGATCTTGAAGATATGGCTTTTATTGATCAATTCGCGATTTATCTGACTGGCAATAGCCATACGATCATTGTGGATTCCGAGCAAAATGCCGTTTGGTTCGAGGATACCCCCTCGGGCGCGGAGTATTTGGACAAGGCGTTGACTGAGAAGTTGGACAAGCCAACTCCGCAGGTCTCGCTTAACACTAAGATCTATGAATTGTCGCTCGTGAATAACTCGCGCATCGGCCTCGATTACATCGCTTGGAAGAATGGCCCTGGCGCCGATCTTTTTGCGTTTGGAACGTTCGCCGAACACGGCCGTATCAATGTGGACAACGGTTCGATGAGCACTGGTACGGGCAGCGGCGTCAGCAATCTTTCGCTGCCGCGGTCGAGCTTTGAAGTGACGGGCACCAACTTTGCCTATCGCTACGAAGTTCCTTCGGCGTATTTCGATTACCTCGCAACGCGCGGCAAGGCCAAGATTCTTAATTCGGCCAAGCTCGTGGCGCTCAATACGCGCACAGCGCGGATCAACGTTGGCGACCAATTGCTTTACTATCCCGTTCAGACCACGAATCCTTCGGGCATTCGCGATCGTGGCGAGCCGTTTGAAGCTAATGAAGGCCGCACTGTGATCGGAACGGTCAACGAGAAACCCTATTATTACTCGAGCTTGACTCCTGTTGAAACGGGTCTTCAGGTTGAACTCACTCCGCTTATTTACGAGAACGGCGTTGACGTGGACATCGAAGGCGAACTTACTGATTACACTGGCTTTAACGACGACGGCTCGCCGAACCTCAATTCGCGCGAATTTGAAACGCACGTCCGCATGGCGGCCGGCGAGGAGATCATCCTTGGCGGTTTGGCCCGTGAGACGGCGGTTAAGGCGACGAACAAAGTTCCCGTCTTGGGTTCGCTTCCGATCATCGGCTATCTTTTCGGTGGCGAAAACACCCGTCGGACCCAATCCGAACTGGTGGTTGCTCTTCAAGCTGAGCAGATTGACCGGTTCGACGGCAAGGGACAAGCGGTCCCGACCGCCGACAAGGCCATCATTGATCAAGCCGAAGGTACCGCGGACATCAATACGCCTGCGACGACTTGGGGCTTTGATCAATTCCTGCTCGATGACTCGAAGGCGTCTTACAACGACCCGAGCGCGGGATACAAGGGCGGGAAGTAATTCCGCGTATTGTAACAAGGGACATTCGAAGAAAAAACCAAACGCTGGTTCTTGTTGAATATCGAAGGAGAAGGAAATGATAAAGTTCAAACACATAGCCCGACTGACGTCGCTCTGCGCGCTGTCCGGGTCTCTTTTCATCCCCGCGCTTGCCGGGGCTGAGCAAACGGAAATTGGCTCGGGCTCTCTAACGGGCGAATCCTCAGGTATCCAAAAGGGTTCAGGGGATCTTTCACCGAGTGTAGGATCGAGCGACATCAACGAATACAAACACCAGGACGAGCAAATCAACCTGGACGCCAACGCCGGGAACGTCCGCGTGCTGCGCACAGACCAAAAGGCGCTCATCAACGACTACATCACCAAGACCTACCCGGTGAAGAATGTCAACTCACGCGAACTCCGGAACGTGCTCCGCACGGTCATCGGACTCGAAGGTGGACGCGCTGAAGTCATCAAGGATAAAACGACCAAGGAAGAATTCATTCAGGTCATTTGTCCAAAATTTCAGATTCCCTATTGGGACGTTGCCATCCCCGCGCTCGATGAATCGTATGTCCGCGAATACGACACCGGTTCGGGCGACGTTTATTACAAGGCGAAGAACCGCGATGCGGCTGCGGTGGATTTCATCGCGTCGTTCTATGCATCGGACAGCGGAGTTTCGTCCGTAGATACGACGAACAACGCCGTTAACCGCATTGACGAGCCTTATCGCATCGAGAACTACTTGAAAGCGGCGGGAATCGTGGATATCCCCGCAAATCAGGTGTTGCTCGACGTCACTCTTTATGAAGTGAATTCAAACAACGATCTCAAGCTGGGCGTTGATTATGTTAACTGGAAGAACGGTCCAGGACGCAATCTGGCCAACTTCGTCTTCGAAGCGGTCAATGCTCGCACTCGCGCCTCAAACTTTACGAGCATCTTTGATCCCTTTACGCCGGGTGGCTACGCGGCTGGCAATGGTCGGGACAACAATATCCAACATGACTTCGACCAGTCCTACCGCGCGGTCAACTACCTCCTGACGAGCAACTACATTGACTTCTTGCAGGTCAAGGGGAAGGCCCGTGTTGTCACCAAGAAAAGCCTCATGGTGAAAAGCTCCAATACGGCATCGTTCTCGACCGATGACGCCATTGTCGCGATTGTAAGCTCACCCTCGGACTTGGACGAAGTTGATGGCGATTCTGGGAGCGCAGCCAGTGAGGTTTCCAGCATCTATGCCGAACGCAATGACAAAAATGGCAGCGTTTACTACTCGTACATTGACGACTTCCAACGCGAGGTCCATGTTCGTCCCGCCGGTTCGACGGGTATCTACTTCTCAGCGACCCCTTTCGTCGGCACGGAATCCATGGAATTGGTCATCCGGTTGGATAATGCGGACTTAAACGGTCTTGCGCCCAACGGTCAACCCATCATCAGCAGCCGTTGCCTCAGCACCACGGTTCGTCTCCGTGACGGTGAGCCTTACGTCATCACCGGACTCAAGCGCACCCGTGACATCAAGGAATCCGGCAAGGCTCCTGGACTTGGCGATATTCCGGTGCTTGGGTACCTCTTCGGCGGTGAGACCGACGTGAAGCGTCAGAACGACGTTGTCATCGTTGTTCAACCGAAGTTCTATTTGGCCTCTCAACCGGCCATCCAGAACCCGGCGCGCGTCAACAACATCAAGCAGGTGGTCGTCGGTGGCGGCAATGTGTCGCTTCCTTCGAACCCCATCGGCTACGATCAATGGCTGCTTGATAAGTAGGCCATTAAGCTCACGGATTGAAAAAGTAAACCCCCCGAAGCCGAAAGGTTTCGGGGGGTTTTGTTATGGGACAAATGTGAAGTAGGGGTCCTATCAATCT
>CAZPIK010000084.1:0-13514 GCA_964586185.1 uncultured Candidatus Sumerlaeota bacterium | reverse complement strand
AATCCTTCCCCCGCTACCAAAATTGAGAGGCAACGACGGATCCGGCCCAAGGCTTGATCCGTCTCCTCATTTTCGGTTCTAATGGTCGCGGCCCCATCGTGGCGGGGTAGCTCAGTTGGTTAGAGCGGCGGTCTCATAATCCGCAGGTCACCAGTTCGATCCTGGTCCCCGCTACCAAAATTTTCCCGGCGCATTTTCGCGATTCCCCAGTCCTTATGGACGAACGCTACCTGAAATTCTTTGAGCTGTTCAACGCGCGTGATTTTTACGAGTGCCATGAGGTCTTGGAAGACCTCTGGATGGAAACGCACGCCGAGGAGCGCCCTTATTATCAGGGGCTGATTCAAACGGCGACGGCGTTTTATCACATGGAAAATGGAAACTTCGGCGGCGCGCGGAAGCTCTTCACCACCGGTCTTCAATATCTTGCGCCGTTCCCGGATTGCTATTTGGGTTTTAATCTCGGCGAATATAAAGCCATCTGCCGCGAGTGGCTGGATCGCGTGGAACGCAAAACCAAAGGCGATTCGGTTGCGCTCAATTCCGATACATTTCCGATTCTTGTCGTACCCGCGTCGCCCAATTGATTATATTCAATTACACGAAAACTACTTGCCGTTTGAGAGCGCGGCTTCGACCCCTTCGCGGCCAAGACGCTGCGCCCAATCGCCAAAACTTTCCGCGCCCGACTTGCCGCGTTGCCATGCTTGAATCATTTGATGAACGAGCGTCGGAAGCTCTTCGGTCGTGACCGATTCGCGGAAGTGATAAGCGAGGCGCGTTCCTTCATGCGAGCCACCGATGTGCATCACGTATTTGCCCGGTCCGCGACCTGAAATTCCGATCTCGGCCATCGGAGTACGGACGCAGGAGTTCGGGCAGCCGGTCATTCGCAATTCGATTTGGTGTCCACCCGAACCGAGCGCAACAATCTGATCCAAGATCGAGGGAAGCGCCCGCTCGGAATCGGCGAGGGCAAGTCCGCACGTCGGCAACGCCGGGCAGGCCATCGAACGGCGTTCGAGTATGGGCGTTTTCTCGACCGTCGCGATGCCGAAATCGTTGAACATCCGCTCGTATTCCGATTTTTGTTTGGGGTCAATGCCCGCCATGACGAAATTCTGAAGCGGAGTCAGGCGAACTTCGGGTTTGAATCGCGCGACGATTTCGCGCAGGCCAGATTGCAGTTTCGATTTTTCGGAATCCTTAATCCGCACGTTGGCAATGTGAATGCCGACGTAAAGTTTGCCGTCACGCGATTCGTGCCATCCCAAGTGATCGAGGATTTTGTACTTCGGTTGCGGTCCCGCTTCGGGAAGATCGCGCCCGAGCCGCTTGAATAATTCCGCCTTGAACCAATCGAGTCCGCGGTCATCGAGCAAATATTTGATGCGCGCGTGGATACGATCCGCGCGCCCGCCGAAATCGCGCTGAATTTTCACGATGGTCTCGATGACCTCGATCGCTTCCTCCGGCTTGATTCGACAGATTCGACTCGCGATGCGAGGATACGTTTCCTTTTTTGCGTGAGTAAATCCCATCCCGCCGCCGACAAGGAGATCGTAAGCCAAAACTTTTTTGCCGTCGTGAACCGCTTCGGCTGCGAGGTCATGCGAATACAAATCCACGCAGTTGTCCTCGGGCACGGCGACCGACATCTTGAACTTGCGCGGGAGATAGGTCTTACCGTAGAGCGGTTCCTCGCGCGTCGGCGTGACGGGTTGCCCCATCTTTTCGCCGTCGCACCAAATTTCGTAATAGGCCGTTGAATGCGGCGTGAAATGATCGGCGATTCGGAGCGCCAAGTTTTCAAGATGAAGATCGGCGCGCCAATCGAGATCGCAAACGGGACACGCCATCGTGTTGCGATTTACGTCGCCGCAAGCTCCGAGCGTTGTCATCCGCGCGTCATTGATCGCCTTGATCGTCTTTTTTAGATTTTCTTTGCCGACGCCGTGGAACTGAATTCCCTGCCGCGAAGTCACGCGCACCGACCCATAGGTGAACTTCCGCGCGATCTCGTCCTCGGCCAGATACTGCTCGGCAGTCAGCCGCCCACCGGGGATTTTCGTCCGCACCATGAAAATCCACGCCTTGTCCTTACCCTCGCGCTTCAAGGCCGCGCGTTCGTCGCGGTTATCCTGCTGATAGGATCCGTGATGCTTGATAAGTGCCGCGTCGTCATCGCTGAAGTGGGATTCGGACGACTCGTACACTTCCTTCAGAGTCCCGGCGAGACCGTTGCTGGCTTCCTTAACATGCTCGACTTTACTCAATTTCGGGGTGGTGTCGGTGGGGGTGGTCATGGGGAGCATACCTCTATGCGCATCGTCGCTTCAAAATCAGCACGATGCCATCCCTTACAAACTATCGGACGAGGCAGGATGGGTCAAGGTTTGTCATGGGCAGGCCTGATTATACGCACATGCGATTCGTCGTAGTACAAAAGCCGCAAAGTTCCGGGAGCGGTTTTTCGGCATGTTTTAAGTGACGTTCACGATATCCATTGGAAGGAACTGCGCATCAATGTTTATTTCCCATTTCTTGTCTGCAATGGCGATCTTGATAGCGCTGAGTAAGACCATATTGATGCAGGCGGTATAGGAATAGCCGTTGCCCCACGAGATCATGTGCGTTTTGACCCTTCGCTCGTACCAGCCGTTGAATTGATGGGCGGCGACGAGAAATTCTTCCCGGCGATCCTCGAACAAATATCGGAAGACTTCCCAATATTTTTTCGGAGCGGCGAACGCATTGTGATTAACGTCCTGGCTCACCTTTGACATCGGAAATCTGCTTATCTCTTCGCACAGCCAATCCGAATCTTCCAAATAGTAGGCTCGAAGCATTCTGGCATAAATGCTTGCAATGGAATTGAGTCGCGGACTGGCTCCGTACCGACCGTAGCTAGTTTCGGCGCAGATCCTGCGAATACACTCGCGGGGTTGCGTTATCACATAATTGGCCAAGGGCCAGGCGAAAAAGAAATCCCCCACAGCCCCATAATCGTATTTTTGCCCCTTAGGCGAGGGAGGAAATCGTACTCTTTCATCCAGATAAAACCGCATTCTCATCAGCCAAAACTTCGAAAGCTCGAGGGTATCCTCGGCAAAATCTTGGGCATTGCGTTCCAACGCATAGTGAGCAAGCGATTTCTTCAACAAATTTTCACATAGGCACCCTAACTCGTTACGATTCTTGGCCGTCAAATCCTGATAAGAAAGTTGTGCTAGATGCGGATCTTCGGCGGCAAGACGGCGATTTGTCTCAAAGCCATTCTTTGCGACTTCATAATTCAGCGGTATTGGAATGCGCTTCATACTCGATTGCTTAACCTATGGGAGATTGGCAAATGTGCTGTTAGGATTGAGAATCAGATATTTTCCATTGTTGATCATGTTCGCGATGGGCAGCCCACCATACTCTGGAGCAAAATCCAGATCGAATTCATACAAACGGACTACGGAGGGTTTCCCGTGCGCGAAGCCGTCATCCACAACTTGACCTCCGATCAAGGTTTTCTGAACAATCCTCGAATCCGCAATATTCGTTCTAATAAACTTTATCTCAGTCTTCGTTAGATTTTCGTAAACCTGTATTCCCGTATTGCCCGTGCCATGCTCAATTACATCATCTATCCTCCCCAAATTATGCTCGATCCACTGCATGCTCATTTGCCTTCCGTACTCCGCCTGGCCGAGCATCCCGTGAAAATATGAGGTCACACCGGACACCTTCTCCTCCATGACTTTATAAACGGCTGTATTGTCCACGATGGAGGTTCCGACCTTGCGATAAAGGGCATCTATCCCGGCTCCGTTCAAGCGTGTCTGCTTGGCAAGCAAGACCCAGCCCTCCGCTTTCTTCGCAGCCTCAATCGCTTGACCCGCCAAGGCTCGCGTTTCGTTTCCGACGGCGCTCCCCACACTCTGGAACGGCGATGTTCCGAGCGCGGCGTCGCCCGCCAAAAGCCCCCACGAAATCTCGCTCACCAAAATCGCGTGCGGCCCCAATCGGATCGCCGCGAGCTGCCCCTGCGTATATAACGCCGACAGCACTTCACCAAGAGTTTGATCGCCCTTGGGATCCGTTTTATTAACCGGATCTTGCGCGGCGTAGGCGTAGGCGTGATCGAACCCGCCTGGAAAATCGAACTTCGGGTCGCCACTGATCCATTGACCGATTTGCGGGTCGTACCATCGTGCGCGGTGATATTGAAGTCCCGTCGCCGGATCGCACCACTGACCCGCGAACGCGTAGCCGATCGAGGGCGGCGGATCGAGCGGCGCGCCAAACGCCGAGTAATCGTGAAGCGTCGTCGTCTCGTTTCCGGCCTCATCCGTCTCGATGACGGCGCGCACCGATCCGAGTCCGTCGCACATCGGACGCCGCACGAAGCGCCGACCGTCGGGTTTGTAATACGTCTGCGAGAGAAGTTGATCGCCCCAGGTGTTTTGCTTTTCAACGCGACCCGAAACGCCGTCAATCTCCGCGACGATCTGCGACAACCCTGTTGGGTTCTCGGTGTCGATAAGGAAACGGGTATCTTTAAGCAGGCTTCCGTCGGCGTCGAAATAATGCCGACGCACCATGTTCCCTTCGGCGTCGTAATCGTAGGTGACTTTCTTTCCGGACGAATGCGTAACGGAGGCGAGCGTCCCTGCGGGCGTCCATTCGTATTGAGTTCCGTGAACGGCGGGCGCGGGCGATTGCGCCTTTGCGAAACGAACGGCAACGCCGCCGCCGACCATGAGAAGCAACGGAGCCAGCACGAGAAGCAGGAGAGTCCTTAAACTCAACTCCTCGCGACGATGACGATATTTATTTCTCTGCCGATCCGCCGCCCGCGCGGCCTTCAATCTTTGGCGCTCGGCAACGCTGGGCTTCGATTTCGACTTTTGTTTTTCCGGTCGAGCACGACGAGACCAACGCTTAAGGATGCGGGACCACGGCATAGAATCGCCCTCTTTGTCAGTTTAGAGACAACCAAGGACGAAACAGTATGCTTGTCAAAGAAAGTTTGCAACTTAAAACATTTTGGAATTGAAAGGTGTGTTATTTGTCCCGATTCAGCCACATCCGCATCGAGCGGCTGACAAGTTCCGAGGCATCCTGCTGCACGAAATGCCCGGCATTCGGAATGGTCACGAGCGTAAGGTCTTTCTCCATCCAATCCCACGTGCCATTAAGGGCAGGCGAGAGCAGCGCAAAATCTTTGAGGCCGTGGAACATCAGCACCGGCATCTTCACGTTCGGAAGTGAGTCAATAGGATTGACGGCGGCGGTTGTGGTGGTCTTGGCGTCAGCCGATGCGGTTGCGGGCGCTTCACCCGGAGGTGGGGTCCGTGGGTAATTCTGCTTATAGTAATTAAGCATCGCCTCGATATCCGAATTCTTGAACGCTTCGATATATTTTTTGCGCGCTTCCATGTCGGTGACCCAGAACGCCAGCCCCTCGGGCTTGACCTTTTGCGCGGCGTCGGGCTTTTGGAAATTCCGGGCGTATTCGCTCGCCTTGTATTGCTTTGGGTTTGAGATGAGTTCGCGCGCCAGTCCCTTGGGGTGGGGGAGATTCAGAATGATCAGTTTCTCCGTCATCTCCGGTTTGGTCATTGCAAAACTCCAAGCAACCATGCCGCCCCAATCGTGGCCGCAGATGATCGCCTTGTCTTTCCCTAGACTCCGAATCACGGCTTCAATATCGCCGACCAAAAATTTCGTGTCGTAGTTTTCCTGACCCTTGGGCTTGTCGCTCATGTTGTAGCCGCGCTGATCCACGGCGACGCATTGGTATTCGGGCGCAAGGACTTCCATCTGATCGCGCCAGCTATACCAAAAATCCGGAAAGCCGTGGATCATGACAATCAGCGGTCCCTCGCCGAGACTGGCGTAATGGATCTTCACTCCATTGTTATCGGCATAGCCGTGTTTGACGCGCGATTCGATATCCATTTTGTCCTCCGCGACTAAAATTGCCGGGATGAACAGCAACCCGGCTACGATCATCAGTATTGTTTTCATATTTCTCCTACTCCTACTCTTTCACTTCCGCCACCGGTTGCGTCCATGCCGTTTCGTGATCTCCCTCGGCGTGCGGATTGTCCTTCAATTTCGACGAGACGATCTTCGCACGGACGTAAAGAAATTCGCCCGCGTTGTATTCAAAGATCGCCGGATTGTCGGTCGTTTCCTTCAGAACCGTCCCAATTTCCCCGCCATAAATCCGAGTCGCGTACGGGAGTTCATTCCCCGCGTCATCAACCGCAGGCTTTGATGTGGAGTCGAACGACTTCTTGGTCCCGATAAACTGCGTCGTGTAAGTTTGTCCCGCTTCACTTCGGATCGCGATACTCGCCTTTCCCGGCACATGGCTGATCTCATTAAGCGTGACGCCGGAAGTCGCGTAGAAATCCCCGCGTTTCAGCGACGCGATAATCGCGTCAGGGGAAAGTTTTTCGGAAAGAACCATAATCCATCCTCGTCCCGCGTTGGCCAATCCCAATCCTTGTTTGAAATAGGCGTGAGTATCGTCCGTGCCCATTCCGTAAAGAGGTCGCGCGGTTCCACCTTTTTTGAGTCGCATTGAAAGGATGATGTCCCAGAGACGATCAGTAGAAGGAATGCGCAAGGCCGGGTCGCCATTATTTCGGACGCCGCCATGCCCGTTGTAAATCTCGAAAAACCGCTCGCCTTCAATCTCGATAATGTCCTCGGCGGTGACGGTCGTGCTGTAATTGGGATGGTTGAGGTGAGCGAGCATGGGCTTGCCCGTCCGACGGCTCTGATCCTCGACCGAATCGAAAACTTTCTTCAGCGTTTCACGCACGGTCGGCGCAGTCTGCGGAGGTATCGTTTCCGATACGTTCACCGCGTTGATATGCACGGCTTGCGGCGCGGTGATCTCCTCGGCGGGTATCAAAAGGAACTCCTCTGCGGCTTCGAACTTGGCCTTCAATTCATTGAGCGTCTTTAAGCGCATGAAACGCTGGCCGTTCTCCTCGCGCACCACGGGCCAATCCTTTGCGAACGTCTCCTGAATCTCCATGAACCGTTTTTCGGTCAGTCGCTTTTCTTTGGGAGCCTCGATCGGAAACCATTTTTCCCGATCCGCGAGAATGTTGTGATCCGAAAGGCACAAGAATTGATAGCCCCGATCCCGATACCATTTGACCGAGATTTCCGGCGCGGCGTCCCCATCGCTCCAAAGCGTATGGGTGTGGGTATTACCTTTGAACCACCGTTTGCCCCCTTCGGCCTTGAGCGTCCCCTCGCCACTTGCCGAGCCGCTGCCGAATGCGAGAAGTCCAAGGAGTGTTCCCTGTGCCGTTATTCGAGTTAGGTGTCCGATCTTCATGTATTGTCCGCGCTCCATTGGGTTCTTAATGAATTTCCGCACGGCCCCAATCATGTGTGATGGGGGAGCTAAAATCAATGCGGTTCGCTTTGAATATGGTTTCACTTTGAATTCCGACAGAGGGGTGCGACTTGGGGATTCGTTAGTCGGCTTGGCATTCGGAAGCTATTTAGCAGGCTTCAGCCTGCTCACGTTGATGCCCCCGGCTTCAGCCGGGGGAACGTAGTCTTACTATTGAATGAGCGCGCTTCAGCGCGGCTTTTTCGACTTGGCTTCAGCCTCTGAACCTTGCTAAAGCAGTCCGAGAAGCCGCGCTAAAGCGCGCTCAGGTGTTAGCTTCAGCCCCAACCCCCAGCTGAAGCTGGGGGCAAATCGGCAGCTCGCTGAAGCGAGCTAATAATTCGCTCCGAGTATTGGGGCGCTTCGACGCAGCGAATTGACGTTACTTCACTGACTCACGAATCGGCCACAACTTGAGCGGTTCTCGAAAGTTCTGTCCTGATATGTTTTGTTCGGTTGGACAGCCTCAACGAGGCTGCGGCCTTCAGCCCCACGTTGGAGCGAAGCAACTACGTGGGGTAAAAGTCGCGAATGATTTGAACCTCGAAGAGGTTCCGGCTGTTGTGCGTGTGGGCCGCAACCTCTTCGAGGTTGCAGTACATACGAACCCAATCCCAAGGTAGGCTTCGCTTCGCTCGCCAACCTTGGGCTGAAGGCCGATGCTTCTTCGAAGCATCTTTAATATTCGGACAGAACTTTTGAAAACCGCTCTAATTGATGTTCCTCGCACACTATTCAAGCATTAATCAGATCCCGAATTGCGAAGCGCGCGGCCGAGCGAACCCGCATCGCGCGACCAATATCGGCGTGTGGAGATGTAAAGTATCGGCAACGTCGGCAGGAGGAACAGAATCCCCGTGACCATCGCCATAACCCAGTCATTGGTCTTGGCTAACTGGGTCCAGCTATAGGCCAAGATCGTTCCCGGCAGATGCGTCTTGAAAAACGACCACCCTTCGCTCGCTTCACGGCGGATAATGGCCCACGGTCCAGGCTGGCTAAATCGCGCGAGGTTGCAGAAGGTTACGGACAGGGAGTAAGCCGCCGACGTCTGGATATAAATGAAGACAAAAAGAAGGTAAGGCATCAGGTAGGACATGGTTTCAAACCAGCCCTTAACTTCTTCCGCGATGGCTTGTTCACGCCCAGGGAGATCGAGATTCACGTGCAAATAGAGTGTCGCGACAGTGACGCAAATCGACCCTCCTGTGGTCATCAATATGACGACGGCCATGCCGAGAAACAATCGGCGAACGGTGCGCATCAGCGATGAAACAAATACCGCGAGGTCAATGTCTAGCGCGGTCAAACCTGAAAGCCGGAGATCGTCACCCCATGGATCCACGGCGTTGCGGATGAAACGCATGGGGGGCAATCGCGCGGAGAGTCCCAAAGTGCGCGTGAAGATGAGGCTGACTCCGATGGCTGCGCCTAATAATGAAAATCCAATAGCATCGCTCAGAATCATAGCGACTTTATATGCGGGTTGATCCGCTAAACTAATCGTAGTGTTTATGAGTGGCATGACGAATGTTTGTTGAAACCAACCAAACAAGAGAAAAGCACCCATCGGCAGCGCGATCAGAAACAAAGGCAGAAAACCAATATCCGACCAGATTCCCCCGCCACCACGCGCGAGCTCGGCGGGACCGGTATCGCGCATCCAAAACTTCCTTTGGCAGTATCCGAGCCGGGCAAGACGAATATACAGAGGGTTTTCGCCCATTTCGCGCGTTGCGGGATAAAGCCATTCAATCCATCTGGGTACGCGCGCGCTGGGCGATTCGAAAACAGGTGTTTCATCTTCATCAGCCATGTATGAGCAAATCTTGTTCGTGCCACGCCGGGGGATCGTTAAGGTGAACCGCAATGAGATGAAAATGCAATTCCTCTCTTGCCCGAGCGGTGTCGGTTGTTCAAGAATACGGCGACGATGCCAAGTCGTCGAAACAGGAGTGGAGAAGAAACATGATCGCCGGACGTAAATTCGCAGCCGCCCTTTGCTTGGGAGCCATCGCTATTGGATCGAGCGTCGCCCAAGTCGCTTGGGGCCAAGAAGCCGCAGCAAAACCCGAAATCCCCGGATTCCGGCTTGTCGGCGACAAGTATCTTCCCGCCGAGCCGTTTCAAGAGGGGCAACCGCGCGCGACCGGACTGCAACATCCTTTCCCGGCGATGAAATCGCTGGCAGAGAATCCCATGACTCCGGAAAAGGTCGCGTTGGGCAAACTCCTCTATTTCGATCCGATCCTGAGCGGCGACAACACGACCTCCTGCGCTCATTGCCACCATCCCGATTTCGGTTTTTCCGACGGACGCAAAACCAGTATGGGAAAAGGCGGAACGGGCGTCGGCCCTGCGCGAACCGGCGGCGACGTTCTTCCTCGTAACGCCCCGACGATCTGGAACGCCGCCTACAGCACGTTCCAATTTTGGGATGGTCGTGCCAAGGATTTGGAACAACAAGCCGAGGGACCGATCCAAGACGCGCATGAGATGAACCAGAACGCCGATGAAGCCGTTAAAGAGGTCAAGGCGATTCCGGAATACGTGGACCATTTCAAAAAAGTTTTCGGCGGCGAGGCCGATGCTGCCGTCACGTTCCGCAATATCACGATGGCCATTGCGGCGTTCGAACGCACGATTCTTTCCTTCAATTCAAAATTCGATCGTTACGCCGCGGGCGATTTTGCGGCCATGAACGAACAGGAAAAGCGCGGCATGAATCTTTTTCGCTCGCTCAAGACCCGATGCTTCGAGTGTCATTCCATGCCCTATTTCTCGGACAATACGTTCCGCATCATCGGTGTGCCGGAAGACGACGGCACGTACAACATGGGACGCGCGAAAGTCCCCGAGCAGGGACCCTTTGGCGCGTTCAAAGTTCCCACGCTCCGCAATATCGCGCTCAACGCGCCCTACATGCACAACGGCAAATTTGCGACGCTCGAAGAGGTCATCAAGTTTTACGCGGAGGGTGGCGGTCGTCGCGAAAAAGTCCAGATCGAGAATATTGACGACAAGATCAGCAAGTTCGATATCACTCCTGAAGAGACCGCTGATCTTGTTTCGTTTCTCCACGCCCTGACCGACACCTCGCTTCAACCCGAAGCGCCGACCAAAGTTCCATCCGGTCTTCCCGTTGTTGAAGTGAAGTCCAAAGCAGTGCCGCAGCCCGCGATGCAGCCTCTCTCCGGACGCAACATCGGACGCGTTAGCCAACCGGGCACGTCCACGATTGCGTCTTCCGCTTCCGCAGTTCCTGCGGCTTATGCGCCTTCACAAACGCGCACCATGCCTCGCATCGCGCCGCCACACGGAAGCGTTTCCGCGACCTTTACTGTCGCGCCGGGGCAGTCCATCCAAGCCGCCGTGGATCGCGCGGAAGCGGGAGATCGCGTCGAAGTTCTGCCCGGCGTCTATCATCAAACGATCACCGTGGATCGCGCGGGCATTGAACTTGTCGGATTATCCATTAACGGCGAACGACCTGTCCTCGATGGACAAGGAACCCTTCCCGATGCGGTTCTCGGCTCGGCGGGCGACTTCACGATCCAAGGATTTATCATTCGACATTATACGGGCAACGGCATCGTCGTGAACAAGGCCAAGAACGTCGTGTTTCGCGATCTCGTCGTCGAAGACGCTGGCCTTTACGCGGTCTATCCGGTCGAGTGCGATGGCGTCTTGGTGGAAGGCTGCGTCGTTTCCGGCGCAAAAGACGCGGGGATTTACGTCGGCCAAAGTCGCAATATTATCGTCAGGAATAATGAAGTCTTTAACAACGTCGCGGGAATCGAGATCGAAAACTCGGTCAACGCGCTCGTGACGAACAACAGCGCGCATCACAACACCTGCGGCATCCTCGTATTCCTGCTCCCGAACGGCGCGTCGAAAGTCAGCAGCCATTGCCGCGTCGTCAATAACCGCTCGTGGGAAAACAACCACGTCAACTTCGCCAAGCCGGGAACCATCGTCTCGTATCTCCCTAAAGGAACCGGAATGCTCATCATGGCGGCGGATCACACCGAAGTGACGAAGAACCAAATCTTCGGCAATGAGTCGAGCGGCATCACGATGCTGAGTTTCCTTTCCTCGCAAACGGCGTCGAAAGAAAAGATCAATCTCGACATAGAGCCGAATCCCGACAACAACTTGATCCACGATAACCTATTCGCCGATAACGGTAAAAACCCCGCGCCGACGTTGAAAATCGCCAAAATTCCAGGCTCGGACCTGATCTGGGACGGCAAGGGTGTGGGCAATGGTTGGCGCGAGGCGACCGAAGTGACACGATTCCCCGAACAACTTCCTACGACGTCCGGCATGACTCCCATTGACGCTTCGATGATGGGTGGAATATAGGGGACGCCCCTCTTCACTTAGATCCAAACTGTGCGAGTTGCAACAGGCTTTAGTAAATTGTAGAAGTGCATTCTTGACAGTTCAATTTGTGTAGTAAATTATCCGTTGTTCATTGCGCTGGCGTCGGTAGTTTGGTTTGCACTGACAGTTTAACTGTTCGGGGGTGGGCTTTTAGAAGCTTTGCTCACTGCCGCGGAAGGATTGATCCGCGGTCAATAGTCTTTGCGTTCATCCAGATAGAATGAAACGAACTATGACAACTACGCCTACGTCATCAAGCGAGCTATCGCGCAATCGAAACGTCTGGCTATTTTGTGCCGCCGCGTTTTTAGCGTTCAGTGGGTTATTCGGTTTTGGAATAGAGGACGCATGCGCGCAATTATCGGGGTTTGGTGCGATACAATTCAACCTGGATCAAGTCGAGGCGATCAATTCGTCGGCGGCAAGCGATCCGGGAGCCTCCGCGAATTTTGAATTCGGGCGCGACGGTCGGGTGAGGGCGGCGACGGACGGCAAGGGAAAATGGGTGGCCGTATGGGAATCCACGCACAACATTGATGGGCCGACGACTCCTTCAAATAACGGGATTGTGAACGACAACGATCCGGGACCGGGAGTCGCGCCGGAATACGACCGGGACATCCACTATTCTGTTTCGATGAATAATGGAGAAACGTGGACCAGTCCCGGTATTTTGAACGACACGGCGTATCTCGATAATATGCAGGCTTTCCGGGGGGATTACGTTCCCGACATTGCCTTTAACGGCAATCCTGAGCATCCCACTTGGCTGGTCGTGTGGGTGTCGAATTTCCGCGGGCGCTTGAACGCTGTTCCACCCGAGCCGAATAACGGACAGGATGAGGACATATATTTTTCAGTTTCTTCCGATGGAATGACATGGTCGTCCGCAAAATTGGTTTCCCCGGTATTTGCGACGAAACCGCGCCTCAATTTCGGTCCGACCATCCTTGGAGTGGATGGAGAAAGAACCTGGCTCGTGGCGTGGGCGTCCACAATGCCGACCAATCAAGTGACGAGCCTCGATCCAATTAAGATCAACGGGAAGTTCGCTTCGACAGGCACCATCATCAGCGGCAGCGGCGGCAATGCGCTAAGGAATATCGAATTCGATATTTTAATCGCGCGCGCCGTAGAGGATATGAACGACCCTGATCGAACCTTGGTCTGGAGCGACATCCAAGATACAACGCCTTTACTTCAGCCGCTAAATTCCAATGCTGCAACGACGACCGGGTTAACGACCGATTTAGGGATAGACGATACCTGGCCCACATTGGCCTACGATGGAACCGGTACTGGAACTTGGATTGCGGCCTGGCACACGTATCGTACATTTAGCAATCCTAATGACGAAACGGACATTTACACTTCCCGCTCCACAAATGGTGGCATCGATTGGGATGATCGCGATTTGTTACTCGCGACATCAGGAACGGATGCCCAGGACGGTTTTGCGCGCATCGTGACCGATGGGCTTGGGAATTTGGTGATGGTTTACACGGGCACGGATGGAGCCGATATCGAAATCAAGGCGCTTAGCAGCTCGAACGCCGGTTCGAGTTGGAGCGAACCCGTAACGGTCACGACCAATACGGCAACGGACGCTTTCCCCTTTGTCGCGACGGATCGCAGGGGACTGTGGATGATCGTGTGGCAGTCTCGGAATACGTTTGGAACCGACTACGATCTACGCGCTTCAATTTCGAGAAAT
>CAZPIK010000083.1:0-13576 GCA_964586185.1 uncultured Candidatus Sumerlaeota bacterium | reverse complement strand
GTAATTATCTGGGGACCCGGCAGTTCCCCCGCGCTTTATCAAGATAGCCTCATCATGCTCTGCGATCACACTCGCTCGGCCTACATCTTGGCGGTCAACAAAAAGACCGGTGAGAACCTCTGGAAAATTGATCGTGGCAAGGGCGCGCGTTCGTATAGCACTCCGTATTTCGTAAAGGTCGCGGGCGAGGATCAGATGATCGTCAACACCGCCAATCGCGTCGAAGGCTTGAACCCGACGACGGGCGCGGAAATCTGGCGCGCGAAAGGGATTCTACAAGTCCCCGTGCCCAGCCCCGTCCATTCGGGCGATACGCTTTTTACTTACGGCGGATATAGCAGCGCCCCCGTCATGGCGGTTAAATTGGGCGGCTACGGCGACGTCACCGAAACCAACGTCCTCTGGAAAAAGAAAAACGGCGGTCCTTATGTTCCTTCGCTCGTTACGGCGGGCGGATACCTTTATATGATCAACGATGATGGCATCGGAACGTGCTTTGAAGGAGCGACGGGAACTGAGGTTTGGAAAGAGCGGGTCGGCGGAAACTTTTCGTCGTCACCCGTAATCGCGGACGGAAAAATTTATATCTTGAGCGAGGACGGCGAAACGGTCGTCATGGACGCCGCGCCAAAGTTCAATATCATCTCGCGCAATACAGTCGAAGAATATGCGCTGGCCTCGATTGCAATCTCAGACGGCCAGATTTTTTTCCGAACGGATCAGACGCTCTATTGCGTGGCAAAGAAACCGTAAATCCGAATAAAGAAATTAACGCAAATGCGCAGAGACGCAAGGAAGGAACTTGCGTTCAATCAAGCCTGGTGTAATCCGAAAGGAAATTCGGGGACAGGCACAGATTAAATCGAGCGCGATCGAACGCAAGTTCCCTCCTGGAAATTCGGAAATTCGGGGACAGGCACAGATTGGGAAATTCGGAAATTCGGGGACAGGCACAGATTAAATCCAGATTAAATCGAGCGCGATCGAACGCAAGTTCCCTCCTTGCGTCTCTGCGTCTTTGCGCCTTTGCGTTAATTTCTTTTATCCACGCATTTTCTTGAGAACAGCTTCAGTGACGCGGCGGACCATTTCCGCTTCTTCCGCGTTGGCAGGCGTATCGTGGCAGGCGCATGCCGGATTCGAAACCTGCTCGAAATCCGAAGGCGCGGGCGAACCGGTATCGCACACTTGCGCCGCCGTGTTCGTGTAACGCCGGTCGTGAATTCCCAAATTCTTTTTCAGTTGGAGCAGTTCGGCCATCTGCTGTTGGCTGAGCGTCGTCGGCCCGCCGAGCGATTGCGAAAGGATTATGAGCCTGCAATACGCCTCGACGATCTCGATTTTCCAATACGCGTCGAGGATGCCTTGTCCCGCCGCAACGGCTCCGTGGCTCGCCAAAAGGAACACGTTGAAATCATGCAGGTAGGGCGTGAGCGTGTCGGCGACGCGTTGCGTTCCGGGCGTCTCATACGGCGCAATCGGAACTTCGCCCAAGAAAACTTCCTGCTCGGGATGGACGCACTTCGGAAGCGCCTTGCCCGAAATCGCGAAGGTCGTCGCGTGGGGCGGATGGCAGTGGATCACGCACCGAATATCGGGACGATTTTTCAAAATCTGAAGATGGACGAGAATTTCCGAAGTCTTTTTGCGCTTGCCCGAAAGTTGATTGCCGTCGAGATCGAGGATGACCATATCCTCGGGCTTCATCATCCCCTTGCTGATCATCGTCGGCGTCGCGAGGATGCGCCCATCGGATAGCCGATACGACATGTTGCCGCCATTGGCCTCCACGTATTGCCGATGCCAGAGCCAGCGACCCACTTCGCAAAGTTGCTCGCGCGCCTCCCATTCAGCTAATTGAGGTTCGTCGAGCGGCGTTCCGTAAGTCATGAGCGAGACTCGCTTCTACTCGGTGAAATTTTATTGCGGCTGTGCCGGAGATTCGGGAGCCGAAGCAGGACCTTCCGGCGCGGGCATCGAAGGAGCGGAACCCTCTGGCAGCGCGCCGCTGAGAGAAGGATCGGCGGGAACGCTCGGCGGTAACGCATCGGGCGCTGCCGCGGGTGCAGCCGGTTCGGTCACCATAGACGGCGCTCCGACCGCACCGGGAACTCCGGGCACACCTGGAGCCGCAGCCCCAGCGCCTGTGGGCGCTTGAACGGGCGGCGGAGGACCTAAAATATCCGCGCCGCTTCGTCCGCCGGATCGTATGCTGGATGTTATCGAGTTGAAAATCGCGAGGAGCATGAAGCTGATTGCGATCATTGTCGTAATCTTGTTCATGGTCTTTTCCGCGCCCGTTGCTCCAATGGCGTCGGTGATTCCGCCGCTGGCCTGGGCAAGGCTCGAAAGCCCGCCGCCTTTGCCTGATTGAATCAGGATGATAAAAATAAGCATCGCGCAGACGGCGAAGTAAACCAAAAGAATCAAAATCAGCCACCAGCTCAACATGTTACGTTCCGTTCCCTCTCAAATCCCTTCGCATGGAGGATTATCATCCCCCAATCAGAACCTCGTATCATCCCGAAATTGTGGGCTTCATGCAAGCAAGAGTTGAATCCTCCCCACGCATTAAAAAAGAGCAGGCGTTCCGGGAAGTTCGGAACGCCTGCTGCTTTTTAGTGATATCCACGCTTCGGGGGAAGCGGGTGATTATTCGAACATGGACCAATCGCGGACGGGTGTGATGACATCCAATCGCAAGGTCAGCGATTTTTTATTGTAAGGCACGGCCAGTCCATCTCGCACCAACTGAATGCCAAATGACGCGATTTCCTTTTCCGTGGAAGTTGCTTGCGAGCGTGTGGAATCCCGCTTTGTTGGAGCAACGAGCGGAATCGAGAAGGCTCCCAGAGTAACCCCCACATTGGCTGATGAGCCACCACCGCCGGGCAACAACACGGTGCCGGTGATGTTGGTTCCGAGCGGGGCCAATCCCGTAACGGTGAAGGGCTGTCCCGCGCCGGGACGTGGCGGCGTGATCGCTAGATTGACGATATCGCCGTCGGGAGCCAGCGTGAAACTTCCGGAGTTTAAGAGTCGTGTGGTGAAGTTGTTCACGCCGACGGTCAATAGTCCCGAACTGACCGAAACGTTCCCCATCTTGAAATAGGAAAACTCCTTAGCCGTTGGAGTATAATACGCGTCGTCATTAGCTGAGGGGTTGGGGGATTGTCCCTGAACGCGGCGATTGTTGGCAAATAAGCTATTGGGATCCGTCGCCGTTAGACTTTGCAGCGTATTCAGTTGAAGCAACGGAACGGCTTCATTGATCACGACGAGTTGGTCAATCGGTATGTTTGTTTGGATCAAGTGAAGCGACCCATTCACGCCCCGCTGAACGAACTGGGACCACTTCTCCCCGGAGCCATTATCCTGAAAGGGATCAATGGTGGGGAAGTCCATAACCTCAAGACCGCCCGTCGTTGAGAGAGCGCCGTACTGCGTATCCACAGCCGCATGATCAATATTCAGGTTTGCTCCGAGGGTGTAGGTGAAGCTGTTGCCACAACTTAGCCCAACGGCCGGAAGCGTAGCACAGAGGTTTGGAGTTCCAGTTGTGATTGATAATCCATTGACGACCGTCGTATCTGGGAACGAGAAGTTTTCACGGATTTGCGCCAAATCCGCGACAGCCGTCCAGTTTGTGCCCGTTGACGAATTGGCCGATGGGAGACTAAAAAGCAAATTGACGTTCTCGGTGGAACGCACGTCGTTGACATAGAGGGTCAAAGAGCCGGCGCCTGTCACCGAAAGCGTTCCTGCCGTTCGAGTTCGGTTATAGGCTAGCGTATTTTGAAACCCGTGAAGGCCATTGTTAACAACGGCCTCACCCGTAACCTGCAAAGTGAAGTCATCGGTAAAGTAGAGATTAGCGTCAATCCAAAGATCGAAGCCCGGGAAGCCCACGTCTTCGGCTAGAATGCCATTGAGCGCAATCGTAAACGTGCGCCGGAATGACCATTGATCTCCGGGTTGCCACGTGGGCACATCATTGGCCAGTCCCCAAGGATCCTGTGCTTTGGCTTCGACTGCAAAAAGCGAAACCAAACAGGCAAAAAGAATGTAAAAATGTTTTTTAAGCATGACGATCTTATCGTGTCTCCTTTTCCATAATGCATTTCCCATGACTTCCATTCCGACCAAGCGGAAATGGTGTCCGCAGACAGACGGCATCGGGTGCAAAACGCCTCTTTCCCCCGATATCTGAGGCGCTCTGGCGCACGAAAACACGCCCACCGCTAGACGGAGGGGATGTTAGTCCAAGGATTCCGTGCGTCGCCACCTTTTTCTTAGGCCTACGTTTTGTTCAACAAGCTTGAAACTCGCTTAGCACGGAGGGGAGAATGCCGCGAACTCGCCGACGAAACGCCACCCCATGATAACTGCAACGCCACTTACGCCTCACCGCAATCCCAATTTCGATCGCATCCTCGTGAACGTTTATAAGCATATTGTTTGTCCCGGCGATACAGTTGCGGATATCGGCGCGGACGTAGGGACGCATACGCTTGAATTGGCGGAGGCGGTCGGTTCCACCGGTTGTGTTCATGCGTTCGAACCCGCCGCACCGAGTGCAGAGATTCTAGGGGAGCGATTAGAGAAGCATCATCAGGAGTTAATTCCGCGCATCCAAATCCACAAATGTGCCCTGGCGAACTACGAGTTGGACTCCGTTGATTTCATCCTCGCGCTCGATACGCCCGCATATAGCGGCCTTCGTGAGCGGAAATACGATCACCCGACGCGGCTTGCCCGGACGAATGTCGCACTCCGGCGGCTCGATTCGTTTCTTGAAGAATTTGAAACCCTACGATTTGTGAAGCTTGACGCTTCGGGCGGCGAGTATGAAATCCTGTTGGGGGCAACCGAATGTCTGCGACGTTTTCGTCCCCTAGTCGCCTTTGAGTTCGGACTCGGCGCGACCCAAGGTTATGATGTGGAACCGCGCGAAATGGCCGAGTTTTGGGCAAAACGATTTTATCGGATTTACGATCTGCTGGGGCGACCTTGGAATTCGTCGGAAGCCTTTGCCATACAAGTTGCTCAGCGGCAGGACGTATGGGATTTTCTGGCCGTTCCCGCCGAAGATTGGGCTGCGCAGCAAGTCGTCCAAACGATCTTGGCCTCGCCTTATTGATCCCGTTTAATGACGGCGCGTTTGAATCCTTCCTTCTCACAAAGTTCCTTGAAAGCGATGCCTTCGGGAGTGTGGCGCGCGATGCCATCGAAGAGCGCGGCCATCATTTGCGTCGAACCGATCCCCATGTTTTCGTAGGCCTGATTCACAATCATCTTGTGCATCATGAGTTGGTTCTTCGGGATCGAAGTCATCCGCGCGATAAGTCGTTCGACGTGGGTATCCAATTCGCTTTCGGGAACGGCATCCATGACTAGTCCGATCCGTTTGGCTTCTCGGCCGTCAATGAGGTCTCCGGTTAGAAGCATCCGCTTAGCTTGTTCGGCCCCGACGCGATACATCCACATCGCAGGGGTCGGGCAACCCCAAACGCGCGCAGGCGGATAACCGATCTTCGCGTTTTCGGCCATGACGATGAGATCGGCGCAGAGGGCGATGTTGCTACCTCCCGCGACGGCGTAGCCCTGAATTTTGCAGATGACCGGTTTCAATCCGCGCCAGAGGCTCATAAAGCAAGCGGTGTCGTCGCCCATGTATTGGTAATCGCGGAGCGGATCCCACGGCATCTCCTGGGTTCCGGCCTCGGGATTTGCAGATTCGGCGAACATTTCGAGGTCGTAGCCCGCGCAGAAGGCTCGACCCGCGCCGGATAGGACAATGACGTGCGCGCGGTCATCGCGATTGGCGGTTTCGACGGCGTCGCGTAGCTCACGCGGCATCTCGCGATTAATGGCGTTCAACTTTTCAGGACGATTCAGCGTGATCCGCGCGACACGGTCAGCAATCTCGTAGAGTAGCGTAGTATAGGCCATGAAATTTTCTCGTTATGGAAAACAGAATCGCGCAGTTTACGGCAACCACATATAATGAAAGCGCGTATCTCGCGGCAGACCGGCTTCGAGTGCGCTCGTATCGAGTTTGAGAAGGTTCATGTCGCCTCCGCCGAGTTGCGCCCTGGGTGCAGGCGAAGGAGAAGCGGCGTAAATATTCCCGCGATAAGCTCCGGGATATTCATAGGAAATAATGTCCGCGTCTTCGATTCCCGCCGCTTTTTTCGTCGCTTTGATGACGTCATCCATGTAACCGGTGCCGTCAATAAGACCCAGCTTCGCGGCTTCATCGGCTTGCAGGACGCGACCATCGGCGAACTCCATCAACTTCTCGCGCGTGAGTCCTTTCTTGCCTCGGTTTTCGAGGATGACGCCGATAAACCGTTCATACATAGAATCAATCATGCTTTGAAAAATTTGTTTCTCTTCATCAGAAAGCGACCGCCACGGCGAACCCAAGTCCTTATTCTTGCCCGATTTGATAACGCGCATTTCGAGTCCGACTTTTTCCGAAAGTCCCTCGAAATTCGGAAGCGTGGTGATCACGCCGATACTGCCCGTGATCGCGGTTGGATGAGCGTAAATTGCGTCGGCAGCCATCGCGACGTAAAGCCCGCCCGAAGCGGCAACGTCCTCCATCACGGCGATGACTGGAATCTTGGCTTCCTTTTTGAAATCGAGAATTTCGCGATAAAGGACATCGGAAGCCGTAACGCCGCCGCCGGGGGAATCAATTCGGAGAATAATCGCCTTAATGTTTTTGTTTTTTGCAGCAGCTAGTAGCCGATCCTTAACTTGCACGACCAGCCCCGCGCTCTCGCCGCCGAACCAACCCGAAATTTTCTGGATCGAGATGACCCCGCTGACATCGAGCACCATGATCTGATCGGTTGTAAAATACCGTTTCGCTGGGATAATCGTCTGCGCGCTCACCGGCCCGCGCGAAGCTCCAAACAACCCGGGAGGAAGATTGATGCAGCTCGTGAGCATTAGGACACAAAGCGCGAGACAAATAAAACTCGGCAAACGCAATCGAGCCATGACGATTCTCCATTTCACGCCCCACACAAGTCTGCCGGTTCTGGGCGCGGCTAACCATGAGACTATCCAATGCCCGCATGGGGGTCAATGGGACAGAACTCGCACCCTGGCGAATTTACGCTAATGCGAACGCTCGCGGTTGATTTCCCCGGGGCAGTTCCGGAAGATGGGGTAAGGTCGCCTATTTAATGTCGAACTCCGAACAACCGCTTCCACAAGACACTTTGTCGCTTGGCGATCCGGATCAAACGAGAACGAGGCGCGGGCGAATTAGGCTGGCGATTTCCATCCCCGCGCTACTCGTCCTCTTCGTTTTGGCCTTCGGACTTGTCTCGCGGCAGCTTTTCGAAGCGCGTGAAGGAGAATTGCAACGTCTCGGTGCGCAGGGTATCACCGGTGAACTTCTTAGGTGGCATCTCTACACGATGCTCATCCTTTGTGGATTCGCCTTTGCGACGGGACTGGGATTAGCCTATGCAATCTTGCGTCCGATCTTCGAATTGCAAAAGACGGCGCATCGTTTGATGGACACAGGCGAGTTCAATTTCCGTGCTCCCACGCTCCTCGCTTCGCCCGAACTTGGCGACCTTTCGCGTTCTTTCAATAGCATGATGGACTTTGTAAATGACAGCATCCAAGTGCGGAACCGTTACCTCATTGAAGGAATCGTCACGGGGATCATTACGACCGATCATCATGGTCGTATCACTGCCATTAATCGTACCGGCGCGCAGATTCTGGGGATGAACCCCAATGAAGCCGTGGGACGTTCCGTTAAGGAGTTGCGGGATTCACTGCCCTCCAAATTTCATCCGCTTTGGAATTATCTCGAAGCGTCCCTACATGAAGAGCAACGTCATGCGCCAAGGGAGATCGTGCTGAATACCACACGCGAAAAGGAATCGCTGCTCGCTTCGGTCTCGACGCTTAAGGATTCGCGAGGACGGCTCGGCGGCGCGATGCTGAACTTCCGCGACGCGGGGGAAATCCGTCATCTTTATGCGCAACTGAGCAAGACCGATCAATTGGCGGCGCTGGGCACGTTCTCGATGGGTCTCGCGCACGAACTGCGCAATCCCCTCAGCGCGATCAAGGGAATGACCCAGTTGCTGGCGACTGAACGGAATAAACCTGAGGGATCCGAAGCGGAATACCTGAACCGCATCGTGCAAGAGGTGAACCGTTTGGACCGTTTTGTTTCCGAGCTGCTCGATTTCAGTAACACGACCTCCACTCCGCCCGCGCCGACGAATATTGAAACTGTTCTTCGCGCGGCCACTCCGATTCTAAGCAGTCTGCCGCGCGAGCTGCGCGAAAAGGAGATTAAAATCGTGGAGGAATTCACGGCGACTCCTCCGATTTTGGCCGAACCTGATCGTTTAGCGCGCGCGTTCGGCAATTTGATTCGCAACGCGCTCGAGTCGGCTGCGCCTCATTCGCGAGTGACTCTCAAAACCTTTGTTCGACGTGAAGTTGATGGAGACTGGGTCTGTGCAACTGTGCATAACACCGGCTCAACAATCGAAGAAGCGCTCCGTCCAAAAGTCTTCATGCCATTTTTTACGACTAAAGAACGGGGCACCGGTTTGGGTTTAGCCATTGCGCATCAGATCGTCACTCAGCAAAATGGCCGAGTTGAGCTCGAGACAGGAGCGGATGAAGTTGCCTTTACCGTTCGGTTCAAGGCTGTCCGGGATGGGCTTGCCCCAACCATCGCGCCCGCTCAGTGAATGATCAATCATGAGTAATGAAGAACGAAAAACCGTGTTGGTCGCCGATGACGAGGAAGGAATTCGTTTCGTCCTTGCCCAATTTTTGAAGCGAGAAAACTGTGAGGTGGAGTTGGCGGCGGACGGACGCGAGGCGATTCAAAAGGCCGAGGCGAAGGCCTACGACCTCTATATCCTCGACATGAAGATGCCGCGTGTGGATGGGATGGATGCGCTGCGTCGAATTCGCGAGCTGCGTCCCGATGCGCTCGTCGTCATGATAACGGCCTTCGGATCGCAGCAGCTTGCCAGCGAGGCGCTCCAAGCCGGAGCCTATGATTATTTTACCAAGCCGTTCGAACTGGATGAATTACGCGTGATCCTTCGCCGTGCGATGGATAAGCAGGCGCTGATGCGCAAAGTTCGGACGCTCGAAGACCGACTTGCCGAGGAGGCCATCGGTCACCGATTTATCGGACGCGGCGAAAAGATGACGCGCGTGTACGAGTTGATCCGGCGCGTGGCTGCGCACGATATCACCGTTCTCATTACGGGCGAAAGCGGAGTCGGCAAGGAAGTCGTGGCCGAGGCGATCCACGAGATCGGCGCGGGACCGAACAAGCCGTTCGTGAAGGTCAACTGCGCGGCGATTCCCGAAAATCTTTTGGAGAGCGAACTTTTCGGGCACGACAAGGGAGCTTTCACCGGAGCCGTCGCCAGCAAGCCGGGAAAATTTGAGGTTGCGGACGGCGGCTCGATTTTGCTCGACGAAATCGGCGAAATGCCGCTTTCGCTCCAAGCCAAACTGCTCCGAGTGATTCAGGAAAAGCAAGTTGAGCGGATCGGTGAAAACCGCCCGCGACCCGTGAACGTGCGGATCATGACCGCGACGAATCGCGATCTTGCGGCCATGGTGCGCGAAAAGCAATTTCGCGAGGACCTATATTTCCGTATTAACGTCGTTCCGATATTCGTGCCGCCGTTACGCGAGCGGATCGAAGACCTTCCCGCGTTGATTGAATATTTTCTTCGGAAGCATGCCAATCCAAGCGGCAGGATGATGACCAGCGTATCTCCCGACGCGTTGCGAATGTTGGAAGCTTACCCTTGGCCCGGTAACATTCGCGAATTGGAAAACACGATCCAACGCGCGATCGTCATGAACGCTGGAACGGTTTTGGATGTGGATGCGCTCCCTTCCGCGATCAGCGGACGCGGCGACAATCCTCCGCGCTCGACACAGCACGAGTCGGAGGAATTTCCCGTAGGACCCATGGCGCCGGAAATCGAGCGGATTGTCGAGAACGCCGAGAAAAAGATGATCCAAGCCGCGCTCCGGCAAATGAATTACCGTCGCCAGGAAACCGCCGACATCCTCGGCATTTCGCGCAAGAGCCTGCACAACAAGATGACAAAATACGATTTGTTCAAGAATAAGGGTAAAGGCGAAAAAGAAATGAGCGATGAAGAATGAGTTCCTCTGAATCGAAAAGCAGCGATCCATCTAACGATCAAACCGTAGCTGTGACGGGCGCGGCGGGCTTTATCGGGAGTCATCTCACGCATCTGCTTTTGACGCAGGGTTTCACGGTGCGCGCGCTCGTTCATTACAATTCACTCGGCTCCATCGGACATCTTGCAGAGGTTCTCACCGAAGGAACGAGCAAAAGTGAAGCGTGGGTTGCCGAAGGCCGATTGCGAATCACGCGCGGCGATATTCTCGATGGCCGTTGCATTCGCGAGTTGATTCGCGATTGCGATCAGGTTTTCCACCTCGCGGCGCTGATCGGAATTCCCTATTCATATCGCGCTCCGGAGAGTTACCTTCGGGTTAATGTCCAAGGCACGCTCAACGTTCTTGAAGCCGCGCGTGAGGAATGTCCGGAGCGAGTCATCGTGACCTCGACCTCTGAGGTTTACGGAACGGCCAAGGAAACACCGATGACTGAAGCGCATCCGCTGAGCGCGCAGTCGCCGTATGCGGCCAGCAAAATCGCGGCCGATAAGTTTGCCGAATCTTATGCGCGTTCGTTTGACGTTCCGGTTTCGACGCTCCGACCCTTCAATGCTTTTGGTCCGCGCCAATCCGCGCGCGCCGTTATTCCGACCATTCTCATGCAGGCCCTCTCCGAGGGAAAAGCGACGATTGAACTCGGCAACATGGATGCCGTGCGAGATCTTACTTTTGTTGAGGATGCTGCCGCCGGATTTCTCGCGCTCGCTCGTGCGTCGCTCGATCGCGTCCGTGGGCGAGTGTTCAACATGGGAACGGGCGAAGGGCGATCGGTGCATCAGATTGTCGAAATCGCGCAAAAGACAATTGGCGTTAAGAAACCCGTGGTCAGCGATCTCGAACGCAAACGTCCCGCGCCAAGTGAAGTTGAAAAGTTGATCGCCGACTCTTCCAAACTGCGTGAGACGACCGGATGGAAACCGACCGTGACATTTGAAGAGGGACTCGCGCGGACGGCGCAATGGATCAAGGATCATCCGCACCAATACAGGCCGGAAGAATATGGAGTTTAGGAAGTTTTGAATTATGAATGATGAATTCTGAAATGTGATTAAGCTTTGCGATTTGAAATTTGAAATTGAAAATTTGAGATGTGAATTGGGATTGGAGAAAAGAAACATGTTTAGGACACTGCTGTACATTGGTGTGTTGGGAATTGCGATTGCGCTTTGGGGCGTTTGTCCCGCTTATGCGCAAGAGAAACCCAAAGGCGCAGTCGAAGAGACCGGCGAGATTGCGGGCGCGGAGTTTCTCATTAAAATTCCGGAGAATTGGAATGGCGGCCTCATTATGTACGCGCACGGATACGAGGTTGTTTCCCCGAGTCGCCGGGATTTCAACCGCTCGTTCGCAAACGTCGGCAATCAACTTGGCTATGCCGTTGCGCAGTCAAAGTACTCCGTTCAAGGTTGGGCCGCGCGCGAGGGAGTTCTCGATACCGAAGCGCTGCGCCGGCACTTTGTTTCCAAATACGGACGCACTTATCCGACGTTCATTGCGGGGCATTCGCAAGGCGGCGCGATCACGTTCAAAACGATTGAGCAATTCCCCGAATCGTACGACGGCGCGCTGCCGATGTGCGCGGTTGCTGAACCCGCGCTCAAGTTTTTCAAAGAAAACGTCTTCGACGCGCGATTGCTGTTCGATTACCTGATGCCGGGACTTCCGGGAAGCGTCGTTGAATTCCCCGACGGCGCGCAAACAATGGCAAAAGCCGCTTTCAAGATCAATGCGCTGGTAAAAGAGAACCCTGAAAAAGCCGAGTTGTTTCTCAAGATGGTAAAAATTCCGAATCTTGAATCCATCGCGCCGGTCGTTGCGTTTTGGACGGAGATTCTGCGCGAACTTCAAATCCGCACGGGCGGCAATGCCTTCGATAATCGCAGCACGATTTATTCGGGAAGCGGTGACGACGCGAAGCTCAATCGCGAAATCAAGCGTTATTCAGCCGACGCGAAGTCGGTCGAGTATCTTCGGCAGTGGGTGACGCCAACGGGCCGAATTGCCGATCCCGTCATCTCGATTCACACGTTCGTGGATCAGTTGGTTCCCGTCCAGGGATGCCAGTATTACGAGCAGTTGACGCAGGTCGCGGGAACAACGGAAAACTTCGTCCAACTCTACGTGGATCGAGTCGGCCATTGCGCGTTCAGTGAAGAAGAAATGTCCGAAGGGTTGAGGCGACTCGATGCCTGGGCTCGAAATGGGCAGCGTCCAGCGGCGGGCGATATCACTGTGATGCAGAAATAGCTTCGAGCGGCCAGTTACATATGCCTAATCTTTTCAATTCTATGCGCCTTCCCGCTTGCCCCGATTGAGGAAAGCGTGATAAAAATCTTGTTACCATTTTGAGGCTGCGGCGTAAGGGGCAAATGCCTTCGCTCAGCAGGAGAAATCTCCCATGAAACACGGCGATAAAACCGTCTTATTGGCTCCTTTGGCGCCACCGCCCATTGGCCCCTATTCGCAAGCGATCAAGCAGGGAAATATGCTTTTTCTCGCCGGACAAATTGCGCTCGATCCTAAGACGGGAAAGTTGGTGGGCAACGATATTCCCAGTCAAACCGATCAAGTGATGAAAAACATTGAGGCGATTATCGAGTTCGCCGGACTCACGATGGGTCACATCGTGCGGTGCGTGATTTACACGACCGATCTTGGCCAAACGCAGGCGGTCAACCAGATTTACGGCAAGCGGTTTGTATTTGAGCCGCCCGTAAGAACGACGATTCAAGTCGCGGCGCTTCCCGCAGGCGCGCTCATCGAGATCGAGGCGACGGCGATGTTTCCTCCCAAGGGACCCGTTGATTACGGCCAATTCTGACGCACCATGAATTCCCAACCCGAATGGAAAATCCAGCTTACCGACCTCGCTTATGATCAAGCCGAGGAACAGGCCGTGCTGGACGTGATTCGTTCGCGATGGCTGACGATGGGACCCAAAACCGAAGCGTTCGAGCGGAGCGTCGCCGAACTGGTCGGCGCAGATTACGCGGTGAGTCTTTCCTCCTGTACGGCCGGACTCTATTTGCTTTTAGCCGCGCTTGAAATCGGACCCGGCGATGAAGTGCTGGTTCCATCATTGACGTTCGTTGCGACGGTAAACGTTATTTTGAATCGCGGAGCGACCCCCATTTTTTGCGACGTCATTTCTCCCGAGACTCCGCTTATGGATCCAGCGGAAGTCGCGCGCAATTTAAGTCCCGCAACTCGCGCCGTCTTGACCGTGGATTACGCCGGCTATCCTTGCGATTACGACGCGATCGCAGGTGCGATTGATGAATACGAGGCGACGCATCCCGCGCGAGGGCGAGCGCATGCAGCTCGCCGGCGCGACGCTGGT
>CAZPIK010000082.1:0-13593 GCA_964586185.1 uncultured Candidatus Sumerlaeota bacterium | reverse complement strand
TCCCCGCTCCGATGACGAGCACACGTTTACCTTCGAAAACGTCCGGGCTTTTGTATTTTGCCGAGTGAAAAAGTTCACCCGAAAACTCTCCCTCGAATTTGGGCACATTAGGTTCGGAGAGAGTTCCATTCGCGATCAGCACACCCCGATAAGATTCTTCTCGGACTTCTCCACCGGATTCGGAGACAACGGACCAACCTGACTCCATGCGCTTGGCTTCGATTACGCGAGTGTTGAAACGGAATAAGGGACGCAGTTCGAAGTGATCCGCGAAATCGTTGAAATAGCTTTTAAGCTCGGAGTGATGCGGGTAGTCGGCCACCCCCGGGCGCATCGGGAACTCGGCAAATTCCGTCATGTGCTTCGAACTGATCAGATGGGCCGATTCGTAAACGGTACTTTGCGGATTCTCGATATCCCAAAGTCCGCCGACGCTGCTTTGAAATTCAAAACCTTGGAACGATATGTCGAACCGCTGCAGATTGCGCGCGGTGGCCAGACCCATTGGGCCGGCTCCAATCAGCGCGAACTTTTTTTCCGCCGGTGGCACCATTTATAATCTCTGCCGCATCTCCATGCGCGTCTGGCGACATAGCACGAATGGCTGGGAGAATAGCTTGGACTGTTGAAGTTGCCGAGAGAATTCCTGATGCAATGCAACTGAGCCAAGCGCCTCATCGAAACCGGCGGGGAACATCGGTTGACGCTAAGCGATCTCCCTCCTAATATTCGCCCGCATGCAATGAATGTTAGGAGATGCCGCACTATGAGTAACGAAGCCAATTCCGCAGAGCGCACTGTGGTCAAAGGCTTGCAGAAAATGACCCCTTCAGAGGCCTTTGTCGAAACCCTAGTTGCGCAGGGTGTGGATACGATTTTTGGCATCATGGGTTCGGCCTTTATGGACGCCATGGACCTCTTTTCACGGGCGGGCATACGTTTTATTTCTGTCGTGCATGAGCAGGGTGCGGGGCACATGGCCGACGGCTTTTCACGCGCCAGCGGTCGGCACGGCGTGGTTATCGGACAGAACGGTCCCGGCATCAGCAATTGCGTGACGGCCATTGCCGCAGCCTACTGGGCGCATTCCCCCGTGGTTATCATCACGCCCGAGACAGGTACGATGGGCATTGGCCTTGGCGGTTTTCAAGAAGCGAACCAACTGCCGATGTTCGAGGAGTTCACGAAGTATCAGGGACACGTGAACAATAATAAGCGAATGGCAGAGTTTACCGCGCGTTGCTTTGATCGCGCGCATTCTGAACTCGGTCCCACGCAACTGAACATTCCGCGTGATCTGTTCTACGGCGAGATCATGTGCGAGATCGCAAAACCCGCGTGTTTGGATCGCGGACCAGGCGGCGAGGCCACTCTTAAGCGTGCGGCCGAACTGATCGCGGAGGCCGAATTCCCCGTGCTGATTTCGGGCGGCGGCGTCGTCATGAGTGAGGCTTGGACGGAATGCATTGCCTTGGCCGAGCGCCTTGGCTGTCCTGTGGTCAACAGCTACCAGCACAACGATTCGTTTCCCGCCAGCCACGCGCAGTGGTGCGGCCCGCTCGGCTACCAAGGGAGCAAGGCGGGTATGAAATTGCTTTCGCAAGCCGATGTGGTGATCGCTCTCGGTTCGCGGCTCGGTCCCTTTGGCACACTACCTCAATACGGCATGGATTATTGGCCGAAGGAGGCGAAGATCATTCAGATAGATGCCGACCATAAAATGCTTGGTCTGGTGAAGAAAATAGATGTTGGCATTTGCGGAGATGCTAAAGCAGCGGCGGCGGCGCTCTTGGCGCTCATCGCGAATCGCAAACTGGCCTGCGATGCCACGCGCGCGGAACGCCTTGCGAAGATTGCCGCAGAAAAGGCCGCATGGGAAAAGGAACTCTCGCTTTGGATACACGAGCGCGACGCTTACAGTTTGGAAATGATTGAGGAGGCCAAGGCAGAGGGAGGCGTTGGTGAAAAAGGTTGGCTCCATCCGAGGCAGGTGCTGCGTGAACTAGAAAAGGCGATGCCAGCGGACGTCATGGTCTCCACGGACATCGGCAATATAAATTCGGTTGCCCATAGTTATCTGCGCTTCGAGAAGCCGCGCAGTTTCTTTGCGCCGATGAGCTTTGGCAACTGCGGTTACGCTTTCCCCACAATCATCGGTGCCAAGGTGGCCGAGCCGAATCGTCCGGCCATCAGTTATGCGGGCGACGGCGCATGGGCCATGAGCATGAGCGAAACCATGACGTGTGTGCGCCACAATATCCCGGTGACGGCGGTGGTATTCCACAATCGCCAATGGGGCGCGGAAAAGAAAAACCAGGTCGATTTCTACGGTCGCCGTTTCATCGCCGGAGAACTCGAACGTCAGGACTTTGCCGCTATCGCCCGCGCAATGGGTGCTGAGGCCATCGTCGTCAATCGGCTTGCGGATGTTGGCCCGGCGCTTTACCGAGCCGTGGACATGCAGATGAACAAAATGAAGACCTGTATCATTGAGATCATGTGTACTCGCGAACTGGGCGATCCGTTCCGTCGCGACGCGCTGGCGATGCCAGTGCGCCTGCTGGAGAAATATAAGGACCTCGTGTAGAGGTATCGCGCTTCGCTAACCACTCGCGCTTGACGCAGACTCTGTGGATCAGCAAAATAGTTTCACTGCCTTGGCGGCGCTTAAACGCAAAGCGCGGGTTGATGCTTCGTCAACCGGGTTAAAGTGAACGCGTTGAGAACAAGAGACGTCATCGCATGACGTGCAAGGCGGCGCGGGCGCGGGTGGGGTTCCATTCGCGCCCGTCATCACTTTAGCAATAAGTCTTAATGTGGGAGGCGATCTCCGATCGCCGATAATTGGAAAAAAGTTGAGTCAGGGTGTCTCATGGGAATTTTCAGTCTATTCAAAGGGAAAGGCGAAACGAGCGGGCGTGATTTGAACGAACTCGCGCGCCGGATCGGCATTGACGCCGAGTTGCTCCGCGCGATCAATCCCATTTATCGCGAACACCAAATTCCCAAACGGTCAGGCGGAATGCGAACGATCCATGCGCCGGAACCGAAACTTAAGGAACTCCAAAGGCTAATCCTAAAGCGCGTGTTGGGACGACTTCCCGTTCATCCCGCGGTCACCGGATTTGAGCGCGGTCAATCCATCGCAACCAACGCCGCGCGACACGCGGGACATCCGGTCATCTTGCGTCTCGACATCAAGGACTTTTTCAACTCGACGAGCGCGAAGCGGGTCGAAGCTTATTTCAAAAAAATTGGATGGGACAAGGAATCGAGTCAACTCCTGACGCGACTCACAACACATAAAGGTGGATTGCCACAGGGCGCGCCGACCAGCCCGCGCCTCGCCAATCTTGTGAATTTCAAAATGGATCGGCGGGTCGCGGCGATGACGGAAAAATTGAGCAGCGTAAACACGCGACGGCTTCAACCGATTCCTTCGGCGAGTGGTATGATCGCAACCTATACTCGCTACGCTGACGATCTTACGATTTCATTTAGCGTGGATTGCGGCGTCCTCGTGCGCGAATTGATCGAGGGTATTCAACGAATCGTAAAAAACGAAGGGTACGAATTGCATTTCAAGAAGAAGTTGAGCATACGAAGGTCTCACCAACGCCAGATTGTGACAGGCCTGGTCGTCAATCGTGGCGTGAATCTTCCGCGCGAAACTCGCCGAAGACTCCGAGCCGTCGCGCATCATTTGAAAACCGGCAAGCCCGCGACGATGACCGAACAGCAACTCGCGGGTTGGCGCGCGCTCGAAGGAATGATCCGCAATCAGGCCGGTCAGTAACGCGTTTCGAAATCTTTGACCGATTCAATCTCCGCATCCCACTCGCAAACAACTTCCGTCACTTTGGCGAAGAGGGGGCCTTTTCGTAGCGCGACGACCAAGCGTTCCAGGTCGCTCCGTTTTCCGCCAGCCTCAAGTTCGACCGTGCCATCGGGGAGATTGCGCACCCAACCCGTCAATCCCATTGAATTTGCGTTTCTTTCTACAAAGTTACGGTAGCCGACGCCTTGGACGCGTCCTTTGGCAATGGCGCGAAGTGTAGCTTGTGATGAGTCGGCGTCGCTCATGGTCGCACACTATCCACGGAACCGAGCCGGAGTTCAACGACTGGGATTTGACGCGCAAGACCGTATCGTGATTCAATAAAGCCCATGCAGGGGGTGCAGGCGATTTTTGAAAACCTGCCGCGAGAGGAGTTTCCTCCAGATGCCCGTTCAATTTCTGAAGAAAATCAAAGCTATTCAATGGCGACTGCAGTGGATCGAATTCTGCCGCAAGTTTCTAAATCTTCTCACGGCGCTGTCGCTCTTGCTTTTTGTTTACGTTCTCGCGAGTCGGCTCGTGAAGATGGAACTTACGCCCGAGGTGACCGCGCCTTGGATCGCGATTGCGGCGGGGGTGATTCTGCTCATCTGGGGATGGATCAAGCGAGTTCGGATTTTCGATGCCGCGCTTCGAGCCGATGAAGCGTTGGGACTTAAGGAACGGCTTTCTTCGGCCTATCTCATTCGTCAGCCAAAAACGGAAGCGGAAATCGCGGTGCTCGAAGACGCCGCGCGCTGCGCGGAAGCGATTCGTCCGATGCGACATTTCCCCGCCCACCTAAACCGCGAAGTGAAATGGGCGTTGGGTCCGCTCGCCGCTCTCATCGCGCTTTGGGTTTTCATGCCGCAATACGATCTATTTGCAACGCGTGAGCAAAAAAAACTCGAAGCCACGCAGGTCAAGGTGGAAGCGAAGAAGGAAGCCGCAAAGGAACTTGAAGAACTGGCCAAAGAAATCGGCGAGACCTCCGACCTTAAGAAAAGTGATGCCGCGCTATCCGCTGAAAAGGAAATGAAGGAACTCGCCAAACTGATCAAGGAACAAAAGGTCAGCAAGGAAGAGGCGATGGCAAAACTCGCCAAGACGAGCGACAAAATTGCCGAGCGAAAAGGCGAACTCGAAAACAAGCTGAACAAAGCGGGGAACATGCAGGGGCTGGGCGAAGGGAAGATGACCCGCGACATTTCCAAGGCACTCGAAAAGAACAACTTCGAAAAGGCCGCTCAAGCGATGGAGCAGTTGAAAGAGAAGCTCAAACAAGGCCAGCTTTCCGAAGAGGAGAAAAACTCGCTGCAAAAAGAAATGAAAGCGATGGCGGAAAAGCTTGGCATGGAAAGCAAGATGGGGCAAGCCGCCGCAAAAGCTGCGCAAAACATGGCCGAAGGCAAGACAGCCGAAGCAATGGCCGACATGGAGCAAATGGCGTCGGAGATGAGCGATCTTGAGCAGGCCGCGTCGGAAATGGAATCGCTCGATCAATTGCAGGACGACATCGAGGCTCGCAATCGCGCGATGAACGGCAAGCCCGGCAACTGCGAAAGTTGCGGCAAGGAAACGCAGGAAGGCGAGGGAAAATGTTCCTCGTGTTCGGAAAAGGCTAGCGAATGGAAACCGGGCGACTCCCGCGAGATCGGCAAGGGGAGTGGCGGTCCCGGCATCGGTCAGGGGAGCATCGTGAACAAGGAAGAGGGCGACGTCGCTTTTGAGAAAAAGAAAATCAAAGGCGATCTCGAAGCGGGTCGTATCATCGCCAAGATGAAGGTAAACGGCGAACAGAAAATTGGCGAGATCACGACCGAGTTCGAGGACTTGCGGATGCAATACGAGCAGAAGGCCGAGGATTCGATTCAGAACGACATGATGCCGCTCGAACACAAGGCGCGAATTCGCGAATACTTCGACGCGATTAAAGAAGCCAAGCAGGAAACCGCCGAAAAGAATGCGTCAGACGCTCCTCGCCCCAAACCTGAACCGGCCAAGCCCTGACGGCGTTGGGTTGTTGTTTTATCAAGATTCATTCGTGAGTGTTTGCATCGCGTGGTGCGGTGTCGTGAAAATGAATTCTTCGCGGCGCGGGTGAGTTTCTAGCTTGTTCAGAACTTTGCCCATTTCTACGTAGACGGCTGGCTGCAACGCCAAGTCGGTTCGCATGAGAAACGCAAGATACGGTTTTTCTTGCTCGATCAAAATCTGCTCCACCATCCGCGATGCGAGTCCTGCTTCCAAGCCGAAGTGGAGTGTTTTGCAGAGCGGCGGGGGCGCGCTCATTCCGAGCGCTTGCTTCACGCTTCTTTTCAATTTGCCCGCAGTCGTTTCGCAGCGACCCGTGCTCGCTGGCAAGAATGTAAGACCATCGTGTTTAGTCGGATCGGGTAATTTCCAGTTGCCCTTGCATGGCGAATAGGCAACGTGTGGTACGTTTCGAAAATCGAGCGTTTCTCCTCGAAATTCAAAATCGCGCATGCGGAGTTGCCAGGGACCAAGTCCAGGTTCGGGAGTTAGATCGTATCGAACACCGTGCCTATCAAGTTCGGTCACTATGTCGCTGTTGATGACGCGGTCGCCGCTGCGGTGAGAAACGCAAGAGCGTCCGAATGCGCGGTGATAGGCTTCGAACGATCCGCCCAGACAGTCCGCGATCCATGCCCGGTCTGCGGCGTCCACGATCCATTCGCCCGATTCCGATAATCGGCGGTAGAAATGGGTGTGCAGACCCATTTCATCGCCAACCGATCTGAGGTGAGTTATTTCTTTTGCGAATCGATCGGCGGCCCATGTGGCCGAACCCATTGTTTCGGCGACTTGCGCGTCCATGCGCCAGAACCAATTGAATGCGACGGGCGACTTCGTCGAAGCCGCGAGACGTTCGCGCCAATTTTCAAGATCGGGAAGCAGCAACTCGAATCCGCGCCAATCGCGCCCGGCAATATCGTTTTCTTGTCGGCCATCAGGCTCGACATCCACGCAAATGAGTATGGGAATTTTACGACCCGCAGACATCGCCGACTCAGAGCTTCAGCCCCATCGAGAGGAGCTTGCGTTTGGCCGATTCCGCTTCGGGAGTATCGGGATTAATTTGGATGATTCGTCGGAGATATTCACCCGCGCCGGGTGGGTTATTTCTTGCGCTTTCGACCATCGCCAGTCCATCAAGTGATTTCAAGTGGTTAGGGTTGATGGCCAACGCATTCTTAAAATGTTGTTCGGCCTTGGTGAGGCTTTCTTTGGATGGCGTGGCGTCACCTGCCGCTTGCATCTCGCGACCGATCAAGTAGCAGGTCCAGCCAAGATCATAGAGGTACTTATCGCTCTTAGGTTCATTTTCAAGCGCTTTTTCGTACGCGCGACGCGCCTCCTCATATTTCCTCTCTCGTGTACACTCGTCCCCTTGACTCGAATAAACCTCGGCGAGTTTTGTGTGCTTTTCCGGGGATTCGCTCAGCTGATTCAGCTTTTCAACGGCCATTGAATACAAGCCCTGATTCAAGTATTCGCGGGCCTGATCCTGTAAAGCGCGATCCTGCCGCGCGACGGTGCTGTCGGCGGATCCAGACGCGCCCGTGCTGCCGCCCTTGCTGTCGGGCGTTACGGTTTCTTCCATCTTCTTGTTTGCGACAAGATAGAACCAACCCGCGCCGCCTAAAACCACGCTCAAAAAAACGAACGTAAAAAGGGCAAGTCCTAAAGTTGAGATTGTAGGATCGGAACGCGAACGACCGCGCGACGGCGCGCGAAGTCGCGACGACTCGCTGGAAGGTTCGGCTTGAGACGGCGAGGGACGGCGATCTCGACGAGCTTCGCGCTCTTCTTCGCGATATGATTCTCTGGTCGAACGACTCTGCGCGCGGGGCGGTTCATCGCGCCGATCTCGCTGGCGATGCGACGAAGCTCGATCGTGCGAATGTTGTTCCTGTCGTCGTTCATCGCGACGGCGTTCATCCCTGCGTGGCTCATCGGATCGGAGCGCCTCAATTTTGGGAGGAGGAGCCGGAGCTTCATGATCGTCGAAAAGCGGTTGGCGAGGCGGGGTTCGCATCTTGACTTGACGCGGCGCGCCTCCGCGTAATTCAAGCGCCGTAAAAAGCATGTCGCGCAGGTCATGGCGCATCGGCGCCTTCTGCATCGCTTGCCTGAGATATTGAATGCCCTCGTCGGTGCGACCGGAATTGATCGCGGCTTCGGCGCGACCGACCAGTTGATCCGCGTTAAGCGAACCGGTGGCGGAAGAGGAATTTGATGCGTCACGCGGGGAGAGGGTCATCGGAAAAGAATCCCTCGGCGGGAAACAATTCAACGCCACATTGTTATCCATTTGGCCGATGGGGCGCAATGCTTTTGGAAATTGGATTGTAGGTCGGGTCTCCAGACCCGACGGCGTTAGTGAGCGAAATAGGTCTGCTTTGGACTGCCGACCTACCTGCGATCAACAGACTAGCCAACCTTGATTTTAGATAGTTCAAGCAACTTGCCCTGAACCGATTCGAGTATGGAATCGCGCATCATGACGCTGGCGCTCAGAATCTCGACTCCAATGAGTTCGCCCTTGTCATTCAGTTCCGCAGTGATGTTCGGACTGATTTCAACGCTGCCGGACTCCGGCTCGTCGGATAAGGCCAGATGGAGCACGTCGTCCTTGTCGAAGTAGGTCATTCGGACCTTATTCATTTTTGAATCGTCCCGTGCTTACGCGAAACGCAATTTGTCGTCGTTCAGTGACGTGAATCGTCACGGGAATCATCGTATCTTCCCGGCGTTCATAAGGGATTAAGACCAGATGCCGTCCATGATGTCCCACCGCGATCAACCGTTCTGTGGCGGCATCAACGTATCGCTCGGTTGAGTATCGCAGAATATGTTCCACCGCCGCAAGATCAAAGCCCCGAAGCTGGACGCGGTGCTTGAAATAATCTGTCCACTCGATATCCACTTTGCTCGTCCTGTCTTACCGACGACTTCAGTCAGCATACGGTAGAATACGGGAACTTTAGCTGTGACGGCCACTCGCCTACTTTCCAATAGCCTTATGATTTCTTGCCTCAATCGCTTTTTGCTTTTTTTCGGGAAGCTTTTCATACATACGATCAACCTCCTTGGGATTTGTGATCATTTGATCGGCAATCAAATTGATCAACGCAAGCAGATTCGCGGCAGTGTCGGGATCGTCACGTAAATCGAGCTCTCCGGGATGCACGGCTTCGTTTCCGACGACCCGAACAACGTCGAGCGCCTTTTGCACGGTAGGGTTCAGCCCCTTCTTCACGAGATTGGCGATGTCGTCGTCAATCCTTTCGCCTTTTTCTTTAAGATGGCGGCATAGCTTTTGGATGCAGAGTCGAAGAAGCGCGGCGGCCCCGCGAGGCGAAAGATTGAGAATAGACCTGGCCTCTTCGTAATCTCGTTGAATTTCTTCGGGCAAGTCTGGGTTTGGAGGGGAGCCTTGACGTTCGGGTGGATAAACGAGCTTATCGTGTATCCATAGGGCCACTTTTTCACAGTGGAAACAACTGCTAAGAAAAACATTTAAAGCAATATAAGTGGCACTAATACCGTCGTGCAAATGATCATGCTCTGTCCGAAATTCTTCAAAAATAATCTGGCCGCCAAGCAGATCCTGTTTCAAGCGCTCAAACTGCTCCCTGTCCATTGGAGAAAGATCTAGAGCGTCCAACCAGGTCAGATCGCATTTTTCTCCCCAATTAATGGATGGAGTTTTCGTCGGTATGTCAACAGTTGCGCATTCATACCATTTTTGCGACGTAAAGGCTCCGCAGTATGGGCAACTAAAAGCGGACTCTCTAATGGAAGGCGGTACGCTTTTGCTCGCCATAGACCTACCGAATCCAGTTATTCGCCATCAGGTAATCGAGGATCTTCTGGACGCTCTGCTCGACGGTTTCGGTCGAGGTATTCACGACGATTTCGGGATTGACCGGAGCTTCGTAGGGGTCGGAGACGCCCGTGAAGTTCTTGATCTCCCCGGCCAGCGCCTTCTTGTAAAGCCCCTTGGCGTCGCGGGCGACGAGCGCATCGAGCGGACACTCGGCGTAAACCTCAATGAAGTTACCGGGCATCTGCGAGCGGTTGAAATCGCGGATTTCCTTGTAAGGCGAAATCGCCGCCGTCATCGCGACCGCGCCGTGACGCGCGAGCAGCTTGGCGACGTACCCGATCCGCTTGATGTTCGTGTCGCGATCTTCCTTGCTGAAGCCAAGTCCTTTGGAAAGGTTCTCGCGCACTTCATCGCCATCCAGAATTTCGACGGTGCGTCCCTTCGCGCGGAGGATCGGCGCAAGATGCTGACTAATCGTGCTCTTGCCGGAACCGGAAAGTCCCGTGAACCAAAGGCAGAAGCCCTGCTCATATTTCGGACGATCCACAGCGGCATCGGGCTGCGCTGAGACCGAATTGACCGGAGTCAGTTTTCCTTCTTCCGTCACCTGCCGCGTTTTGGCCTCCTCGGCGCGATAATGATCAATCAGGATTTGCGCGATTTCGGGGCGAGTGAATTCCTTCGGCGGAATAATTCCTTTGCCGAGCGTCTCGCGAACTTTCGTGCCGGAAAGAATCACCCGGTCGTCTTTGCCGTGCGGGCAGGTTTTGAAACTCGCCATTCCCTCGCAGCGGTGGCAATAGAACGAGTGCTCGAACTTCAGCGGCTCGATCCCAATTTCTTCGGGCGTGAAATTATTAAAGATGAGTTGCGCATCGTAGCTGCCGTAGTAGTTGCCGACGCCCGCGTGATCGCGACCGACGATGAAATGCGAGCAGCCGAAATTTTTGCGCAGAAGGGCGTGATAGATCGCTTCCTTCGGTCCCGCGTAGTGCATATTCGCCGGGAAGATCGAAAGCGCGATGCGATCCTTGAGGAAATATTTCTCCATTAAAACTTGATAGCACTTCCAGCGCACAGGACCGGGGATGTCGTCGCCCTTGGTCTCGCCCATGAGCGGATGGATCAAGACGCCGTCGGCGATTTCGAGTGCGCAACGGATCAAGTATTCATGCGCGCGGTGGATCGGGTTACGTGTTTGGAAGGCGCAAATTTTCGCCCACCCAAGTTCGCTGAACATCTTGCGAGTCTGCGAAGGCGTAAGCCGCGATTCCGAAAAATCGGAATACTCGTGCCGCGCAATGGACTGAATCTTCCCTCCAATGAGCCACTTGCCGCGTTGATGAATCGCCGCCACGCCGGGATGCGCTTGATCTTCCGTGCCATAAACATTTTTCGATTCGGAAGCAAGGTCGGGCTGATAAATATCCTCGACGCGCAGAATTGCAAGGACCTGTCCTTCAAACGCAAGCGCGACCGATTCGGATTTCTCAATCGCCGCTTTTTGTTCGTCCGTCACGCCGAGCGTCACCGGAATGGACCAAACCAATCCATTCGCCAGCCGCGTATCCTTAATGACCGACTTGTAATCCGTCGCGCCCATGAAACCCTCAAGCGGCGAGAGACCACCAATTGTCAAGAGTTCGACGTCGGCCACCTGCCGGGGTGTGAGCGCGATCTGCGGCAACCCTTTCGCTTCGGTTTTGGCTTTTTCCCATTGCGGCCCTTCGAGCAGGAGGTTCACGAGCTTGCCTCCGTGCGGCTGGATGAGGTTGGTCTTGGCTTGAGTGGCGGTCGCAGTCACGATTGGATTTGTCCTTCCATGCGGTGAAATAGGGTTCGGGCGGTCAAAATTTTGGCTCCGAACCGCCGCCGCCCAGAACGATTGGCGGCGGTTCGATGTTCTCCCCCCCCCGGGATATGAACTCCGCCTTATATCGCATGAATTTGAGAAATTAAATAAAAATCCACGTGAACGCGCAAATTATGTCGCTAATCCGCCATCCACTTGAAGAACGGAACCGGTTATGTAGGCCGCCGCGGGGGAGGCCAGAAAGAGCACAGATTCGGCAACATCCTCGGGTTTTCCGAGCCGACCGAGCGGAATCATTCCCAAAAGCTGTTTTTTATTCTCTTCGCTGATGGCGTCGCTCATCGCGGTTTCGATGTAGCCCGGCGCGACGGCATTGACCGTGATCCCGCGAGAGCCAAGTTCCTTGGCGATGGATTTCGTGAACGCGATAATTCCGGCCTTGGTAGCGGCGTAGTTCGATTGACCCGGATTGCCGGTGATCCCGACGATGGAAGCGATGTTGATAATCCGCCCTGCGCGTTGCTTGAGCATGATCTTCGCGGCGGCGCGAGTCAGATAGAACGCCCCGTCCATGTTGGTATTAAAGACCTCGCGCCAATCTTCATCTTTCATACGGAGTAACAACTGGTCGCGCGTGATGCCTGCGTTGTTCACGAGAATATCGAGCCGCCCATGACGTTCGGTGACTCCTTTTATAAGCGCGGCGCACGACTCGGCGTTACCCGAATCGCAGGCCAGCCCCTCGGTTTTTTGACCGGTTTCCTGCGCGATGTGCATGGCGACTTCTTCTGCCGCCTGTGCCGTGCGACCGGTGAGGACGACCGTGGCTCCAGCCTGCGCGAGCCGAAGGGCAATGGCGCGACCGATCCCGCGCGTTCCGCCTGTGACGAGCGCTATTTGGTTTTGAAGGGGAGTATTCATGGGCGGGATTTAATCATAAGGCAGATGAATTGTCCGCATTCGAAATCGCGTATGGTTGTAGTTGTTCAACGGTCGCTTGTTGAAAGTACCCAGCCCTTGGATGGCCAATTCTTTTCGTCTTTATCGAGAATCATATCGCCCTCAGCTGTGTTCTCATCGACGTTTTTTAGAACAAGGGATTTATACACGGTATCAGGCGTGCGCACGTGCAACTCCATTCCGCTTAACAATCCGGACTTTTTGCCAGCATCAACACGCACAGATTGAAGTTTGTAATGAATGCCGCCGACCGGAGTGACCTTTATGGGGACTCCGATCTCGATGATCTTCGTCTCTATCGGCTGATCCAATAGATAAGCACGATATTCCAGAGGTATCGTGGGTTTGCCGCTCACCTTCCTTTTCGCATCTCCTATACGGAGCAAAAACTTTCCCGTAATTTCGCTTCGCGGTTCACGCCCGGCGTTGACGCTATTGCAAAAATCCACGACGTCATCTGAAGCAATTAAATAGCTTCTCTCGCCCCATGGGATGCAAAGTCGTTCCTTCGCATATTTCGCACTCTGCTTTTCGAGTTCCGGAATAAGGGACGCAAATTTGAGTTTGCCGTTCGCGTACTCAACGCTTCCCCGATCAAAGCCGTATAGCCCCGTGCACCCCCCCGCTTTGAATATATAGCCGGATTTAGGCGCTAGGAGTACAGACACATTAACGCCCGTTAAGTCGCCATAGTAGTAATCTCCAGCCCAGTCATGATTTCCAAGAGCGGCGATTTCCTGCTCGATCTGCGCCAGTTGAGGCTCAGCCGCTATTCGAGCTTTTTCCAGCGGAAAGTCATCAAGGCTTTCCTCTGCCTGACCGAGTGTTGAATAAGAAAGAAGTGCGAGGAGCAAAGAAATGGAACTTGCGAGTGAACGTAAGCGCATTATGAATCTCACGAGAATCTATTTAAGCACAAGGCGGACAGCTTGTCCTCATCGTTTGCGGTCACAGTTTCTCTTTTGCTTTGCTTAGAGCCTTGCTGCTTGTGTCTCACTCGTACCCATCATGACCCAATTGACTTCCCGCGCATCACTCGCCAAACAAACTTCGCATTGCCGATCAAATATCGTCGCCAGAGTCGGGTGGGTTCGAGCGCGAGACGGAACAACCATTCGAGTCCCGCGAGGCGCATCCACTTCGGCGCGC
>CAZPIK010000081.1:2331-13605 GCA_964586185.1 uncultured Candidatus Sumerlaeota bacterium | reverse complement strand
CTTCTTAATGTCGTAGAACGCGTTGCCCTGATACACCGCGACGAGAGAGGTGAAGATGATGGCATAAATAAGTGCCGGCATTGCCAGTGCCCAAAACCGCATTGGCTTGTCCTTGCAGTTCTTTTCCCAAACGTTCATTCCATGTCCGCACACGATGAGAATGAAAGGAACAATCGGGAGAATATACCGCGATTGAAACGACACAAATGTCGATTGGAGTATCAGAATGCAGAGCGTGAGATAACCAGCTGCGACGGTGCTCCAAAAAATGCGCGGCGTCGAAAACTTAATTCGGAACAACCCATAAAGGAAAAAACCAAAGAAACCATAAGTCACAAAATACGGACTCATCAGCACGAACTGTTCGAAGACGTACCAATAATTGAGAACCGATTGGAGGATACCGCCCTGAGAGGTCCGCTCCTGAAATTGCGCGACCTGTTTATCGAGCGACGAATAGGCGAGCTGCGAAGCCAGAATCCAAAGGGGTAGGAGCGCCCAAGGAGTCAGCGTCGCCAGCGGTGGGAGCATCGGCTTGCGCTCCGATTCGACTTTTGCGCGTGAAACCCGGAGCGCGAGAAAAATCAGAAGTGGTAACAGCAGCACGCCTTGATAACGTGTCAGCGCAGCCAGCGCGGCAAAAAGGGAAGCGAAGATCAGCCACTTTGAACACGCGGCCGCGTCGGGCTTGCTTTTCTCTTTACCCTGCTCGAAGAGATCCGGCCAAAGAGCGTGCGCGGCAATGAGCGCCGAAGCCAGCGACGACATCCACAACGCCATAAACGTCGCGTCGGTCATCGTCATCACGCTCCAGCGAAGCGGAATCGGACTAATCGTATAGGCGAGCGCGGCAAACCACCCCGCCCGCGCGCCGAACAACTTCCGCGCGATGGATTCAATGGGAATGATCGCGAGCGATCCGGCCAGCAGCGAGATGATCCGTCCCGAACCCTCGAGCCCAAGTCCCGGAACCCATGCGAACGCATACGAAAGAACCGTATAAAACGGCGGCCAATAAGTGAGGCCATTCTGAAACATCGTGACCTGAAGAATGCCGTCGGTGTAATTGCCCCGGCTGACGATGAGCCAAATGAGACGCCAGACGAGATTCACGGCGACCAGAATGAGGGCGAATTGGAAGGGCTTGAGTTTGGGCTGTTCCAAGGCAGTCGGACTCCTCGCAAGGAAATAACGCAACCGCGCGAGTCTGCACGAGTTGGGTAAGAATTTTCAAGCCAAACAAATGGCATTAATGATGTCCCCTTAAACTCGCTCTTAGTTTGGCACCGAGGTTGCTCCTATCCAAGATCAAAGGCGCCGATGTTGCAACATTCGGAACCAGGCCGCATGGGATTACAAGGAGAAGCAAAATGACTAGCAAACGGTTCGGAATAGGCGTTCGCGTTGGGGGGGCTATTGCTTGTGCCGCTTTGGCAATTGGCGTTATGGCCGCCGCCGAGGTGAAAACGGATCGGACGGATTTGATGCAACAGAAGCTGAATCACGCGCAAACCGCCATTGAAGGACTCGCGCTCGAAAATTTCTCAAAGATCGAGAAGAGCGGACGCGAGTTGCTGCTCATCAGCGAACAGGCGCAGTGGAGCAAAAGCACCTCGCCCAAATATATTCAGTTCGCGGGGGAGTTTCGCTCAAACGTCACAAAGATGATCGAAGCCGCTCAGGCCAAGAACCTGGACGGCGCGACCCTCAGCTTCATGCAGGTGACCCTGAGTTGCGTCGAATGTCACAAGGTCGTGCGTAGCGGCGAGAAGATCGCTTCGAAATAAACTTCGTATTTACTGTTTGCGTTTGATCGAAGCCAGTTCGATATAGTTGCCGTCAGGATCGGAAAGGAACATGGCTCGAACCACACCCGCGAAATCAAACGGTTCCATCGCGATCGTTGCGCCGCGTTTGACCAACTCTTCCTTTGCGGCGTCAACATCCTTCACTAAAAATGTGATGTAACGCAGGCCGAGCGCGGCGTCCCATTTTCCCGTATGCGAAGGAAGCGGCTTATCCATGCTCCAAAACTTGATGATGGATTGACCCGCTTCAAATGTGTATTTGGTGGGTCCCGCCGAACCAAAGAGCGGGCGCGAAGGCTGCTCCTTAAGACCCAAAATTTTTCCGTAAAACTCGCGTGATTTTTCAACATCGGCCACGGTCAGGCCGACGGTGGCTCGGTCGCTGGCCTTGGCGGGAGCGTCGGGCGCGCTCTCCAAAAGCTCCACCTGATTGCCGTCGGGATCGAAGATAAAGAGAATTCGCTGGCCTTTCACTTTGCCAAGAATCGCGGGTTTGGGTTTGCCCGTCGCGGCGACGGCAGCGGCGATGGGATCGAGATCGGCCATCGTGAGCGTTAAGAGCCGAATGCCGACTTCCGCATTGATCCCGCCCGGATTTTGGGGAGGAGGCGTCGGATAAGCCAGCAGCTTGATCGTCGAAGTGCCCGATTGAAAGCGATGCATCTTAGCTCCGTCCGGAGTATCGAGCGGCGGAAGCTCCTTCATGCCCACAATCCCGGCATAAAACGCGCGCGAAGCCGCAATATCCCCGACGACCAAGCCGACATCAATTGTCGGCTTGAGCAGTTCAAACGCAGGGGTATTTGGCGGCGTGGATTCTCCTTCCGCGCGGATAAGCCTCGGCCCATGCATAGTTGAGGCATTGGTTCCGAAAAGATTTAGGAATGATTCGGGAGAATGACACTCGAAAACCAGTCGCTTTACTTTTGAGGGCTGGGTGGCGGGGGCGGAGCTTTTGGTGGAGGCGCAGAACGTGTCCCCGTCAATGCGTACTTATCGCTAGAAACCGTTGAAGCCGACTGATTCGCTCCTTGGAGAAGCATTCCCTGGCCGACGTGTCCCGGATTCGCCGCATCAGGCATGGGTTGAAATACTTTTGCGCCCATAATCTCAATATCCTTGTTATTGATCTCCGATTGATTTTTGAAGTCGCAAATCTAAAAGTCATCCTACCGGTTCTTTTTCGAACCGAAGGAATTCTACCATCTTGACCTGTGAGACTGAAAGCAGAATTAGCTCGGTGCTTTCAGATTCTTGGCGTTTTCCCTCTTGATCCAGCCAACCAGGATTTTGAATCACGAAATGTCCTTGTTGCGGCTGATCAGGCCATACAAAGGGCCAACCATGTAATCTGCGCTCGTCAACCAAATGAAGCACAACCCAACATGGATTGCCGCTGAACGCGCCATACCATTCCGAAGGAAACGAGGTCCGCCGAGTCATGCCGACTCGACGAAACGTTGCATGGAGGACATCCTCATTTGCGCACCAGGATAGTCCCGTGCCCAGCAAGACGGCTATCGCTGTTGACGTAATTAGCTGCGAATCCTGAGTCCAAGTTCCTGCGACACAATACCGTCCAAGAAAATACAAAGCCTCTCTTGAGGCGATCGAAAGAATTTTCACGATGAGCGTGAAAATCAGGGCTTGTACGATTCTCTCGAACGTCGAGGGTTTTTGGTGTGCGGTTAGGCCGTAAAATATCCAAGCAGCCAATAAGCCGGGCAGAAGTTCATAAACATAGGAAGGGATTTCTTTGGGAAGGATTTCCACGATCCGACACTCCGTTGATTACAACGCCAGCGCGCGGCCGTCTGAATCGGCGAACTCGCCTTTGAAGAAATCTTTGACCATCTTGGCTCGACGCGCGAGGTCGCCGCCCGAAGCCAGGATTTGTCGGGTTGATTCCGCCGTTACACGCGGGAGAGCAGCTTCGGAAGGATTTGTTGGAGTCTGCAATTGGGCGGGCAATTCTTCGGCTGATGCGTAGGACATTCCCGCGTAAGGATCGTTTTGAGCAGAAGCTTCACGCTCGATAAAGCTGTAATCCATCGGCGGTTCGTCGTTCGATTCGCTTAGTCCTTCCGCCATGGGCTGGGAATCGGCAAACGCGCGCGGGGCGAGAGCCTTGGATCGCGGCGGGGCGACGGCAACTTCGGCGGGACGCGTTGCAAAGTCCCATTCGACGATCATCGGACGTCCGCAAATTTGCGCCAGCGCCGATTCGAGCGCCTTTTTATTTTCAGGTTTCGCGATCATCTTGGACGCCACACGTTCGTCCTTCGGCCATTGGATGGCGAGCGTCCCGCCGTCCGCCCGCATGGCCGAGGCGATCCGCAGATAGCGCGTCAGGAATTGAAGCGAATCGGGCAATTGCGCCGTCACGCTTTCGATGAGTTCGGCATGGGATAATCCCGCTAACGGATTGACGCCTGATCCCGCCGAAGAGGCACGGGGCGCGGTTTCGGATTCGCCCTCCGAATCGCGCATGGCAAGCGCGCGTTCCAACCGAGGGGCGTAAGCTGGGGTTCGTTCGGCGACGGCGGCGCCCGCAAATTCGCGGCGTGGCGTTGGCGAAATCGGCGTATCGGTCGCGGTCATCATGGCGGCGGTTGGCGCGGGAGTGATCGGAGCGACGGGGGCTGCCGAAGCCGACGCCGCAGGCAAAGCTTTCAGGCGGTCAATCAAATCCTCGATGGGCAACACCGGCTTAACGACCGCCATGCGAAGAAACGCAAATTCGATCAGGAACCGCGATTGCGTTGAGCGTTTCATCTTTTCTTCAAGTTCAAAAAGTTGATTCAAGAAATTAAAAACCTGCGGTCGCGCAAGTTTTTCCGCTGATGTTTTAGCCGCCGTTAGCGCATCCCCCGTCAGCGCGACCAGCCGCGTATCGGCTCCCGCCTGCAACAGCATAATGTCGTGCAAATGAGAAATCAGTCCCTTGACGTATCGTTCGAGGCTGCGTCCGCGATTGACCAAATCTTCGACGATGGCGAGTAGCTTGAGCGCGTCACCCGCCGCAAGCGCGTTGACCGTTTCGGCGAGCGCGGCGCGGCTCGTGAGACCCAGCAGCCGTTGCGCCGAATCAACGTCGGGCTTGCCCTGCGTCATCGCGAGCAATTGATCGAGAGCGACTAGGGCATCGCGCATTCCTCCCTCGGCGGATTGCGCAATGAGTCCATAAACTTCGCGTTCGGCGGCTTCATCGAGCTTGATCCCTTCGCCCCGAGCGACGTGCGTTAGCCGGCGAGTGATGTCATCGGACGAGAGCCGCCGGAAGGGATGCAGCGCACAACGCGACCTCACGGTCTCCGGAATTTTTTCTAGCTCGGTTGTTGCGAAAATGAAGACCACCTGCGGCGGCGGCTCCTCCAGCGTCTTTAGCAACGCATTAAACGACCCCTGCGAAAGCATGTGAACTTCGTCAATGATGTAAACCTTGTAACGAGCGGCGAACGGAGCGCGCACGACGGTCTCAAGCATTTCCCGCGTCTGCTCGACTTTTGTATTTGATGCGGCGTCAATTTCCAAAACGTCCAGATCGTTCCCGGCGGTAATAGCGACGCAATGGGCGCATTTCCCGCACGGTTTAGGCGTGACCCCCTGCTCGCAACAAAGCGCGCGCGCCAGAATCCGAGCCGAGGTCGTCTTCCCTACCCCGCGCGGTCCCGAAAGAATATGTCCGTGCGCAAATTTTCCCTCAGACAATGAGTTCATAAGCGACTGGGCAACATCCTCTTGTCCGATGAGGTCGGAAAAATCACGAGGACGCCACTTGCGGGCCAGTCCTTGATACGACCGCTCCTCGCGCGGGGCGGCGGGTGATTCATCTGCGTCAACGAGCGACGCGGGAGCAAGAGTGGGAGTTTCGGTTTTCTTTTTTGCCATGATTGGATTTCGCCGCAGAGCGTAGAAAAAACCCGCCCGCGACGACGCGTCAACCTATCAATTTCCAGCGGCCAGTAGCAAGCGAATTTAAGGCGAAGATAGAATGCTGAATGTTTGACCGCAATGACCGCGAAGAACGCAAAGTAAAGACAGCCAAGTTATATTACCGGGATTTGATTTTGGCCATTTCACCTCTACGCTCAATAACTTCAAACGGATCGCTTGGAAATCTTGTTGGATCCACATAACGGGCTAAATCGCGTAGCGCGATGACCGTATAATCGTGATCCTTCAAGTATTTCATGTACCGATCGAACATGGCGGGTTCGGTGTGAACCCACGGGTGTTCGAGATCGGGAACACCGTGGAATTGAATGATGGCGGGACGACCTGCTTTCGCCTGCGTCACGGAGGCGACAAAGTCTCCGATCTTCCAATCGGGACGCGCGTCGCCCGCCGAAGGGATAAGGTGCGGATGATCTTCCTTCGGATCGTAAGCGAGACCGCGCCCCCCTTCGTAGGGGAATTCGGGTCGCCCGCCGCGGCGACCCCAAAGGTATCCGCGCGCCTTCAAAACCGGCAGCGCCTTTGGGTCAATCGAATTGCCGGGATAGGCAAAGCTGACCGGCTTGGGAATTCCATGCTCGGCGCATCGCTGTTCAATCGTTTCCAAATCCGCTGAGAATTCCTCCGGAGATTGATCGCGCACCGAAGCGTGCTTACGCGTATGGTTGCCGATTTCAAAACCCATGTCGTGGAGAGCACGGATTTCCTCCCACGTCATATAGTGCGTTTTATCGGTCTCGAAATTGAATCCCTCGGTGACAAAGAACGTCGCGCCAAAGCCGAGCTTCTTCAAGAGCGGAGCAACGACCGTAAAATGTGATTTAACTGAATCATCGAAGGTGAGCACGATCAGCCGATCAGGGATGAGCTGCTTTTCAGCATTTACACCTGCAACGAAGTAGAGAACAAATCCAAGAAGACAAAGGCAATGAAAGTAGGACTTTGGAGTGCGGCGGCGTGGCGCCGCGTTTGCTTGCCGGGCTTGTCCCCCACCATGAGTCGGACTTTCCGATCGTTAGGGAACAAACGGCGGGTCGTCAAGCCGAACCGAATGAAAGCGGCGTCGAGCCGCCGCACTCCAAAATTGGCGCAGCCCCGTTCCGCTGATTATTGCAGAAATCTCGCGTTTGGCGCGGTTGCGTGCAATAATCATGGCCGTCGGAGTGTATCGTTTCATTGGGAAAGGATTTCATCATGAAGAGGATTGCGTCGCAAGCTTGGAGATTCCAAAGGGTAATCATCCTTGTCGCTTTGGTCCTGGGATTGCGAGCGAGAGGATCATTCGCTTCCGAACCCACGAATCCCGAAATCAGTCCCGAGGGACTTGCGAAGTTTGAGCAATTGATGATTGAAACCAAATCGCGCGAGGCGCTCATCATCCATAAGGGAAAAGTTGTCGCCGAGTGGTCGTGGCTCGGCTCAAAGTCAGATGAACCGGTGGAAGTCTGGTCGCTTTCGAAGTCCATGGCCTCGACGGCCATCGGATTCCTAGTTGACGAGGGAAAGATCAAGAACATCGAGGAGCCGGTCGCAAATTATATTCCCGAATGGAAGGGAACCGAGAAAGAGGCTATCAAAATTCATCATATTTTGGATCAGACGACAGGGCTTCAAGAACGCGCGAGCGCAGTGACCCCGGCGGACCTTCTAAAAAATTGCATTGACGCTAAACAACTCCACCCGCCCGGCGAGGAACACCGCTATAACAACGGCGCGTGCAATCTTCTTTCGGCGGTCATCAAGAGCGCGGCGGGCGAAGATGCGGAAGTTTACATGAAACGTAAGATGTGGGAACCGCTCGGGATGAATAAGACAAGCTGGCGGCGCGACGCGGGTGGTAACGTCATTACATATGCGGGTGTGCAAACAACTCCGCGCGACATCGCCAAATTTGGAGAACTCTTTCTCGCGAATGGCAAATGGAACGGCAAGCAAATCCTGAGCGAGAAGTGGGTCAAGGCGGCAACCGAACCTCGCACGAAACTCGAAATCCAAGGCGTCGGCCCCTCCTCGGCATATGGACTCCTATGGTGGATTGACGCCGCTAAGGACAAAGTCCCGCACAACTACAGCGCGCTCGGTCTTTGGGGAAATCACGTGACCGTGATCACTGTTTTGGAACTCGTCGGCGTCCGGCTTGTGGGCAATAAATCGGACGGCGGAAAACTCATGATGATGGTTCCTGAATGGGTTGAGGCGTTGGCGGGCGTCGTCAAGAAGTGACGATAATATTTTGAAGTGATTTCAGCGCGTAGGGTTCGGTCTCTCCCAAGTTTCCATGGGTCCCGGCGTGATCAACATCATAGGATGAGGCTTCGGCTGCGATTCGCCGCGCCACTTGCGATACAATTCCGGTGAGCGCAGTTTTAGTTTGCTCATCAGATGATTCCATTCGTATTTCAACTGCCCCATCGTCGCCGTGATTTGAATGTTGCCTCGGTCAGGTCCTACTTTCCGCTGGTCAAAACTGTAACCGCGCGAATCAGCTTCGTGCAGCACGGCAGCCAAGTAAGCGTTGATTGCGGATCGTGGCGTCGGATGCGATTTGAACCGCTCCAATTGGGGATGATGTCGGTATCCCTTGGTTTCGCCGCGCAGAACTGCCTTGGCCAATAGCGCTTCTCGCCAGAGCGCGACCAATCCTTGCGGATCGAGATAACAGGGATGAAGCGTCCAGAGTCTCATCGAGAATCGAATTTGACCCTGAGCGCTTCAAGGTCATCTAACAACCTGGGGGATTCCTTGAGCGCGGCCAAAGTCGCCAGTTCGCCACGTATTAAGTTCCAATCGAGCTTGCCGGACTGCCTTACGAGAATCCCCTCAAGATCAACCCAGTCCTTGGGTCGAGAGGCAAAAGCCTTCATGACCACTAAATCTTCTGCCGAACAGGTTCTGAGTCGAAAGCCACCGGGATAGTCGAAAAGGCTAGCACGTTCGATGGAATCTTCCTCGAAGGGTAGCGCCCCAAGCGCGATATCCAAACCCACTCCCGATTTCGCTCGAAGTAAAATAACCCTATGATCTTCAGCAAAATCCTCTGGTTCTTTGATGCGAGATTCAAAATGCTTCAGAAGTTCTTGGGCATATAGGCGTTCGTCACCAAATTCCGCCAAAAGGGTGAGATCTACATCCACGGTCGTTCGGGGTTCGCCCCATCGCTGTAACGCAATTCCTCCAATGAAACAAGAACGCCAACTTTTAGAATCGCAGAAGCCCTGCAATTCTACTGCCGCTTGGATGAGATCAATCACACCGCGCGGCTTTCTTGAACCAAAATTGTTGCTCGATCAATCCCGAAGTCGGCTTGGGCGCGTAAGGAGGCTGGCTGTAATCAGCAGGGCCGCAAAGCATTTCAATCGCGCGAAGACCGTCAATGTTCCGAAGTTCTTCGCGGCGCATGGCCTCCATGAGTTCCCCGGTCTTTTCCCAAGTCTGCGCCCATTGCTTGCCTTTGGCAATTTGCTCGGGAGTCCAATTTGCAAGAGGTGATGCTGTTGCTTCCATGGGTGTAATTTTCGCATACCTGCGACTGAAATACCAAGTGATCCGCACACTTTTATTCGTACGACATTTGATTACGCCATTCGTCCGGCCTATGATTTCCACCGCATGTCAACTCCCCCGACGATCCCTTCGCTTGATGAACTCTCCGAAACGTATGAAACAGCATTGTGCCGTTACGTTACCGACGCCGCGCGCGAGGGGACGCCCAACCTGCACGACGCGATGGCCTATGCGCTTGGAACCGATATTGCCGATCCGAAGCTTAGGGGCAAACGTATAAGGCCTGCGCTATGCCTCTTAACGGCCATAGCATTGGACGCGAAAATTGAACATGCGATGCCATTCGCGCTCGCCATTGAACTCATGCACAACTTCTGCCTCGTTCACGACGACATCGAGGATGGCGATACGATGCGACGCGGGCGCGAGAGCGTTTGGAAGCGGTATGGCATTCCCCACGCCATCAACATCGGGGATTATCTGTTGGTTCACGCCGAGCGAGCGCTTCTATACGAAAAAGGCGCGGATTTGGATGAAGCGACGCGGCTTGCGCTTCTTCGCGTTCTGAACGACGCGCTTAATCGGACGCATATCGGACAGGCGATGGATATGAACGCACGAACTTCGCGCGAGATTTCCGTGGAAGACTACATGCGGATCACGCGTGAAAAGACCGGTCGGTATCTCGCCGCGCCGATCCAAGGGGGAGCCGTCGTCGCTCATGCCGCGCCTGCGGTTCTTAAGAACATCGAACGTATGACGGCTGTGCTGGGCCCCCTCTTTCAAATCATGGATGACGTGATTGACCTTACGGAGGGGAAAGGGCGCGAGGCCGTCGGTTCCGATATCCGCGAGGGAAAACGTTCGTTCATGGTTGCTCATGCCGCCGAACGCTGCTCAAAGCAGGAGCGCGAACGGCTGTTTGAAATTTTGGATCGCCCGCGCGAAAAAACGACCGAGGAAGATGTGACTTGGGGGATTCGATTCTTTGAGTCTCAGGGCTCGCTTGATGCCGCGCGTGAAGAATGCCGGAAACTTTTGCAGGACGGTTTGACGATCATGAAAAAGCTTCCCCCTTCGCTTTCTGCGGCGTTGAGGCCGGTGTTTGAGCGGCTGTCGCGTCGGGAAAAATAGTTTCGTAGGGTTAATTTGATGGCCGCTGATTTGAAACTCCATCGCCTTCTGCTTTACGCCTATCCCGACCGCGTGACGAAGCGAAGGGAAGAGAATCCCCGATTGGGCGTGATGGTCGGCGGACGGGAAGTCGTCACCGATGAACCTGCGCCGACGCCGCTTTATTTAAGCCTCGACGCGCGGGAGGCCGAACGCAAGACGGCTCGGGGCGCGTCGTCGGAAATTCGCGCGGAGTGGGTGAGTCCGATTGAGCGGGAATGGCTCACGGAAATCTATTCGCATCTGCTCCGCGAAGAAAACCGCGCCGAGGCGAATCCGCGCACCGGACGAGCACAGACGATTCGCCAAATTTTCTTTGCCGATCTTCTCCTCGAAGAAAAACAGATTACGTCGGATAAGTCGCGAGATGCTGGACTTCATCGCGAAGCCACGGACGCATGGGTTGCACAAAACGCAGATAAGATGCTCGCCGATGATTCTGATGCGCGGCGATGGCTTTCGCGCGCGCGCTTTCTGCACAAGGCCATGCCCGAGCTTGAGCTTCCCGAATTCGACGACGCATGGGTTCATGCCACGCTCTCCGAGCGACATGCGGAGGGACAAGATCGCAAGATGACCCTCGTGCAAGCATTTGAAAATCAGATCGAGTGGAAGCTCCGCGCCGCGCTCAAGGAACACGCACCCGAGACGATTCAAGTCCCGAGCGGAAGCCGGATCAAACTGAAATATCCCGACGGCGGTCCCCCGTTTCTCGCCGCGCGTGTGCAGGAAATGTTCGGCCTCGCCGAGTCTCCGCGCATTGCGAAGGGTCGCGTCGGAGTCGTCATCCAACGTCTCGCGCCGAATCTTCGCCCCGTGCAGATTACGAGCG
>CAZPIK010000081.1:0-2321 GCA_964586185.1 uncultured Candidatus Sumerlaeota bacterium | reverse complement strand
CGCAAGGAATTGCGGGCGCGATATCCAAAGCACCCTTGGCCGGAAGACCCTTGGAACGCCCCGGCGGTTGCGGTTGGAAGGCGGCGGAGTTAGTCAGATCCAAGTCATTCTTAAGGTGGGAGGCGATCTCCGATCGCCGATATATTCGGCAGTCGGCGACTGCCTCCCACATTAAAATTTCAAAATCACCACTCCTGTGCCCGTTCGTAATCGTCCGGGCGCCCGATATCGAGCCAGCGTCCGGCATAGGGGTACGCCGTGATGGGTCGCTTCTTCGCGAGCAAAGCGAGCACCAATTCATCGAACCCCATCGGCTTGCCCGGCTTGACAAATTCAAGGCACCGTCGGTTCAGAACGTAAATGCCCATCGAGACGTCATAAGGTAGGCGCGGTTTCTCTGTGAACGAAACTACCCGACGCGATTTGGGATCGTAACGAAGGACGCCGTAATCAATTCGCACTTCGCGGCGATGGACGGCGACGGTCAAATCGGCCTTGGATTTTTCGTGCGCGCGCCAAACATCCACGAGGTTCATGTCGGTCATCACGTCGCCATTCATGACGAGGAAATTCTCGCCGAGGTTTTTTACGAACGCGAGCGGCCCAATTGTCGAAAGTGGTTTTGCCTCTATCGCATAATCGAGTTCCATTCCCCATTTGCTGCCGTCGCCAAAGTAAGCCTGAATCAGTTCCGCAAGATGCCCCACGCAAAGCGTCGCGCGGTGAAAGCCGGCGGCCTTGAGACGTTCGAGCGCGTAATGAAGGATGGGCCGGTCGCCGACGGGGACAAGCGGTTTCGGAACGAGCGTCGTATAAGGGAGGAGCCGAGTTCCTTTGCCGCCCGCAAGAACGACGGCATGAGCGTCCTTCGGAATGCTGCGTGAGGAAACGGGTCGCCGGGACTTGCCGTTCGGAGCCATGATCAACTTTCAGATTTGCCGAAAAGGTCTTTGAAAAAGTGCGCGATCCGGTCGTTCATGAGCGCTTCAGCTTCGCTAAGCAATCCCAGAATTTCGTCGGCGGTGTAAGGCCGCGTTTCCTCCGCCGCCGAATTGTAATCGAAATGAATGATGAGACCGCGGTCGTCTTGCGGATTATTCTGCTGCCGCGCGCTCGAAATATTCATCCAGAGATTGACGATACGCCCGCGCAAATTCATTTGGTCGAGCAATCCGATTTTGCACGCCGCCGGACAATCATTGACGCGCCCCGCCTGAATGACCCGCCCCGCCAAATACTCGTTCGCGCTCATGTCCATCGCGTGGATGAACTGCGGATTCAGCGCGAACCGCACGGGTCGAGCATATTCGCCGACGAAGACGCGGAGGATCGCCTCGACGATCCGAGTGAATTCGGCGAGCGGCGCGATCCATCCCTCGGCCTGAGGAATCCGCTGGTTCCATTCGATGTTCATCCGATGGAGCGAAATCTGCATGACGTGGCTTTTATCGCGCGATTCGAGTTGGATGCGCGGGACATCGGGCGGGCCATTCGGTGGTACCGGCAAGATTAGCGCTTCGCCATCAAATAGGTCACCATTAACCGAGTTTGCGGCGTTCTTCAGGCGACTCGAAAGTGTGAGCTTGTCTCCAAATTCCTGCGGTTGAAAAAACAGGGTGAAAGGAATCTTTGCGAGTTGGGGTTGCTTTGCCATTCTTATCGTTGCTCAGGCCGGGTCGTTTTGTTTGCCGGTTCCGCGCATGGCGGCCGCGTCCTGACGTTCCCATTCCGTTCGCGCCATGTCCATCTCGATTTCGACCGCCTGATTGAGTCCGCCGATTCGCGCTTCCGGTTTTGCGACTCGCACGACGACGCGATCCACGGGAAAAGTCCGAAACATTTCAGTTATAAGACGTCCGGCAACTTTTTCGATGAGATTGTGACTCTCGTTTTCGACGACGTTCCGCGCGCGGGCAAAGATGACCCGATAATCGAAGGCGTCTTCGAGCCGATCCGATTCGCACGCCTTGCGAAAATCGGCGGTGAGTTCTAAATCCACGGTGAACCGGCAGCCGGTTTGCTTCTCCCAAAGCTCGGTACCGTGGCGTCCGTGAAATTGCAGACCTGTAAGTTTCAGTGTGTTCACGTTCCTGTTTCACATCCTTCAATACAAAATATCATGCCAACACTTTTAAACGCCAGTGTCGTCAGAATTGATGTGTGTAAGTTCGCGTCGCTCAAAAGTCGGTATCTCCAAAATGAATCCCGGGCGTGGAGGGAATCCACGCCCGGGGTTTGGATTAGGGTTTAGGTTACGGTGGCTAGTCGCCGATGTTCAGGTCCACGATGTAAGCGGAACCGGAGTCGGTGCCCGGAGCGTC
>CAZPIK010000080.1:0-13670 GCA_964586185.1 uncultured Candidatus Sumerlaeota bacterium | reverse complement strand
GCTTGCCGGGTTGCCGATCACGATGCGCGCAGCGGAAGTTCCCGATGGAAAAGTTCAGGGGAACGAATTCCTCCAACTCTTCGGGCGACCGATGCGTAAATCGGCCTGCGAGTGCGAGCGGACGAGCAATCTCAGTCTTTCGCACGCGCTGAACCTCATCAATGGTTCGACAATTGGCGACGCGGTTGACGCCCCCGACGGCAGCATCACCAAACTCGTTTCGGCGGAGACCGATGACGCCAAAGTTGTCGAGGGGATTTACTTCTCGATCTTGAACCGTCCACCGACGGAAAAGGAACTCGCTTCGATCAAACTTCCCGAAGGGGGAGCGCGACTCGAAGCGGCGCAGGATTTGGCGTGGGCGCTGATGAACAGCCCCGCGTTTTTGTATAACCGATAAGGCGTATTGCGATGACTTTCGCTCGTGTTGCCATGACTTTTTCCTGTGAGTTCAGGAAACCCCAACGGGGTTTCGTCCCAAAGCCGAGGGTTGCCGAGCGAAGCGAGGCTACCCTCGGTCAGTGTCGTAAATTTCGGCAACCTCAACGAGGTTGCGCCGTTTTCAAATTTTCGAGTCAGAGATAAGGAGTATAGCCACCATGCTCTCGATTCCCGGCAGATCAGGTTGGACGTGCGATGGATTCAGTCGCCGCGAGTTCATGCGCGTCGGCGGCGCGGGGCTATTCGGTCTTAGCCTTCCCGAACTGCTCCGGCTTCAGGCCGCTGCGGGCGTTCCCGAAGCGGGCGCACACGCCAGCGGTTGGGGCAAGGCCAAGTCGGTCATCATGATTTTTCTTCAGGGCGGACCCAGCCACATTGACATCTGGGATCCCAAGCCCGATGCGCCGTCGAACATTCGCGGCGATTTCAAACCGATCAAGACGAAAGTGCCGGGGATTTACGTGAGCGAGGTAATGCCGAAGCTCGCGCAGCAATTGGATAAGGCGACGCTCATCCGTTCGGTCAGTTACACTCCGGCGGGACTTTTCAATCACACCGCCGCGATATATCAGATGATGACGGGCTACACTCCCGACCGCGTTTCGCCTTCGGGACAATTGGAGCCGCCGAACCCCGCCGACTTTCCGCACATGGGTTCGCAAGTAACGCGGCTTAAACCTTCCGACGGCTCCATGCTGCCGTTCGTCATGATGCCTCGCCCGTTGCAGGAAAGCGATGTCGTCGGCAAAGGCGGAACGGCCGGTTTCCTTGGACCCGCCTACGATCCTTATTACTTCTATCAAGACCCCAATCAGGCGATAAACCTTAGCGATCTGACTCCCCGAACCGAAGTTCCGAACGAGCGGATGAAACGCCGCGCGACGTTGCTGGATACCGTCAATGCGCAGATGCCCGAGTTCGAAAAGACGCTCGAGAACGCGGGACTCAACAGCTACTACCAGAAGGCGTTCGATTTGATTCTTTCCGGCAAAGCGCGTGACGCGTTCGATCTCACCAAAGAGAGCGACGAGATGCGCGATAAATATGGACGGCATACGTTTGGTCAAGGCTGTCTGCTCGCGCGACGACTTGTCGAGGCCGGAACGCGCGTCGTACAGATGAACTGGCCTGCCGTCGCGAATGGCAATCCCACGCTCGATGCATGGGATACTCACGCGGCGAATTTCGGTCCGCTTCGCAATCTGCATTGCCCTAAGCTCGATAGCGCGCTTTCATCGCTGCTTGAGGATTTGGATACGCGCGGGCTTCTCGATGAAACGCTTGTCATTGCCATCGGTGAGTTCGGTCGTTCGCCGCGCCTCGGCGTTAGCACGTCGGGCAACGGTAACGCTCCTGATGGGCGCGACCACTGGCCTTATTGTTACACCGCGCTCATCGCGGGCGCGGGGATTCGTCGCGGCGCGCTTTACGGAAAATCGGACGCGACCGGTTCCTCGCCCGCCGAGAATCCGGTTCATCCGACGCAGCTCATCGCGACGGCTTACCACGCGCTCGGCATTGATCCGCACTCGATTGTCATGAACCACTTGAATCAGCCGCGCGAACTCGTGCAGGCCGAACCGATTCCGGCGCTCTTCGGATGAAATCGTTGCGAACCTCCACACTATTCCTCATCGCGGCGGCGTTGGGGGCGATGCTCCCCGCGCGGATCGCCTCGTCTCAAGCGTTCCCGAAGATTGGCGCGATCTATCCTCAGGGCGCCCAACGCGGAACCGAGGCAACGATCACGTTTTACGGCGAGAATCTGGCTAACGCGACAGCGGTCATCGTCAGCGGCGATCCGGGTGTTTCAGGAACGGTCATACCGCGTTCGGAGCCCGCCGTGCAGATCGTGTCGAGCCGCGGCGGAATCGAATCAGGCGGAATGGACGCCTCCTATATATCCGCCAAAATTACCCTCGCTGCCGATGCTCCGCTTGGTGGGCGCGATCTGCGACTGCTAACTCCGAGCGGCGTGACCAGTCCCCTACGCTTCTTCGTCGGCGATCTTCCCGAGCTGATGGAAGCTGAACCGAATAACGGAACGCCGGAAGGATCCATCAAGTCTTTGGGCGATCCCCCGCCCGATCCCAACATCGCGGGGTTATCGCGCGAGGAAAGGCTCAAGCGGCAGGAGGATTTGATCGCCTATAAGCTCGCACAGGCGCAGAACGAGCAGGGCGCGTTACTCACGAGCGCGCAAGCCAGCCAAGCGGTGACCCTGCCCGCGCTTATCACGGGGAAGATTGATCCTGCCAACGACGTGGACGCTTATCGCTTTACGGCGCGCAAAGGTCAGCGGATGATTTTCGAAGTGAACGCGGCACGGATCGGCTCGCGGCTCGATTCGACGCTGGTCCTGACCGACGCTAAAGGACAAGCGGTTGCGCGAAACGAGGACGCGAATGGGGCCGATTCGCTTCTCGATTACACGATCCCCGCCGATGGCGATTACATCCTTCAACTTCGCGACCTGCGTTTCCAAGGCGCGGGCGACTTTACCTACCGGCTTTCGATGGGCGAAAATCCTTACCTCGATACGCTTTTTCCATACGGCGGCAAACGCGGAACGGCGGTCAGCGTGAGTCTCACGGGTAGGAATCTCGACGGCGCCGCGACGATGAATCTCGCGATTGCGGGGACGGCTCCGCTCGGACGGCAGGAATTGCGCGCGATCTCTCCACGCGGGATTTCCAATCCCCGAAATTTTGAAGTGAGCGACCAAAACGAAGTCCTCGAGACCGAGCCCAATAACGACGCGGCAACAGCAACGGCATTTCCGGCGGTCGCCAATCTGAACGGTCGCTGCGAAAAAGAGGGCGACACGGATTTTTGGAAATTCCATCTCGACGCGCGGGTGCGGATCGTTTTCGAAGCCGCTGCCAGTCGGTTCGGTTCGCCGCTCGATCCGGTGCTGATGCTCGCGAACGCGGCGGGCGCGGCGCTCGCAGTCAACGATGATGCCGAAGGGGCCGACGCAAAAATTGACATCGCGCTCGATCCGGGCGATTACGTACTTTCGATTCGCGATTTGCTGGATCGGGGCGGAAATGAATTCGGTTATCGCATCATAGCCGCGACTCCCAAGCCCGATTTTAAGCTGAAGTTTTTTCCCGATAATCCGCGCGTCTGTCGCGGCGGCGCGGCGGCCGTTCGCGTCGAACTCGAACGCGAAAATGGTTTCGGTGGAACGGTCGAGGCGCAGTTCGTCGGATTGCCCAAAGGGGTTACGGGTGGAAAAATCATTTTTACTCCTGATGGCGCGCCTGCGGGAATTCTGACTCTGACGGCCAGTGAAGACGCGGCCACCAGCGCGACTCCGCTTAAAGTCGTCGGTTCCGGGATCATCGGATTGGATCGCGTTTCGCGCTCGGCCACTCCGCTCATGAGCGAGAATCCTTTCCCGAGGCTTGATAGTCCCGGACGTGATCGCCCCGCGCGCGATGCGTGGCTCGCCGTGAGTGATACGGCTCCCTTTTGCGTCGCGCCAATTGCGATCACGCTTCATGCCAACCAAGGCGCGGGCGGCGGCGTTGAAGCGCAAATTATCCGCCACAAGAATTTCATGGGTGATGTTACATTGACGCTGGAAGGTTTTTCCGCTGGTCGCGAGGCGATTACTCGCAGCCTTTCTGTCGCGCCGCTTGTCTTGAAGGGAAGCGATTCGCGCGGAGTCATACCGTTTAGCGTTCGCGCCGATGCCGAAGTCGGCACGCGCCCCGTGACGATCATCGCAACCTCAACCGTGGATGGACAAGTGATCGCCGAGGCAAGTCCGACGGTTCCGCTCACGATCTACGAAATTCCATTTGTGCTGGAGAGTCCCGTTTCGCGTTTTTCGTTGACGGCCTTGCCTCCGGGCACGGCTTCGGCGGCGGGCGAAGCCTCGGTCACGATCAAAACCGCGCGACGAGGCTGGTTCACCGACGAGATTCCATTGGTCATTGGAAACTTGCCCGAGGGAATCAAGGCCGAGGTCACAAACATTTCCAAGGGACTTTCTGAAACGGCAATAAAGCTTACAGCAACCGACAAAGCCAAGACGGGCGTCGAGTCCACATTCACGGTCTCCGCAAAAGTGAATTTGAACGGACGCGAATATGAACACAGAACCAGTCCAATCACGCTCGTCATCAATGCGCCCGAGACTGAAACGGCCGCCCAACCCGAGCCCTAGCGTAGTCAGCATCCAGGTCGGATCATTTTCATATATACGGCTTATGCAATTTGACCGGTTCGGATTCGGCCTTGCGCAAACGAAGATTCAGCATTTCCACGAAGATTGAGAAACCCATCGCGAAATAGATGTAACCCTTGGAGATGTGTTGGTGGAATCCCTCGACGATGAGGGTAAAACCAATGAGAAGGAGAAACGAGAGCGCGAGCATCTTGACGGTCGGATGGCGATCCACGAACGCGCTGAGCGGCCCGGCGGAGATAATCATGACTGCGGAAGCGGTGATGACGGCGATGATCATGATGGCGAGCTGATCCACCATGCCGACGGCGGTGATAACTGAATCGAGTGAGAAGACGACATCGAGCAGAAGAATTTGCGTGATGACGCTGGCGAAGGAGGGCTTGACGTGCGAGGAAGCATGGCCTTCGACCCCTTCGAGCTTTTGATGGATTTCATGGGTGGCTTTGGCGAGCAAGAAAAGTCCGCCCCCAAGAAGGATCAAATCGCGTCCGGAAATATTGTGCGAGCCGACGCTAAAAAGTGGAGCGGTGAGGCCGATGATCCATGAGAGCGAGAAGAGGAGGATGATGCGCGAAACAACGGCAAGGGTGAGTCCCCAGCGCCGCGCTTTGGCCTGTTCGTGGGGCGGCAATTTCCCCGCGAGGATCGAAATAAAGATGACGTTATCCACTCCGAGCACGAGTTCGAGCGTGATCAGCGTCACGAGCGCAATCCAGATTTGAGGGTCGGCGATCCAGTCCATGATTACTCCGATGCGATGTGAGGATTCGTCCGCGAGCGATGAGCGCGGCAACAAGGCCAAAATGATTTAGCGTTGACGAGGAGTGAGGGTCAAGACTCTTTGGAGCATTTGATTTGCGATGTCGCTCCAACTCCGGCCTTCGAGCCATTTTTGCGAGGCGGCAAGTTTCTCACGGCGTTCGGGATTGTCCGGATCGAGCGCGCGCGTCAGGCATGACTCGAACGATTCGGAGTCGCGGTACAGAAAAGCTCCATCTGAATAGAATTTCTCTACGTCGGGCAGTGCGCGGGATACGATAGGCAATCCTGCCGCCGCATATTCGAGCATCTTCGTCGGGTTGATGTGGCGGGTGAGTTCGTTTTCATGGAACGGGATGATGGCGCAATCCCATAAATGATATAGCGCTGGCAGGGAATCATAATCCGCCTGTCCCGTCAGCATGATGTTCGGAATCGCATTCAACAGGGAAACATCAGTCATGATGGGACCCACGAGCATGAAATGCCAATCGGGATGACGTCGCGCGGTTGCGGCCAAGAGAGTCTGATCAAGCCGCAGATCAATGACGCCTGCGTAGCCGATGAGGCGATCAAATTTTTCCATGCGGACATCTTTGGGCGATTTGAATCCAATCAACTGAATGTATTGCCCGTGCATTCGGAAAGCGGCCGAATGTTGATCCCGCTGACTATCGGGATTGCGAAAATGATCCACATCCACGCCGGAGAGAATGCACTCGATGCGGCTTTCGGCTTGGTTTTTTTTGGATTCATAGAGCGCGTCGGTTCCGGCGAAGACCCAATCCGCGCGGGCGAGGAGCGCAGATTCCTCGGCGACGATGTTTGGCGGCGACCACGGGAATCCGCGATATTCGTCCATGATGTCGTAGATCAGAAGGTCGTGCGGAACGGTCTCGGCAAGATGTGCTTCGTGCGGATTATAGAGCCAGAGGACGCGCTTTTCCCCTAGTGCGGATAAGGATGGAGTCATAGTGCGACGCAAGCGTGATTTGTTGATCGCGCGGATCATCGGAAATCGCTCGCCGTTCAGAAGTGTGACCGGCGCGACTTCGATTCGTTCGGCGGGATTCTCCCGGCGCGATTGGAAGAAACGTCTGCGCTCGTTCAAGAGCCATTTGACGTAACGCGGTTCGACCCACCTTACGGTATGACCTGCCGCGGCAAATCGGGCCGCAAGGTGATGCGGGCGTTGCCTTGCGCCTCGCCACGCATGAGGCGATTGAAAAAGAAAGATCATCTGGAAATCCTAATGCTTATCAATTCGCCCTCAGCCAGAAAGAAGACAGAATACTTAACCGCAAAGAGCGCAAAGCACGCAAAGAATAATCGCGGTGCTTTGGAGTGCGCGGGCTTGACCGCGCTTTTCTTCGCGGCGGCTCGACGCCGCGCGGATCGTCAAGCCGATCCGGAGAACAGCGGCGTCAAGCCGCCGCACTCCAAAATTACGGTTTCGATACCGACGCATGGCGGTTAAATATTCGAGTCTTATTTAGCGATTTCAAAACGGAATCGGGTGTTGGAATGGAACGATTCGGAATTTTTTCTCCGCGCCGGAGAGCGAGCGGTGCCCGTTCTTCGTAACGACGACCAGATCCTCGATCCGCACTCCGCCCAAACCGGGCAGATAAACGCCCGGCTCGATGGTGATGACCATGCCGGGCTTCAAAACATCCTTCGATACCGAATTAAGCGTTGGCGCTTCGTGGATTTCAAGTCCCACGCCATGACCCAACCCGTGCGTGAAATAAGAGGCGAGTCCGCGCTTCTTCAATTTCTCGGTGGCGATTTTGTGAAGGTCGGCGGTCTTGACGCCGGGACCGACCTCGGCGAGCGCGGCCTCTTCGGCTTCGAGCACGGCGTCAAACGCTTTGCGCATTTTTGTTTTGGGTTTCTCGCCGAGCGCGACGACGCGAGTCATGTCGGAGCAATAGCCTTCGAGCAGCATCCCCATGTCAATCAGGAGCATGTCGCCTGAGATGAGTTCGTTGCGGCCGGGGCGGTAATGTGGCATGGAACCCGCCGGACCGGTCGCGACAATACACTCGAACGATTCGCCGTCGGCATTGCGCTTATCGGCCTCCGCGTGGATGGCGTTGCGCACGTCCATTTCGGTCTGGCCGGGATAGAGGGCTTCAAGCGCGGCTTCGTAAACCTCGTCGTTGAGCTTTGCGCTTGCGCCGATGAGCTTCACTTCCTCGGGTGATTTGATGAGCCGCTGCAGAAGGATGATTTCGCCCGATTCGACGAACTCGGCTCCGGAAATTTGATCGCCGAATTGTTTGCGCGAATTCCACGGAATCGAACCCTCAAAGCCGATCTTGCGCGGCTCGAATTCCCGACGCCACGCCGCCAGCGATTCACCGATTTTTTTGAACAGCCGGACTTCGCAATGCTTCACGTTTTTGCGCGCTGACTCGATGTAGCGTCCATCCACAAAAAGAACGGCAGAGCGCGGCGTGATAAGGAGATAAGAGAGAGAACTCTTTAGACCAGTCAGATAATTCGCATTGAACCTATCAAATACAATCATCGCGTCGAGTTTGCGGCGATTGAGTTCGGATTGAACACGCGCAACGCGGCGGGAATAGAGCGAGGAGGGGAGGGGCATAATAAAACCTCATTCAATTCCTATAGGACATATAGGACTAATGCGACCTATGATTAAAGTAAAAAGAAAACTTAATTACGGTCTCATTTTCCCTGAGCCGCCGCCGCTTTTTCCAATTCAGCCTTGGTCTTTTCAACGTCGGCGACCATCGGTTGTTCGATGAACGCGCCGTCGGCGGAAAGTTTGCGGGCGACGTGTCCTTGGAGAATGACGGGATGCGGTTTGGTTTGCGCGTCGGGGAATTTGCTGGCGACCTTACCGTCCTTGATATTCAATCCAAGTTTTTCGTCGGCGATGACGGCGTGCGACCATGAGTTCAGCATTTCATCCTGCGTCCACGAACCGCGCTTAACGCGAAGTTCGGGTTGATCCACGTTGGGGTTTTCGGAAGTGTTGTTGTAGTGGGCCGTCGTGCGAACCCACGAGCCTTTCGGCGCCTGGAGCGGTTCCGCCAGCCAATAGTTCGATTGCCATTGGAAATCGTAACGAGGCACTTCGGTGATAAGCCGCTTCGTGCCGTCCTCGAGGACATTTTCCATCACGTATTTCCAACCGCGAAGGTGCATGTGCGCGCCGCTGCTCAGGATATTCACGTCATACATCAGTTTCACTTCGGCGGAGAGAACATAATCGGGCGCGTGGGGAGGTATGTCGAGGTTCTCGTCCACGCCGATGAGTCCGACGATGCGGACGCGCTTGTCAATACGACCCTGCGCGAACTTGACGCCGAACATCAGGTGATCGGTGACCGTTTCTTCTTTGCCGATGTAATGGACTTGAATGGCGAGATGCGAACCTTTGGGCAGGAGGTAAGCGGTTCCTTCGGGATACTCCATTGGGCGGCAACCGGGGAGGTAGCTTCCGACGTAATCGCCGCCGGGGACTGCGGCCTGACCGATAATGTCACCTTTCCCATCATCAACGAAAGCACGAGGCGAGAGGGCAAGATTGGCGTGATGGATGACTCCGCTGGCCGTGCCACGGATTTCCCACGCGCGGATGTAGGTGTCCTCGGTCAACGCAGAAGTATCGAAGATATAACCGTGATAGCCGATTTCTTTGTCGGTGGCGTTGGCGGGAATCAGTTGATCCTTGGTCGCATGAAAAATCAGGTCGGGTTCGCCCATCGTCCAAGTCCCGGTGTATTCGGGGGCTTTGGGGGCGTCGGCAGGATTCCCCGCAGGCGCGCCCGCTTCAACCCATTTGGCGATGGTCGCGATTTGGGTTGGGGTCAGGCTCCGATCTTCGCGGTATTTCATCTTGGTCGAATCGGGATGCCAAGGGGGCATGGACTTCTCAACCACGGTTTTCTTGATGGATTTGGCCCATGGACGGACCTCTTCATAGTTCATGAGCGACATGGGTCCGATTTCGCCCTTGTGATGGCACGAGGTGCAGTTCTGGTAGAAAATCGGCGCGATGTCCTTGGAGAAGGTCGGCGCGGAGGTCGCGTTGTCGTCGGCGACGGCGGCTCCGGCAAGCGCGATACCCCCGATGATGGCGAAGATGGATTTGAATTTCATGGCGTTCGGTCTCCCTATTGAGTTGACTGACGAATTCCGGGTTCGGATTGGCATCAAGGCTATTATTTCAGGGTATTTCTTCGGACTTCAACGGAAAAATGGGCGTGACACCGCGATTACACCCGAAAACGCACGTTCATGCGTACTTTGTCATATTCCGATCCTTGCGTGATTCCGCTATCTTAGTTCAAACTTGATCCGACGGAATCATTGGGAATCAGGTTCACCATGCGACGCGTTTTGTTTCTGGCAGGATTCATTTTCTGTGCATGCGCGGCGAGCGAAAAACCGTGGGTCATCCCCGACGCGGTAGCTGCGCAAACGGCTGTGACGCAACATTTGTTTGGAACAATCAAAGCCGAACACGGATTTGCGGTTGCTCCCCGTCTCCGACTGGATCGCCCCGTCGAGGGATTGGGCGAAGCGGGCGATCCGATTTGGGAAGTGCGTCGCACCGACATTCATGACGGGTTTAACGTGGATGGAATTTTTTGGGTGAACGCCCGCACGGGAAGAATTTTGCAAGTGCATCCCGAATCGCTTGGAGCGGCAAGATGAGCGACGCAGCTTCCGATCTCAAGTTCTTCGAAGTCGTGCTGTACGGAACCGACGCTAAGCGCGATTTTATCGTGCAGGTTCGCGCGCGGTGGTGGCCCGAAGCCAAGCAAATCGCCGAACAGGAGAACCCCGGCTACAAGGCCGTTTCCGCCGAAGAAGTTGGAGCCGATCCCCCCGCTGTTTCAAGGGCAGCAAGGGTTATTGCGATTCTCTGGCGATGGTTTTTTCGTGCGACGATTATCGGTTTTCCTCTCGGCGTTCTTTACGTTTGGGCATCGTTTGCCTATGCGGGACGTGAACGAACGAAAGTCATCGAACGCGATTACGCTATCATCGCGGCGGTATTCAATTCGCCCCGCCCTCGTTCCCTCAAGATCGCAAAGGTCAAGGCCAGGGATCACGGTATGCTTCAGGGGGAACCGTATGCCTGGTATCAGGCAACGATGGATGCCGGGGAATTCAACACGCTGCTGGCTAATGTTGTCGTCGAGCGTGAGAATAGTGTCGGATTTCCTGCTTCCTACTTCATTGTGACCGATACGGACGTGAAAAAAATGTCACCCGCAGACATCACTTATATGAACGCCGCTGGAATGACGTCGTTCGCAATGTGGCGGCCGTTTTATAAGCACGAGGTGCAGGAATGGAGGAAGATGATCGCTGAGTATGAGAAACAGGGTTATCCTGCCAATGCACTTGAACGCTATTACGAACAATTGCGGGATGGTCATGACAAGGACGTAATGCTGGGAACGGTCCATGTGGATGATCGGACTTCACCGAAACTTACCCTGTATGTCCGTACCACACCGACGATCATTCCGCCCGAGAAATAAGCGATTCGATCCGGAGCCAGCGGACAAATCACGCTCCGCGTTTGCGCGCCTTCAGGATCATTTCCGCCGCCTCGCGAACCGCGCCGTGGCCGCCCGGTTTGGAGGAAATCCAATCGGCGGCGTCGAGAATTTCCTCGGCGGCGTCAGCGACGGCAAGTCTTAAACCGCATTCGCTAAACATCGCGAGATCGGGGAGATCATCCCCCATCGCGGCAATTTGATCGGTCTTCAGTTTGAGCTTCTTCGCCAATTTGCGCAGCGCGGCGGCTTTATCGCCTGCGGATTGGATGACGTGCCGGACGCGGAGTTCCTTCGCCCGCCGCGTCACCGCCTTGCTCTTTCGCGCGGTGATAAAAGCGACTTCAATTCCGGCTTCGAGCAACAGTCGAATTCCCAGACCATCCCGAATATTGAAAACTTTATACTCTTCGCGCGCGCCCAAGATGATCGAACCGTCGGTAAGCGTGCCGTCCACATCGAAGGCAACCAGAACGATGCGCGAGCGTCCCGGGATTGTGCCAGAACGCGAACTGGGGATGGGCGCTGAAGGCGATTTCACGGATGGACTTGCGAACCGATACGTTAATCGGTAACCAGGGATTTAGGATAGGCGGTAATTTCAACGTCACCGAAATTAAGAAAATGCTCTCGCATCGAATAATTCATTCGGAGCCATCCGGGAAATACGATTCCTAAATGGTCTTTACGAACTTTTCGTAAATCAAGAAGCGTTTGCATGTATCCATTCTTGCCTATAGAAAGCGAATTTGTATGCAAATACAAATCCCAAGGACCGAGGGGAAAAACCATAAAAAAAGGCTGCCAATCCTTGGGCGAATGAAGACAAAAACGCCCATCAACATCGGAGAGCGTCGAGTCTCCCCACGGCAATAAGGTGATATGTGCGTTTTCTATGGGCAGTCCCGAATTCGATTCGACGACCCTGCCTTTAAGGGAAAACTGGGTATAGCCTTTGTAGGGCACGGGAATACCGATGCAACCCGCCAGTATAAGCGAGGACTGGCAAACCACTGACAAAACACATCGCCGCCAGGCGGTGCCAAATAGGCGACTCGTGGTTGCGAAACTACTTCCAAGCGGTTGCGTTAGAGTGACTTCGGTGTAAAGGGTTCCTGTATTGTTTCTGATCCTATGTGTCATTTCACTTACCGATGAAATCGCTTTGCCATCACACCCTCGAAAAAGCGTCCATGAACGCATCACGAGAAATGCCCGATTGCGTCAAGATGGTCCGAAGCGTAGAGCCTTTAATCAGGCGATGGTTGGGCATGGTGAGTGGCGTCCGACTTCCATCCGGATTTTGCCGGACCATCGCTATATGATTTCCCTGTCGAACCAAGCTGAATCCCAGCCGTTCAAATGCCCGGATTACTTCATCACGCGGCGCATCAACAGGAAAACGCGGCATCAACCTGAGATTCCCGTTTCCGCAACAAACACTTCAAGCGCGGTGTCCTCAAAAACATCGGGACCGAATGTTTCAACATGAAACGCAATTGCCGACCTTGCATCCGCAATGGCTTCCTCGTAGGTGTCGCCTTGTCCAACCACCACCCCTTTCAGTCCAATCGGATAGGCCACAAATCCATCGGAATGCCTCTCAATGATGATTTTGTAATGCTGATCCACGGCACTTCCTGTCAAATTATCCTCTCATAAAGCATCATCGCCACACAAGATTAGTCACCCTATTTCCCTCCCGCCGTTGCGGAAGCGGGCGGGAGAACTTTGCCCTGCGTCAGGTTCGGGGGAAAGACGCGGTCGGTTGTTTCCTTCCATGTGTTGCCCGTTCCCTTGCCGCTCCAGAAGAGGTCGCCACCTTTGGCTCCAACCGTAGTGAAATGTTCGCCCACCTTCGATTCGTCCACGCCATTGCCAGCAAACTCATTATCGTGGATGAAGTTCCCATCGGGATTCGGCTCAACGTCAATCTTGGCGGCTTCCATGATATCCGAAAGGCTGTATAGGCCGATGCCATACGAGGGGTTGTCCCAAATGCGGTTCTTCGCGACTTCGCATTGATCCGCCGCGTTCACGATTATGCCCATGCCCGGACGAACCAGACTGACAATCGTCCCCGCCGGAGCTTTGTTCGGATAGTTGTTGTTCCAAATTCGATTGCCGACGACGCGATTGTTCTTGGCTTCCTTGGCGGGAAGGTTAGGGAGCAGGACGACGAGGATGCCGAGCGAATTATCGTGCGCGGAGTTATTGTAAATCTCCGCATTGACGGTGTTCTCGGTCTCGATACCTACAGTATTGTTGTAAGCCTCGTTATTGCGGATGACGACATTACGGCATTGTCCGGCGTAGATCGCAGCATCCCATACGCCCGACGATACGCAATTCTCAACGAGTACTCCGTCGCACTGCAAGGGATAGACCGCGTATTTTCCAGTGTTCGACGTGACGAGATCGCGCAGCACGCAATTCATCGCCTGCGAAACGACGACGCCATTGCCGAGATAATTCCGAATCTCAAATCCGCTGATCGTGAAATTATTGCCCGAGACGACGACGGCGTCATTGAGCTTGTTGTCGCCCTCGAATCGCGGACGCTCGCCATTCACGGTGACTCCGATAAGAGTGATGTCGTCAATATCCACCGCAACCGCTTCCCGGTAAATTCCGGGCATGACTTCGATTCGGTCGCCGGGCTGGGCGCGATTGACGGCGGCTTGGATGGATTGTCCCTGCTGAACGGTAAACGTCGCGCGGAT
>CAZPIK010000079.1:12574-13708 GCA_964586185.1 uncultured Candidatus Sumerlaeota bacterium | reverse complement strand
CAAAATCGCGTAATTCAGCGCAAAGGAGAAATTCACTAAAGGCCGTCCCGCTGTAGGAGTGTCGCGCGGGGACCTTAAGGCTCCGGTAATCGGCCAAAGGAAACGAATGGTGGGGTTATCCTGAACAGTCGCAAAATCATCCATGATCAAGGGAACTTCAAGGGTACCCGCGTAACCGATCAGTATCAAAGCGCCAAGCAAAATCGCCATGACTGCGGTTCGAAAAATTCTTGGGTATTTTGACGGATAGGAAGTTTTGTAGAATGGCATCGAAGGGGGCACATGATGCATATGGGTTTGATTTCTGTGCAAGGAATCACGCGTCTCAGGCGACTATTCCGTGGACGCGGGTTCGTGTTCGCGATGGAGCGCGGCGTGGAGCGTATGCCAAGGGAGCGTCGCGCATTTAACTCGAACGGGGAATTCGCGAACACCCGCAAAAACTTCGAGTTTACCCAAATCCGTATCCGCCGTATCGGAGGGAGGCGCGCCCCCCTCCGTCAACAAATGATGGAACCGTTCGAACAGCGCCTCTGTCTCTTCGCGCGTCTTGCCTTTGACCGCCTGTGTCATCATCGAAGCGGAAGCGGTAGAGATAGCGCATCCCGTCCCGACGAACGACGCATCCTTCACGACGCCGTCTTCGACATCGAGAAAAACGCGAAGCTTATCCCCACAAAGCGGATTATGCCCATCGGCCTTGTGACTCGCTTCTTCCATGGAGTGGAAGTTGCGCGGCTTCTTCCCGTGGTCAAGGATGACATCCTGATAGAGATCGCGCAGTTCGGACATTATTTTTCTTTCCGGAGTTACTTATTTTGGAAGCGGTAGAGCTTGGAGGCCGTGCGAATAATCAGGCTGTCGTCTGCGATGGCCGGAGTGGCCATGCACATTTCGTTCAGGCTGTTTTTTCCTAGAACCAAGTACTGTTTCCCGGCTTGAATGATAAACGTGTCGCCGTCTTCGCTGAGGCAGAAAATCTTTCCATTATACGCCCACGGCGAAGTGGTGAACGCCGTCGCGGAGGGATCAATACGCTGCTTGTCGTAAACGATCTCGCCTGTCTTAGCGTCGTTACAGGTGAAAAATCCGCGATCGAGCAACACATAAAAAAGATCGCCGTAGAGCAGAGGA
>CAZPIK010000079.1:0-12564 GCA_964586185.1 uncultured Candidatus Sumerlaeota bacterium | reverse complement strand
TGGTACCACGCGATGAAATCGTTGCTCTTTTGGCCGGGGGCGAGAGAGATGTCGCCCTCCGCGCCGGGCTTGATCGCATAAACGGGACGGTGCTTATCGCCGACGTATCCCGACGCGACATAAAGCAGACCGAATTGTGAAAAGGGAGTCGGAATCGAAATAGACGACATCCCTTTAAAGTGCCAAAGCAATTTACCGTCTAGATCGTACGAACGGACAGCCTTGGTTCCGGGCGTAATCACCTCAATCCTTTTTCCATTGTTCCAAATGTAAGGCGTCGCCCAGTTGCTGATCTCGTCCTTGCGGTCGGCGCGCCATTTTTCCTTCCCGGTTTTTTTGTCGAGCGCGACCATGAACGAGAGGTCGTCGTTATCGTTGACGACGTAAATGTTGTCGCCATAAAGCACAGGTGAAGCGGCCGTTCCCCAACCAAACCGAGTCTTGACCACATCGAATTTCCGATTCCAAATTTCCTTGCCGTTCATATCGTAAACGAAGAGGCCGACGTTGCCGAAGTAAGCGTAAACGCGCTCGCCATCGGTCACGGGCGTTTCGGAAGCATAACTATTTTTTAAGTGACGCGATTGCGGTGGCACGCCTTCATGCGCAAGCTTTTCCCAGAGAATCTTGCCCGTTTTCATGTCCACCGCGTAAGTGACCCATTTGTGCGGATCATTCGGCGTCGGACGCTCGCCGTTGAAATAGAGTCCGGGTTTGGGCGCTTCGATCCCGCTTCCGCTAATCGCCGTCGTGACAAAAACTTTGTCGCCCCATGCAATGGGCGAAGACCAACCGAGTCCGGGAATTTCGGTTTTCCAAAGGACGTTTTCCGTCTCGCTCCATTTTTCCGGAAGTTTGGGATTGTCGGCGGCCACTCCCATGGAATCCGATCCGCGGAATTGCGGCCAATTGGAATCGGCGGGCGAAGTTGAAGGAATCACGCACGCAAATCCGAACAACATTCCGAGCGCAACTCGGGGCAACCGACCTTGAATCATCGCGGAAAATGACATAGCTTGATCTCCTAAAACCTAATGACAATTCTAATCGAGCGCAAGATTCGGCGCAAATTGCTTGAAGCGATCTTTGTCGGTGGCCTTCAGATACGCCTCTTCGCCGCTGATTTTTCCCGACGCTCGCAAACTTTCGATGTGATCATCCATGATCTGCATTCCGACGCTCTTGCCCGACATCATGGTCTGGATCAATTGCGAAATCTTCCCTTCCCGAATGAGATTCGAGATGGCGCGTGTTTGAATCATAATCTCATTGCAAGCGACTCGTCCCGGTTTATCCGAACGCTTGAGGAGCAATTGCGCGCAGACGGCACGGAGCGCGGCAGCCAACGACTCCTGCACCGCCTTCTGCTGGCTTGAGGGAAACGCGTCCACGATTCGGTTAATCGTCTTGGTCGCGCTATTGGTATGAAGCGTGCCGAAGACCAGTTTGCCCATTTCGGCGGCCGTAATCGCGAGGGCAATCGTTTCGAGATCGCGCATCTCGCCGACAAGAATGACGTCGGCGTCCTGCCGGGTCGCAGCACGGAGCGCATCCCCGAAACTTGTCGCGTCAATGCCAACTTCACGCTGAATGATCGTGGACTTCTTCGGCTTGTGTACGAACTCAATCGGCTCCTCAATCGTGAGGATGACTTTTTTTTGCGTCGAGTTAATGAGATCAATGACGGCGGCGAGCGTTGTGGATTTGCCCGAGCCCGTGGGTCCAGTGATGAGGCATAGACCCGAAGAATACTCGGCAAACGAACGGAGGATGGGCGGCGCGCCTAATTCTTCGAGCGATAAAATTCGCGAGGGAATAATCCGCAAAACCGCGCCGAAACCGACATACTGCTTCAGATAATTCGCACGGAAGCGTGCCTTGTCGCGATAGGCGTAGGCGAAATCCAAATCGCCTTTAGCCATATAAGCGTCCCACCGTTTCGGCGAACAAATCTCGCGCATCATGTCTTCGAGAGTCTCTGCGTCGAGCGCGGCTTCCCCTGCAATCGGCTTAATGCCTCCATGCACGCGGAGCTTGGGCGGCTGACCCTGCGCAAGATGCAAATCCGACGCGCCGTTTTCGAGCATGACATCCAGGAACTTGTCAATCGCCGGCATCGGATCATTTCTCCTTGATGGACTCGAAAGGCGGTTTATTATCGGCGCGCTGATAGGCCTCTCGTCCGGAAATAATTCCCGCCTGATACAGTTCCATCAGCGAATCATCCATTTGCCTCATGCCAATTTTACGTCCCGCTTGCATGGCTGAGCCGAGGAGATGAGTCTTGCCCTCGCGAACGAGAGCCGAAACGCCGCTTGTGAAAATGAGTATTTCCAGCGCGAGAACAACTCCCTTGCCGTCCTTGCGCGGAACCAGTTGCTGACAGATGACCCCGCGAAGCGATTTAGAAACCATCGCGCAAATTTGGTCGCGCTGTTCAGGAGGAAATACATCCATGATCCGCGCAACGGTGCGGCTCGCCGAATTGGTGTGCAGCGTCCCCAAGACCAAGTGCCCTGTTTCGGAAGCCGAGATTGCGATCTGGATGGTATCAAGGTCTCGTAACTCGCCAACAAGAATGATGTCGGGATCCTCGCGCAACGCCGCGCGCAACGCCGGAGCAAAACCCGCCGTATGAGCGCCGATTTCCCGTTGCGTTACCTGACATTGTCCGCTGGGAATCACATATTCGACGGGATCCTCGACCGTAATGACATGGTCGTGACGATGACGGTTGACCAGTTCGAGCATCGCCGCGACAGTCGTGGTTTTGCCCGAACCTCCCGGTCCCGCCACGATGATAAGCCCGTTATGGTAATCGGTAAGCGACTTCACCGCGTCGGGCAAGCCGAGCGCTTCAAATGAAACGATCTTGTTCGGGATAATCCGATACGCGCCGTCCCAGCCCGTTCGTTGACGATAAACATTGCACCGATGCCGACCTAGCCCCGGGATTTCGAGCGCGAAATCCACCTGCAATTCTTCTTTAGCTGTCTTAGCTTGCTGCTCAGTCAAAAGAGCGAAATTGAGTTTTTCCGAAGCCTCGGCCGTGAGCGCTGGAAGATCGAGATATTGAACCTCACCAAACTTCCGAACGAATGGAGGCACGCCGACGCTGAGGTGAAGATCCGAGCAGCCCCATTCGCGCGCGGCAGCGAGCATGTCCTTCGCCGTCTCCAGTTTTTTTCCCGCGGTGTTGATGGGTTTCGGTGCATCCGCATTGTTTGTGGTCATCGGCGCCTGATTCATAACGGGCGCTTTTGGCGCTTCGCGCACGGGCGATGGCGCGTCAATCGCTGGCCTTGCAACGGGTGGAGCTTCAGCTGGCTTAACCGACCCCGAACGCAACTGGGCCAACTGGTCTTCCGTTAGGAGCCGCCGTTGCACCATCAGCTTCCCAACTTTTTGTCCGGGGAACATTTGCAATTCGCTACGGATCATCGAAGCCTGCTTGGCGTCGAGCAATCCCGCCGCAAGAGCCTGTTCCAAGAGATGGATTTCGTCGCCGTTCAAGAAGCCACTCCCCCCATGAGTTCGCACTATGACGCGCCGGATTCTACCACGCCCGTTGCATTGCGCAAGAACGCAAAAGGTTGCGGTGGGATGAACTTATCTCGGTTTGGAAATTGACCCCTTGGGGAGAAGGGAGCATAATCAGGGGATGCCCACGGGCGGAAAGACCGTCCGATGCGGTTCGATGCGTTTTGCCCAAAGTCGGGACCGCGTCACAACCCCTCCGCTCGGCGGACGACTTGGAAAAACGAATGCTCTCCAGCTTGGTCTCACTTTTCATCGGCGATAAAGCCTCCCGCACGTTCAAGAAGCATAAAGCGACCATTGAACGAATCAACCGCCTGTTCGATCAATATGATTCGCTTTCGGACGAGGAACTGAGGGCAAAGACGGCGGAATTCAAGCAGCGGGTCGCTGATGGCGAAACGCTCGATCAAATTCTTCCCGAGGCTTTTGCGGCGGTCAAACAGGCTTGCAAACGGCTCAAAGGGCAAAGCTGGGAAGCCGCCGGAAATATCATTACCTGGGACATCGTCCCTTTCGATGTTCAGCTCGCGGGGGGCATTGAACTTCACAGCGGCAATATTGCCGAAATGGCCACGGGCGAAGGCAAGACGCTCGTCGCCGTCGCGCCTCTTTATTTGAACGCGCTCGCGGGCCAAGGCGCACATCTTATCACCGTCAATGACTACCTCGCTAAACGCGACAGTCAGTGGATGGGCAAAGTTTACGAATTCTTGGGACTGACTGTCGGCTGCATCCTAACCGACATGCGTCCCGCGGAACGCCGCGTCGCTTACGGTTCGGACATTACATACGGAACGAACAACGAATTTGGATTCGATTACCTGCGCGACAACATGGCGCACAGCATGGAGCATCTCGTCCAGCGCGGACATTTCTACGCCATCGTGGATGAGGTGGATAGCGTCCTCATTGACGAGGCCCGCACGCCGCTCATCATATCCGGCGAAGTGGATCGCGATATTCAACAGTTTGATGAACTCAAACCCGTCGTCGCCGAATTGGTTCGCAAGCAATCGTTTCTCGTCAATAAACTCGTGAGCGAAGCGGAAGAATTGCTCGCCCAGGCCGATAAGGACGAAAAGAAAAAGGAAGACCTGACTTACGAAGCGGGCATCAAATTGCTTCAAGCCCGCAAGGGATATCCCAAACATCGTCGGCTTTCCAAAGTGATGGGCGAGGCGCCGATGCAGCGGCTCGTTGAGCGGGTCGAGCACGACTTCATGATGGATAAGCGCGTCGCCGAACTCGAGGAGGAGCTTTTCTTCGTCGTGGATGAGCGCGGCCATTCGATTGACACAACTCAAAAGGGACGCGAGGCTCTTTCGCCCAGCGATCCCGATCTCTATATGATTCCCGATCTCGTCGAAGCGCTTGCGGAAATCGAGGGCAATCGCGAACTTTCCAAGGAAGATCGCGATAAGCTCCGTGAAGCCGCGATGGCCGAACAAGAACGCAAGACCGAAACGATTCACAGCCTTTCGCAATTGCTCCGCGCTTATGTCCTCTACGAAAAGGATGACGAGTACGTCATCCAAGACAACAAGATCGTCATCGTGGATGAGTTCACCGGACGGCTCATGGCGGGACGACGATGGAGCGATGGACTCCATCAGGCGGTCGAGGCCAAGGAAGGGGTCAAAGTCGAAAAAGAGACGCAAACCCTCGCGACAATCACGCTTCAAAATTATTTCCGCATGTATAAAAAACTTGCGGGCATGACCGGAACAGCGGAAACCGAGGCGTCGGAATTCGCGCACACCTATAAAATGAACGTCGCCGTGATTCCGACGAATCGCCCGATCCGCCGCTACGACGACAACGACCTGATTTACAAAACACAGCGCGAGAAATTCAGCGCGGTGGTCGAACACGTAACCGAAGTCAACAAGAGCGGAATGCCGTTGTTGATTGGAACCGTCTCAGTGGACGTCAGCGAAAAACTCTCGCGCATTCTGAAGCGCGCGGGGATCGAACACAACGTCCTGAACGCCAAGCAACATCAACGCGAAGCCGAAATCGTGCGCGAGGCGGGCAAGCTTGGAGCCGTGACCATCGCAACAAATATGGCCGGTCGCGGAACCGACATTAAACTTGGCCCCGGCGTCATTCGCTGCAAAAGCGAAGGGTTCGCCGGTCCTTGCTGCCCGATCTGTCCGAACAAGGATCAGCACGGCGGAAAAGTGGATGACGACCTTATGCCGTGCGGGCTGCACATCGTCGGCACCGAACGGCACGAAGCGCGTCGCATTGACCGGCAGTTGCGAGGGCGATCCGGACGTCAGGGCGATCCCGGTTACTCGATCTTCTTCGTCTCGCTCGAAGATGAACTCATGCGCCTTTTTGCATCGGATCGCATGGCTCGCCTGATGGCGAAGGGATTTGAAGAAGGCGAAGCCATGAGCCACGGAATCGCCACCCGTGCCATCACCTCCGCCCAGAAAAAGATCGAAGACATCAACTTCGAGCGACGCAAGCGAACACTCGAATACGATAACGTCATGAACAAGCAACGCGTCGCGATTTACGGATTCCGTCGCGGCATACTCAGCGGTCAAGGCGCCATGACAGATACCGTAATGGAGGTTGCCCGCGAGGCCGTCTCCGCCGAATGGGACGCGATGACCGAAGCCCACGATGATCTCACAAACGCCGACGTGAAAGGTTTCGTGGATTGGGTGCTCCGACATGTTCCACTCTTCGATGCCGAAGGAATCACGTATCCGATCAATCACGAGGAAAGCGACGAGTTCCTCGAAGAGATCGAGCGGCGAATCGCAAATGCCTATACTGAGAAAATTAAAATCTTCGGCGAGGGTTTGGCGGGCGCGCTTTCACGTTGGGTTCTGCTCGACGTGATTGACCGCCATTGGCGTGACAACCTTCTCGCGATTGATTCGCTTCGCGAAGGGATTGGCCTCGTCGGCTATGGCCAAATGGATCCTCTGACCGAATATCAGAAGCGCGCGACGCTCATGTTCATGGAGATGATGTATAACATTCACAAAGAATGTTTCGAACATGTCTTCCGCGCGACGATCGTCCAATCGCCTCAGGAACAGACTTCGCACGTCACTTATCAGAAGGCCGAGGCCACGGCAGTCACGACTCAACCCGAACCGCCCCCGTCGGATGGGGAAACTTCACCTCGCGAAAATGGAGCAGGGCAAGCCGCGCCACCCCCGCCGCCCAAGGTCGCAACATATCGGCGCGATACTTCCAAAATCGGGCGCAACGATCCCTGCCCCTGCGGAAGCGGAAAAAAATTCAAAAGCTGCTGTGGCGCGCCCGGTGCGCGACCACGTCCGGGCATGTGAGGAGCGCGATCATGCTTCACTCCCGACTAGCCCGCGTTACCGAACTCATCAAAAATGAATTGGGGGAAGTTCTCGACCGCGAACTCTCCAACCCGCTCATCCCGGAATTCACGACTGTCCATTCGGTCAAAGTTTCAAAGGATTTGCGATCCGCCGTGGTGTTCGTGACGTTTCTAAAGGACGACGACCCCAAAGAAATCGAGGTCGCGATTAAGGAACTCAACAAATCAGCGGGATTCATCCGCAACGAACTCGGACGGCGGATTACTTTGCGCTACTTGCCGCATCTCAAGTTTCACTATAACCCCTCGACGCACTACGCCGCCGATCTGGAAAAAGTTTTCAACAAGATTCACGAAAACGAACAGCGGTAACTCGTTCTATTCCTCCACCTGTTCGAAAATCGCAAAGTCACCCGGGTTCCACGCCTGCGCGATGACGTAAATCTTTCCGTTCATCGTCTTCATCGTCGCATTGTGCACATGAGCGAATTTATCCAACCCCAAATCCTCGCGGGCGATAATTGTCGAAACGACCTGCTCGTTTTTCAGTAGATAGATCGGCGCGCCCACTTTTTTATCGGGACCTTCAAGGCAACCGACGACCGTCACGTCGCCTTCGTAATCCACGTCGCAAGGCAGCGAACCTTTCGGCAGCGGAACGGTCGAACGGTAATGACCGAACCGCGTAAAGCGATCAATCTCGGAGTTCGGGCGATCTGAAATATCGAGACGCTTGAGTCCCGGCGGAACCGTAATCCCGTGCCCCGTGCCAAATTGTCCGGGGCCGCTCCCCTTACCGCCAAACGCGAGGTCGTTCCATTTCACGGTGAAAGGATTTGTGCTCTCGATCTTGGCCGTCAAAACGTAATCAAGCGCGGAGTAACCCGTCGTGATGTAATAGAGACCGTCCAGTTCTTCGATGTCGGTCGGAACGAATTTCCCCTTCTTGCTGAAATACTCATTCACCTTCGGCTCGTCAAAATTGAATTCCGGAGTCGGGGCATCGAGCGTCGAAACCAATTTGCCATCCAACGTTGTCGTAAAAATTTTTGCAACGTCGTTACCCGGAAACGCGAGAAACGCCTCGCCATTTGGAGCGTACCAAATCTGCGCGTTGTGCATGTTCGCGTTTTTGATCTCCGGCGGAGTCTCAAGCAGTTGAACCGATTTCAAGTCGGAGGCAATTTTCAAAATTCCCGCGCCGGGAAGCGCAAAATAAACTTCCCCCTTGCCCTCGCGCCGATCCACAGCGAAACCGCCGTGAGCGTTCACGAGCACGGCCTGCGCTTCGGCGGGCAAAATATCGCGACCCTTAAAAAGTTTGAAACGCATCGGGGCCTGACCCGTGATTCCGGGCGCAGTGGCCTGTGCTGCGGGGGCGGCCTCGGCCTGCGCTACGATCCGCTCTTTCGCGCGGTTGATGGGATGGTCGTGCGGAAATCGAACATCGTGCGCGGGAAGCGCCGTGGCAATCAAACTTGCGGTTGCGATGAGCGGAAAAGTCCAGTTACGCATGGTCGTGACTCCAATTTCAATAGATGAAGAATCAAGTCCGCCGAACGATTTGCCGATTCGCGTGGCTCGCGCAAGTTGCCCGTGGACCATTTCGTCGCTTGGTTTAACGCATAGAACGCGAATGTTCAAGCGGAGATCAAGGGATAATCAACGAAGCGGGATCCTGCACATCCCTGACGCCGAACCATGATTGCGGATTGCCGCCGCCAATCACGCGGAACGACAATGCAACCGGCTTGCCTTCGGGCGATGCACCGCTCGGCAAGAAAAGCTGAAACACACCGTGGCAGCCCTGTCCCATCGCAAGTTGTTTGTAAACCAATCTGACCCCATTGCTTTCCCACGATTGATCCACGACGTTCGGCTTCGGATCGAAGATCAGCATTGCGCGACCGTTAATGCCAAGTTCAACTCTGGGATTCGCGCTGTCGTCGAAACTCCCCGCAAAAGAAATCGGCGTTGCGGGATCGCCGTTCCATACGGGTGTCCGGACAAAGAGTCCCATGCCCGGAAGATTTGAGCTATACCGCGTGAACGCGAGCAGTGTCGTATTGCCGCCTATCCACGCGTAACCCGGAAACTTTTCGGGCGCGTCGAGGATCAGCAATCCCGTCTCCGGTATTTCAATGGAACCAATAAAGACCCGCCGAATGTAGATCGAATAGGGAGGACAGAATATTTCCTCCTTGGCTTGCGGATCAGTTTTCGGTTTTGCTGTCGTTGTGAGCGTCGCCGTGAATTTGATCTGCTGTGGATTCTTGCTCGGCGTAATCATCCGTTCAACATATTGAAATCCGCGCTCATCATAAAAATTCGCAACCGGCATGTTCAAAAATTCTTGTCCGTCCGCCGAAACACGCAATTGCGCAATAGTCCCCGGCGGCGCAAGCGGATTCAGCGCCATAATCTCAAACCCAAACGGCGCTTCTTGTCCCGGAGCCGCAGGCAATTCAATCGTCATCGAAATTTCCGCCGCATCTTTCTTATCCCAAGCGGGAAAACAGAAATCCAAACCGCGATAAGGATGAACCTTAAATGTTGGATGCGATCCGCCCGGCCCTTCCGTCTTGACCACCTTGGGCGCAAGCGGCGTATTCGGCGGCGGGAATGACTTAACCCCCGGCGTTTGCTGCTCGAAGAATACCCAAGCGCGAGTTAGTTGCTCGCCCGAAAACCAACCGGCCATCCCTGCCTTCGCCATATCAATATCCATGTCGCGCGGTTTCCAAACTTCCTCTTCATATGCGCTCGCGGGATAAAGCGTTGCGGGCGGCCCGAAAATCTTTAGTTTATCTTTCCCGATTTTCGTCATGTGAATATAGGGACGCCCCTCGCGTCCCTCGTCGAAATACATCGCCCCCGCTCCGGCAATCGTCGGATCCTGCCCCGATGGCCCCCCGAACCAATGCCGCTTATACGTATGTTGCTGGGCGTAAACAATCGAGCGCTGAAACGACGCTTTCGTCTGGAATGATCCGTAGGCCCCAAGAAGAAAAATCGGAATACCGACAAACGCAATAATCCGTAGCGTCGCTGAGTAATATTTCTCCATTGTCTTTAGAAGTAAGCCGACAAGACCAATCAACAGGACCGGCCAATAAGGAAAGACCAATCGCGGCATTCCGCTCACTTGACGCCATCCCGTGAAGATGAGTCCAGAAATCAAAATCGCAGGAACAACGGACCAACGGCTGAACGGCGCGATTGGGGGAACAGTTTCCGTGATGACTTCGCCCATTTCGGTTCCTTTAAGCCGATTCCATGTCGGAATTCGCAGTGCGGCAATCACAATTCCAATGACCGCAAAAAGCGCGACCGAAATCCACATTCGCGGCTGCGGAACGTATTGATCCCATTCGGGCTGATAAAGGGGCGGAACAAATCTCGACTCACGCGCGCCCGTTTTAATGAGCGCGGGCAGATCGAAACGCCAACGATACGGATAATCCAAAATCGAATAAAGCGGCTTGATCCATCGCGGTTGAAGCGCGGAAATCGTAAGCAGGATGATGATGCAATAGACGATGCCCAGTCCGATTTTTCTACGCGTCGAAATTGTGCTCGAAATAAACGTGAATGCTATCGCGACGACGAACAAGACTTCCCAGAGCGGCTCAAGCTCGAACAATTGTCGAAGCCACATGCCAAAGGTTCCCAAATCACGGACGTTCATTAATACTTCGTGCTCAAAATATCTTTTGATAAAGGACGAGCCTGCGTGACGCGCCCAAATCTCGAGAAGCACAATCGGTAACAGCGCCGCCGCAATCCCAAAAATCGGAACGAACAGCCCGCGTATGATTTTTTGCGTTCGTCCCATATCCTTCCGGCGGAAGAAAGGAATTAGCGAAAAACCCATTCCAACCGAAATCCCCAAGATGGCAGGTCCCGATCCATAATGGGTCGTGAATGACATCCCGAACGCCAAGCCTCCGCCAATCCAACTGACGAGCGACCACTTGGGCGAGGTGAAGAAATAAAGCGCGACGCACACCCACGCGAACGATTGAACGGTTCCGATCACGCGGACGACATAATTCGTAAAATGAGGCGACACTGAAATAAGCAACACCGCAAGCAGCATTCCACGCTCGCCATAAAGCCGCTTTGCGGCGCCCGCCAATGCCACCATGGCAATAAGCATCGCGATTGTGCTTTCGGTAAACGCACCGCTGCCGTCCGTCGGAAAGACATAACCCCAGAGCATGTGGCTGATGATCCAGAGCACGCGCCCGCCATAGCTGATCTGCTCGACAAGCTGCCATCGCTCCGCCCAGTTCGTCATCGAGACGAACTTCGAGGCCAAATCGTATTTTGATGACGCGACCGCCGCGCCTTCATCGCCGCTCATATATTCCGGCATCGAGAGGAACATGAATCGAATGATCCATGAGAACGCGCATACGCCCCAGACCAATGTCCGGATTGAAATCTGCGAACAGCATCCCACACAGCATTTCTGGGCTGGAGCGGTGGGAGAAATCGCGCTCTCATTTTCAGTCGGCGCGGGAGGTATTTCGGCAGGCGTTTCCATGGACGCGAACATCGTCTCCTGTGGGACAATCGGACGAAAGTACACTGACTCGACCAAAAACTCAATCTCTCGGCGACAATGGACAGCATATAACGTTTAGGCTGCCCGAATTCACCCCCGTCACAGCAATGCAATGTCACCGCAATGCATTTGTCTCCCTTACCCAATTTGTGATAGGATACGGCCAGCGACTCGTCAATCGAGCGCGTCTCATAAGTGGGGGCGCACAGGTTTCGACGGGGTTTCGCGGAAAAGGGGTTGCAAGCCGAGGATCGCGCAGCTCACCCTCGTTAATCAGGCCGCGTACCAACAATAAACGGCGAAGAACTCGCCCTGGCCGCCTAATTTAGGTGGTCCGTTCGCCCGAGGCTCGTCCGTGGCTTTGGGGTCGAATGTCATCCAGCGGAATCGTCCGGAACGCCTCCCGCTCGAAGGCGCCCGGATTAAATCAACCGAGTATGCGCGGGAGGGGGATTGCCTGACGTTCACCCCCCGTGCGAGAACAAACGCCGGGCTACGCTTGTAGACGCTTCTTGGCCGGACACCTCGGACGCGGGTTCAATTCCCGCCGCCTCCACCACTTCACTCAAATTCGACCAACGGAAAAATGCGAAGAATCACGACCGTCGATGGACGCGGATGATCGCCGATTCGGCTTGTACGGAAACGAATTGTTTTTGCGGCAGACGTCCCTGCGTTTTGGCGGCCACGCCGTCGTTTTTCGATCGTCTAGCTTTAGTTTGATTTGCGTCCCTACGGGGATTAATCATCCGGAGGGGTCGGGTGATTGGGGAATCAGTTGGATGGAAGTAGAAAGTGGAAAGATCGAAGAGTGAAGTGAGACATCGAAAGTGGGAGTGGGATCGGGAGTGGGATCGGGATCGGGATCGGGAGTAGAAGTAGGTGTAGGAGTGGGAGGAAGGCAAAGCTGATCGTTGGCTGGATCGCAGATGGCGCGATCTTCGGGAAAGACATAGTCGGCGGGAATGCGATCGGTGTATTTTCTCCAGAAATTATCCGGCCAGTCTTCGGGAGCTTCGGTGTCGTTCAAGAATTTGTACATGCCGTATTCCCGATCCACTTCGGCGTGCGTCCAAGGTCTTGGGGGTTTGGATAAGTTTACAGGTTTAATGAAACGGACGCGATGCGGGTTCGGTTT
>CAZPIK010000078.1:11285-13753 GCA_964586185.1 uncultured Candidatus Sumerlaeota bacterium | reverse complement strand
ATCAGCGATTTCTACGTCCTCTACTTCCTCCTCGTCATGCGCGGATTCGCGCTCATCACGACGGTGGCCCAAACGGCGCTCGTCAACACCCTCATCTCCATCCTGTTCATCATCATGATCCGCTCCCAGCAGGCGAGTTTCGCGTTCGTCGTTGAACCCGCCTTCGCCGTGCGGCTCGTGCTCATCTGGCTCGTGCTCCTGCTCGGCTGGTTTATCATGGTCGTTATCAATCAACAGAAAATGGATTTGATCCGCGTCCACGAACAAATGATGCGCGCGGAAAGCCTTGCGGGGATGGGCGAGCTTGCCGCAGGTGTCGCGCACGAAATCAACAACCCCCTCGGCATCATCATCGCCAATGCGGAGTTCCTCCAAAAATCCACACCACCCGATTCTCCCGCACACGAAGACCTGGGCGCGATCCTGCGCGAATCCAATCGCTGCCGCGATATCATCCGACAAATGCTCGCCTATGCCCATCCCAAGCCGGGCGATTGCCTCCCGATTGACCCTCGCGCCTTGAATGATGAGGTCTTGAATTTTGTTTTTCCCAAAGGCCACGACGGCGTGATCCGCATTGTCCGCGATTACGCCGAATCTCCGATTTATGTTAAGGCCGATCCCGGTTTGCTCAAACAGGCGTTGCTCAATCTCTACCTGAATGCAAAGCAGGCCATCCCGGAAAAAACCGAAGGTCGAATCACCTCAAGAATAGCATCGCAAAAATTCGGCTCGGAGATTACGTTCGAGATCGAGGATAATGGCACAGGCATCGCCCGCGAGGATTTGGAACACATCTTCGATCCGTTTTACACGAAGAAGCCGGGGGGCACGGGGCTGGGGCTTTCAGTCACACAGCGCATTGTTGAGTCGTTTGCGGGTTCCATTACAATCTCGCCCGCGCGAGGTAGGGGAACGATCGTGCGGCTCACTTTTCCTTCGGCGAATTGATACCATGGGCGAACTTACTGAATCCGTCCGACTTAAGATCGAATCCGCGCGCGAGACCGGAGCGGTTGAGCTTGATCTCAGCAACCCATGGAATTCGCCCTCCGAGGCTAATCTCCGCGAATTTCCTGAAGCGATACTTGAGCTTGGAAATTTGGAAGTCTTAAAACTCGAACATCATTTGATCTCTGAAATCCCCGAAGGAATTGCGCGACTCCAGCGGCTTCGATCGCTCTTCCTTAGTTGCAATCGCCTGACGCGATTGCCCGATTCCATCGGGACACTCGTTAACCTCGAACGACTCTATCTCGGACACAATCGGATCGACTCGCTTCCCGGTAGCATTGAAAATCTGACGCAAATTCATCGCCTCCATCTCGCGAACAACCGAATCGAAGCCGTGTTCCCCTGGCTTCCTGCCATGCGAGGAATGACCAAACTCAATCTAAGCCGTAATCGTATTGCTGATTTGAATGGCGCTTTGGACGGAATGAGCGCAATGGAGTTGCTGGAGATTGGGCACAACCCTTTGCGTGAACTTCCTCCGCTTGCAAACTTTCGCAAACTTACCTATCTCGATCTTTCTAATCTCAATCTCGCCGCCCTACCGGAATCCATTGGAACGCTTACCCACCTAGTGGAATTGCGCATCGGAGAAAATCGCATTTCCGTTTTGCCGCGACGGCTGGCGAAGCTGAAACGCCTGAAAACAATCAGCGTTGAGGGCAATCCATTAGATACTCGTCATCCCTGCGGCGCCCTTTCTTACGCGCGACGTTGGATTTCGAATGGCCTGCAACACTTCGGTATAACAAGACCCTCGCGAGCCATGCTCTTTGGAAGTTTTCAGAAGGCAATCGCTCAAAATCAAACTACACAACAAAGTGCGATCCCATCCGAAAGCTCTACTGCAGAAGATTTTTCTTTTACGAAGCATGTCCGTTGTCATTTCAACAAGAGCAGGATTTCTCTCGAATCTCTTGTATCTCCAATGGTGAAACAAGGCTTTAGCGCTCTCATCGCTTCCCCAACCCATGTTCGCTTCAAAGCCGACGATTCCCAATCCGAAATTAGGGAGTCGCCCGACCATTGTTTCGAAATCCGCGCCGATGGCATCAACGCCAAGAAAGCTTTGGATACTGCCCTGCGCGCACTCACCTCTCTTCACGTGGCTTTTCTTCCAACGAAATGGCGCTGCTTGATCCCCTGCATTTGCTCCGATTGCAAAACTTCCTCTGACCCCCATTTTTTTGATTTGGACGAGCTTCGGATCGCTCACCAAAATAACGGTGCAATTACTTGTCCTCGCTCGACAGTGATCCTCGATGCGCTCGAAATCGTGGACTTCACCCTGCACCGACTGCAGTTCTATGAACCTGAAAAATGCTTAACCTTTCCCTCAATTCCTTTTGCCTGTGGATAACCTGTGCATAACCCCCTCATAAAATGCTTAAGGTTACGTTTTCATAAGAGATAAGTCGGATTTGCTCATCTTGCTTTAACGTCTGCTGCACCTAAGA
>CAZPIK010000078.1:0-11275 GCA_964586185.1 uncultured Candidatus Sumerlaeota bacterium | reverse complement strand
TTTCGGTGCGCTCCGGCCGCGCGCAGTCCCTTGCCCTTAATAGTAGGCAGCGGCTAAGTTTCCTATAATCAATAGTCCAGATCATTATGGGGTGTAGGTTTTTGTCCTACTCATGCCCCTTCGGCTACTCAAACGACTTGGAGGATCACGTTCTTCATGCAAATCATGTGCGTGCTTCTGGACACTGTGAATAGGTCGCGTCAAGGCTGTGGACAAAGTGGCAAAAGCGGGCTCAAATCGGGTGAACGTGATCAAGACATTGCAGCTGCTGCGGGAGCTTGCCTACGACTCATTTCCAAGTCTTCGATGACATACTTCCAATTAACGGGCGCTTCTTGTGTATGAGGAGCCATTTGCACTCCTCCTTGCACGTATACAGGCGCGCCATAGCCGCCGCCAACTCCGCCCGCCGTCGCGGGGCCAGTTCTTAGAGTCGTCGTCGGAATGGGTGTGGGAGTATATCGAGGGGCTGATTGATGCGCAGACGAGGAAGGCGAATCCATTTGAGGAGAGGCTCCAACGCCCCCTCCGGGCATTCCCATCCCTGTTCCCTGCATACCCATCCCGCTTCCTGCGCCCGCCGAAGCTGGGCGGCTCGGCGTTTTGGGTTGTCGAGTCCATCCGGGAAAAAACTCATCCAAAAGAGTCGTTGCGGCAGACATACTGGGATCAAGCTCAAACGCCTGCATGAGAAACGCTTTGGCGTCCTGCTTGCGGCGGAGCTTGATGAGGCACTGTCCCTTAGCCGTAAGATGCGGCGCTCGCAGCGGAGCGATTCCCTCGATCTCATCGAGGAGATCGAGCGCCTCCGTGAAATTCTGAGCCGCCAGCGCTTCACGCAGTTCGACTTCGAGTTTCTTGATCGCTTCGGGATTTGCTTCGCCGGGCATGCAGCACCTCACGCGCTTAATTCGGATTTATCATTCCGACCTGTCGAATTTCGCTCCCCGCGATTTCAATTGCAATGGATTTTCCATCCGAGAAATCAGCGAGGAAGAGAGAGGACAGGAGAAATGTTGTTTCTTAGTTCGCGTTATGGTTAAAGAGGCGCGTTATGAGCGAGAACCCGTTGAACAATCCCGATACTCCGCCCGATTGGGAATCGATTGCCGCGCGCGAGGACTTCAAGTCGTTGCTTCGCGCCAAGGCGAGCTTCATCGTTCCTTCAACGATCTTCTTCCTTGCCTATTACATGGCGCTTCCGCTTTTGGTCGGATATGCCCCCGAACTGATGAAGAAAAAGATTTGGAATTCGATCAACGTCGCATACGCTTTTGCGCTTTCGCAATTTTTCATGGCGTGGATTCTGGCGGCGATCTATGTCCGAAAAGCGGGACAATTCGACGACGCTGCACATTCAATTTTAAGTAAATCAGGACAATCCGGAACGGACGGAAAGCGGTAGTGCGTGAACCATTCCATCTGGATGTTCCTCCTTTTCGTAGCGGTGACGCTCGTCATTACATTCTGGGCGGCTAGGCGTCAGACTGGCGCGGCTTCCTATTTTGCCGCCAATCGTTCGATCAAAGGCTGGCAAAACGGACTCGCCGTCGCAGGCGATTACATGAGCGCGGCTTCGTTCCTCGGAATCGCGGGAACTATCGCTTTTCAAGGCTTTGATGGGTTCATGTATTCCGTCGGCTTTTTGGTCGCCTATCTGACCGTGCTTTTAATTGTCGCCGAACCGCTCCGCAATACAGGCAAGTACACGATGGCCGACGTGCTGGCGTTTCGACTCTCGCCTCGCCCCGTCCGCGCGATGGCGTCGCTCAGCACTCTCACGGTAAGCACGTTTTATATGATCGCGCAGATGGTCGGCGCGGGTTCACTCGTTGCGCTTTTGCTTAAGGATTCCGGGATCGGGTATTCGACGGCGGTCGTCGGCGTCGGCGTGCTCATGATCGTTTACGTCGTGTTTGGCGGAATGCTCGCAACGACTTGGGTTCAGATTATCAAAGCAATTTTGCTGCTCGCGGGGACGTTTCTCCTCAGCATCTTCGTCCTCGCTCATTTCAACTTTGACTTATCATTGTTCCTCGATGCGATCGGCCACGTCACGTATCACGATAAGGGCGCCCAAGTGACAAAAGATTTTATGACGCCGGGACTCAAATACAAACCCCCTTACGGCGCGCTCGATCTGCTTTCGCTGGGGCTTGCGCTCGTACTCGGGACGGCCGGATTGCCTCATATTCTCGTCCGATTTTACACCGTGCCCGATGCGAAGACCGCCCGCGTCAGCGTCGTCTGGGCGATGGCGCTCATCGGAATTTTCTACATCATGACGACGTTTCTTGGATTCGGCGCGGCAACGATCATCGGTCGGGACGAGATCGCGGCCAACGGCGGAACGAACATGAGCGCGCCATTGCTGGCGGAAAAACTGGGCGGCGAGCTTTTCTTTGCCTTCATCGCGGCCATCGCGTTTGCGACAATTCTCGCCGTCGTCGCCGGACTCACGATCAGCGCTTCAACTTCTTTCGCACACGATTTCTATACGAACGTCATTCACAATGGAACCGAGCGGTCACCGGGCGAAGAAGTTCGCGTCGCCCGCATCACGGCTTTCGTCGTGGGCGGCGTGGCGATCCTGCTTGCGATCCTCTTGGGACCGACGGCCAATGTCGCTTTTCTTGTGGGACTCGCGTTTGCTGTCGCGGCCTCAGCCAATCTGCCCGTCATCGTTTTTTCGATTTTTTGGAAACGATTCAACACGATGGGCGCGCTGGCTGGATTGGGATCGGGATTGGCCTCTTCCATCCTGCTGATTCTTATCAGTCCGAGCATCATGGGAGTGGATGCTCCGGACGTTGCGGCCACAGCACGGCATTTGATCCAACGCACGCCAATTTTCCCGCTCGAAAATCCGGGGATCATCAGTATTCCGGTCGGATTTATCGGTGCAATCTTGGGAACGCTGCTGAGTCGTGAAACCGAATCGCAGTTACGTTTTGCAGAACTTCAGGTGCGCGCCAACACCGGCCTCGGCGCGGAAAAAGCGTCGGGACATTAAGTTTTTCCATGTGTACTCTAATTGCCCTTTGGCGTTCTCATCCTTCTGCGCCGCTGGTTCTCGCGCTCAATCGCGACGAATTCTTGGATCGTCCCGCGCAAACTGAATCGCTTTGGACTCCTCCCGGCGCTGCGCATCCAATTGTTTCCGGACGCGACTTGAAAAGTGGCGGAACGTGGTTTGGCGTTGGGCGCGCGATCACGGCGGGACTAACGAACCATCGCATCGGAATGCGCTCGCGTCCGGGAAAGAAATCGCGCGGTGAACTGGTCACGACCGCACTCGGATTTTCCGATCTCGCAAGTCTCCAGAATCACATGCTTTCACTCGACGCGCTGGAATACGGTTCGTTTCATCTGCTCGCCGCGGATTCCAATCACATGGCATGGTTCACGAATCGCAATGATCGAATGGAAGTTGTGGACGTTCCTTTTGGAGCGCACGTTCTCGGAAATTACGGACTCAATGACGCCAGTGATCCCGTGGTGAAATCCGTGTCACCAGACTTAAAAGGCATTGAGGGCTTGAGTGTCCTTGACCTCGAAACCCGATTGAAGGGCATCCTTTCAAGTCATGGTCAAGCGAGACCGTGCGTCCATTTGGGACCTTATGGCACTCGGAATGCCTCGATCCTTTGGCGCGGAGGAAAAGTTGATAGGTTTTTAACCGCAGACGGTCCGCCGTGTACGACAAAGTGGACAGATCACTCCGAATTACTCACGCGATACAACTTAATCGAGTAGGACAAAACCTGTCTTGACCCTTGACCGACCCTGCGGGCCATGCCAGAATAACTTGGGTGTAAACCCGTCATCGTTGACTGTTTATGAGTTATTTTTGGATTGATCTACCGCCTTTGGCGCAAGAGAAATAGAGGAGACCTCATGAAACCCGCTTTTCGTTGGTTTATTCCGTGCGCGATGGCGGTGGGCGTCGTCGCAAACCTCTCCGCCGACGTGCTGACCCTTACCAATAGTAAGGTTATGAAGGGCATCGTGGATGAATCCGGCTCGGACAAGAAGTGGGTTAAGTTCATTGGAGCGCAAGGGACAGTTCAGGTTTCTCGTGATCGGATTAAGGATATAAAGTCCGAGCCTCGTGCGCAGGGTTACGTCCATATCGGCGACGAATTCCGCGCGCAAAAGAAATTCACCGATGCGCTGGATAAATACCGCATGGCACTGAAGGAGGATCCCAACTTCGCGCCTGCGTTTGATAATATTAAAGCCGTTGAAGACACGCTTGCGGGTGAGCGCAAAGCGATGCGCAAAGACGCCATATCGGAAATTGACCAACTCGAGAACGAAATCCGTAAAGCCATTCGCGAGGGCGACTTTGCCAAGAGCGAAGAGTTACTCAAGACATCCTCGGGACTTCAGCCGACTGAAGACCAGAAAACGGAATTGCAAAAACTCGTGGGCGAACTCTATGTCGCCTGGGCGAAGGAACGTCTCGATAAGTTCGATCGTGCGGGAGCCGAGGAGAAACTTAACCTCGCCCTCGCTGCGACTCCCGAAAACGACGACGTCATCGAGATGCTGCTGAACCTATGGGAAGGTCAGCCCGATAAACAGGAGCAGACGCTCCAGATTTACGAAACGGTTCTTGCGCGCCGTCCCGACGACCAAACGATGCGACGCAAACTCGCCGATCTTTACTACAAAGGCAATCGGCTTGAGGATTCCGCCAAGCATTATTTGAAGCTTTACAAAGACGGCGGAAAGAAGATGAAGGCTTCTCCGCTCGAAGGCCTGCTCTCGGAGAATTTAGAGCGTCTTCACGCACAATTTGGGCAAAAAAAGGATTTCGACAAGGCGATTTATTATTATCAGGTTTTACAAGCCGTCCAGCCCGACGCCGATCCTTCCGTGCTCACTTATTACGAATACCTCAAGCGCGCGGGCAAGATTGCCAAGGAAGACGTTAAGGGACGACTGGAAATTGCGGATTGGTGCGAGAGCAACGGCCTCGATCAGGAGGCTCTCACTCACTATCGGCTCGTTCAAGCTCAGGACGCAGGGAATACGCGGGCGGCGGCGGCCATTGACCGCTATGCGCTCGCGTTAATCGAAAGCGCCCAATCCTCGTTCGACAAACAAGACTATTTCCTCGCCAAGGCAGTGGCCGATCAAGTTCAGCGCGAGTTTCCCGAATCCAAGGAAGCGCAAGAACGAGCCAAAACGATTATCGGCGCGTCGAACAATGAGATTCAGCGTGAGGCGCAGCAGGGGTGCGAACTCGCGCAGAAGTATGTCGAATCGGGCGACAGCTACTTCCAGCAGGCGCTCGTGTTCTACGACCGCATTTTCAACCGCGATTACCAGAACAGCACCATCCGCATTTCAAACCCCAAGTCGGACGCGCGTCGTTACTTCGGCTATGCCGTGGACGCCTATCAGCAAGCAATGAAGCTTTGCCCCGCGCTCAAAAACGAAGCGGGATCGCTCGTTGGGCCGCGTATGAAAGAAGCTCAAAGTTACCTCAACCGGATCAATTCGGGTCCCTCGCCGTCCCGTCGCAACTACGGTCGCGTTCTTGATCCCGTTGAATCCTATAGCTCAAACCTGCCGACCAATAACTCGAACCCGGATCCGAACTAGATTCAATCGCCGTTCGGCGATTGACGAACCGCAAAAAGACAGTTCCCAAGGAGTGCCTACCCATGGAAACATGGGTCATATGGGACAAATGAGTCCTGTATTGTTTAGGCATGAACCGTGCTTCAAGCTAAGTTCTTGAAGGGCAATAACCGCCGATGTTGCTGACCGATCAAAAACGCCTAGGGGAAATGCTCGTCGAGTCCAATGTTCTGACTCGTGAGGATTTGGACATTGCGCTAGCCGAGCAACAGCGCATGGGAGGACGTTTGGGGGAAATCCTCTTCCGGATGGGGCGGGTCTCCGATGAAGACATAAAACGCGGTCTGTCTTCGCAACTCGGAATACCTTTTCGTTCACTGGTCGGAATCGAAATCCCTCGCGAAGTTATCGCCCTCATGCCCGCGCGCATGGTCAGTCATTACCATGTCGTCCCTCTAAAGCTCGAAGGGAATGGCGATACCCTCGTTGTCGCGATTGAGGACGCGCTCGACATCCAGACTCTTGACGACCTCCGTATGCACCTTCGGCGTCAGATTGATCCCGTCTTCGCAACCGGGAAGGACATCCACAATACAATCAAGCGATACTACGGCATCGGCGCCGACACGATGGAGGGGATGATTGAGGAACAGGCGGCCGAGCGCAAGGACGAGGCCATCGAAATCAAGACTCGCGGCGTGGACGACTTGCAGGACATGTCGCAAGACGCCTCGATTATTCGTTTCGTCAACCAGTTGATTTTGGAGGCTATCACCGACCGCGCGACGGACATTCACGTTGAGCCGCTCGAGAATGAACTTCAAATTCGCTACCGCATTGACGGGCTTCTCTACGAAGCGGCCGTTCCTGCGGAAATCCGGCGCTTCCAATCGGCCATTATTTCGCGCATTAAGATTATGGCGGATATGAACATCGCCGAACGGCGACTTCCGCAGGACGGCAAGATCGTCATCCGCAAAGGAGATGAGGACTTCGACCTTCGCGTCTCGACGATTCCAACCCCTTACGGCGAAAGCATCGTGCTTCGTATTCTCTCGCGAAATAGCACGTTTGTCAGTCTCGACAAAGTCGGATTCGCGGGTCATCACCTCGACATTCTTCGGCGAATGATCGCCCGACCTCACGGCATCATCCTCGTTACCGGCCCGACGGGTAGCGGTAAATCCACGACCCTTTACGCGGGACTTTCCGAAATCAACACGACTGAAAAAAAGATCATCACGATCGAGGATCCGATCGAGTACCGCATTCGCGGCGTTTCGCAAATCCAGGTCAGTCCGCACATCGGCCTTACGTTTGCTCACGCGCTCCGAACCATTCTCCGTCATGACCCCGACGTCATCATGGTCGGTGAAACGCGCGATACCGAGACCGCGCAGATCACGATCCGAACCGCGCTCACCGGGCATCTTGTCTTTTCGACGCTGCACACGAACGACGCGTGTTCAGCCGTGACGCGTTTGCTCGATATGGGAATCGAGCCTTATCTGATTTCATCCTCGATTGAAGGACTCATCGCGCAACGTCTTGTGAGACTTCTCTGCCCGCATTGCAAACAGGCCTACACGCCTGATCCTTATATTCTGAAACGGGTCAACGTCACGGGCGACGATCCTGCTTCCGTCACTGTCTATCGTCCGCGCGGATGCGAGAAGTGCCGTTATACTGGCTTCTTTGGACGCACGGCCGTTTACGAGATTGTGCAAATTACGGAAGACTTCCGCCGCCTCGTCGTGGATCGCGTTCCCGCAAACATTCTCAAAAAATCCGCGCTTAAGGACGGCATGAAACCACTGCGTCACGACGGTTGGGACAAGATCAAGAGTGGCGTAACCACCATCGAGGAAGTCCTACGAGTTACGCTCGAGGATGAAATTCTGGTCGAAGGAACATAAGAACGATTCATCGTTTTTGATCTAACTCCTCCATGCCCGTATTTACCTACAAAGCCAAAGATCGCCAAGGTCACTTGATCACCGGTTCGCTCGATGCGGATACTCGCGTTGCGGTCGTCTCTCGGCTTCAGGCGATGGGGTACTTCCCAATTGATATCAAGGGGAATGAAGCGTCGGCGAACGGAATCGGTATTGCGGCAAAAATCCAAAAGGCCGCGCCGTTTCGCTCGAAAATCAAATCCCGCCATCTGACCATGTTTTACCGTCAAATGAGCGATCTGGTGGGCGCGGGTGTGCCGCTCGTAAAGGCGCTCGGCATCGTGCGCAGTCAAGCCAACGATGCTGGGTTGGCTTCGCTCATCGCGCAGATTGACCGCGACGTTCAAGGCGGCGACACGTTTGCCCGCGCGCTCGAACGCCATCCGAAAGTTTTTTCAAAACTCGCTTCCGCGCTCGTTCACGCGGGTGAAACGGGCGGACTGCTTGATGAAGTCCTTTCACGCCTTGCCGATTTCGCCGAAGCCGAAGAGGAACTACGCGCCAAGATCAAGGCGTCGCTCGCCTACCCCGTCATCATGATTTTGGCTTGTTCGGCGGCCGTTGTCGTTCTCATCACGTTCGTCATTCCAAAAATCGTCGGCGTCTTTGGCGAGCTCAATCAGGCGTTGCCGCTGATCACGCAAGTGCTTCTTGCCGTCTCCGGTTTCCTTAGCCGGTTTTGGTACGTGATCCTTGGAGCCGTAGTCGCCTTTCTTGCAGGGTTGCAAAGATATCGCCTCACTCGATCGGGAAAGCGAGTCATTGACCATCTCCTCCTGCGAACGCCTATACTTGGCGAAGTAATCTTGAAACGCGAGGTCTCGCGCTTCACGCGAACGCTCGGCGCGCTTGTTCGCAACGGCGTTCCGATTCTCTCGGCGATTGAAATTTCCGGCGAGGTCATGGGAAACGAATTGATCCGAGACGAAATCAAGCTCCTGCCGGAGGGAATTGCCCAGGGGCGCGGCATATCGGGAACGCTCCGTGATTCCAAGTTCTTTCCGCCCGTCGTGGTGAACATGATCGCCATTGGCGAGGAGACCGGAAATCTGCCCGCCGTGCTGCTCAAAGTCGCTGATACTTACGACGCGCAAGTGGATCGTTCGGTTAAAACCCTGACTTCCGTCATCGAGCCGATCATCATTCTCGGCATGGGACTCATCATCGGCTTCATCGTCATCGCGATGTTGCTGCCGATCTTCGAACTCGATCCGACCGGAGGTTGATCATGAACCCTCGCGCTCGCGGATTTACGTTTCTCGAACTGATGATCGTGATCACGCTGCTGGGTGTGCTCGCGGCGGTGACGGTTCCGAAAATGGGAAATATTTTCCGTCACGGGCAATTGGAAGCGGGGACGCGCGACCTGGTTGCGACGCTGCGGTACGCACGGCATGCCGCAATTCTGCGCGGCGATGGCGTCGAAGTTCGATTCGATCCCGAGAATCGCAAGTACCAAATGCTTCCCGTCAAGCTGGATGCCGATGGCCAACCCGAGGAACAGCAGCGCGTCCGGCGTCGCGAGGAAAAGGGGCGGTTTCAATTGAACGCCGAGGCGACTCTCGTTCACGATCTTCCGCCGAGCGTGTTCTATAATTTGATTCATTCGTCAGCGCCGCTCACCGAGGAGCGAAGTCTGCCGCGGATTATTTTCTATCCCGATGGTTCGGCAACGCCCTCTAAAATCGGATTACAAAACAGCGAGAACCGCGCTTTTGCCATCGAGATTTATCGCACGACCGGTCTCGCGTCGGTTGCCGTGGGCGTTCCTGTTTTGCCTGAAAATACCCCGCCGCTTTATTACCTCCCGGAAAAGATTTCCTACGCGAACATGCGCGGGGAGCAGTGAAATGCCGCAAAAGCGATCTACGTTCTTAGTGTGGGAGGCGATCTTCGATCGCCGAATCGGCAGTCGGAGACCGCCTCCCACATTAGGTATCGGTCGCGCCTTTGTTCTGCTCGAAGTCATTGTCTCATTGACCATTCTCGCGGTTACGGTCACCACGATTCTTCGTTCGTTTTCGCAATCGCTTTCCGCTGCGCGGCAACTTGAAGCGCGAACGCAGGCCGTCTTTTTTGCCCAGCAATTGCTGGATGAATTTGAGATCAATCCGCCACCGGAAGGCTCGCGTGAGGGCGGTTTTGGCGACGCTTACAGTGAATATTCGTACATGGTCCGCGTCGAATACGAGGATCCCAAGTATCCCGGCAAACGTTCGAGTCGTGAGATCGAACACTTTTACCCGCAGCGCATGGTGACGATTGATATTTACTACGACAACGGACGAAACAAACCGTTCCTGGCGCTGACGCTCGATTCCGCGCTGATGGGTTTCGAGCGGTTCTCCGAACAAGCCAAAGCCCAAATGCAAAATCTGCATCAGGGAATTCGATGAGATAGCTCATATGTTTTCCATGACACGACAACGCGGCTTCACGCTCCTCGAAACGCTCATCGCTGCGGTGATCTTTGCGATCACGCTTTCGGCGCTTTTTGTCACGTTCCGCACCGGGGTTCGCGCTTGGGAAGCCGGGCATACCGCATCGGAAACTTATCAACTCGCGCGAGGAGCGCAAGACGTTGCGCTGCGCGATCTCCAAAACTTGTTCTATCGCACCGAAGAAGATTACAACCTCACCTATCGGCTTCAGATGCGGCAGATTGAGGCGTTTCAATCGCAACGGAGCGAAGCGATGGCGCTTCCCGAGGATCAACGCGCAACAGCCATGCAGGGCGTGAACGATCCGCGACTCGATGCGGAAGATTTGGCGCGTCCCGTGAATCTGCGGTTCGTGGGCGAAGATGGAGGCGCACTCGATACGCTTTCGTTTGCGCGTCGTCAATCTGCTTGGACGCCGATTGAAGAACTTTCGTGGGGACTGCGCCGCGTGAAGTACTATGTAAAGGAGGGAACGCTCTATCGTGAGGAATCGTCCCCCTACGGACTTCCCGGCGGTCAAAGTTTGCAGGAGGTTTTCGAAGAGCAACTCAGCGCGAAACTGAACATGGACAATGCAGGTCGCTCCCAAACGACTGTCGCCGAACGTGACGCGAGGGAGAAGATTAAAGAGGAAGCTCTGGCGATGCTTCCCGACGTCCCCTCCGTCACCGAGCCGCTCTGCGAGGGTGTCGAAATCTTCAACCTTACATTTGGCTATTACAAGTTTTCCCAATGGAATGAAGTTCCAAACTGGGATTCATCCGCATTTCAATATCGGTTTCCCGAAGAGGAAATGGATCTGACCATGCCGATGGACGGTAACGCGGGTTCAGGTCTACCACAGCTAGGACAAGGCGGAAGTGAAACCGCATACAATCCGCAAGTCTTCGGGGGCAATCAACGCGTGGCCATGATCAATGGAGAGGCGATTCCGTTTCAGATTCGCCCCGATGACCTGCCCGGTTACATCGCGATTCAGGTCGGCGTCCGCGATCCGAAAAGCAAAGGGCGGCTTCATTCGTTCACGTTCTTCGTCTCGATGTCCGCGGCTCAAGAAGAAGTAGATACATCCATGCTCGACGACATGACGCAGGGCGGTTTCAAGCTCCCCACTCTCGGCTCCCGACGCCGCGAAGCCCGGTCGCTTTCGCAGGAAGGACGAAAAGGAAGGGGGAGACGGAAATGAAAACCCGACACCTAAAACGTCGCCGCGCCGTGATCCTCGTCCTTACGCTTTGGATTGCGGTGATTCTCTCGATGATGGCGCTTTCGATAGCTCATGAGTTG
>CAZPIK010000077.1:0-13915 GCA_964586185.1 uncultured Candidatus Sumerlaeota bacterium | reverse complement strand
CGCCGTCGGATACGAAGTCGGGTGCGCGAGTTCGTTCCAGAAAATAAGTTTGGTTGCGTCGTAGGGTAGGCTATTCAACTCATTCATGATCCGAACACGGGAAGCGACGGAATCCGGATCGGTAATCGGATAGGTACAGAGATGCCGCCACGCACTCAACAGCACATCGCGACCTGTCAATTCATGGTTATAAAAGGAATCTCTGACACGCTGAACAATTTCAGGGTCGGGTTTCTTCGCGCACATGCGCCAAGCAAGAGATTCGACCTCGGAGGCTTCAATGTACATGGGCGAAGTCGCTGGGACGCTATCAGCGACTTGAGCAAAGCACCGTGCTACGACGAAAAACATTGGCAGAAAGCACGCCCTTGCGCGAAGCATGAACGCGATAGGCTTCATGGCGTCGGCTCCTTGTTCGGATCGGTGGACCTGAGTTTGGGAAGCACTGTCGGCGCAAGCGTCTTTTGCTCCCTCCATGCCTGGCGGATTTTCCCCTTATATCTGTCGCCATCCGGCGTCTGACGCATCATGTCCTCCAAGGCAAGCGTGCATTCCGGGCCGGGAATTTCCCTCAAAGCGAACAAAGCGGTTTCTCGTGTGCTTGGGTCGGCGTCATGCAGGACAATCTGTTTGAGCGGCTCAATCTGATTCACAACGTCAAGCTGTCCAATCAGCCGAATGGCTTTCCGACGCTGATCGGGACGGTTGTCGGCTAGAGCAAGCCGCCAAAGTTCGGGATCGGAATTGGCAATGTTGTAAGCGACAGCCAAGGTCGGGGACGAATATTCACCGAGCGATTTCAGGGCGTCAAGTGCATAGACCCGCTGCTTTGGGCTTTTATTGGCATCGCGAACTCGTACTTCGAGATCGTCCATAAAATCCTGATAACACGTCTCCGTGCGCAACAATTCAGATTCGTCGCGAAATGCGACTTTGGTCGCATTTCGCAAATGGGTTATGTAGGGGATTACATTGAAATCGCTATCTGATTTTCGCATGGCTTCCAAACCGTCCCGAAATCCCCGAGGATTGCGGGAAGCAATCAGGGTGAAAACCCAGTTGTCTGGAACTCCCTTGATGTCGGGATTCTGTTGAGCAAATTGGACAAGGAGTGGATAGGCCCCGGATCCTTTACCAGCCGTTGCCGCCTTCACGGCATTTTGCTTTATTTCATAGGAATAAGGATCGGGGCTGTCATCGGCCAATTTGTTTAAGCGGAGGGACAGATCAAGAATGCCCAGATATTCCTCATCCGACCAGACTTGCGATCCCAATGCTTTTCCTACGCAATTTAGCAGCTGGAGATCGGTTTCATTTTCAAATGCAGACAGCAAAATCTCCTTGATGTTGGCGATCCTGACGTGAGGTTGACACATATAATGCAAAGCTCGACAACGCGTTTCCGTGCCGCCGGAAAACCACATTTTGAGGACGGTCTGCCTTCCCTTCTCAAACTCTTCCGTATTGGCGCTGCCGAGGAGACGGACGACATCCATGATCGCTTGGGCGTCAATGTCCGTGGTGCTCAGTCGTTCCGCAAGTTCATCGGATGATTCCGATCCAATTGGATCGGCGCAAACGTCCGTATGAAATAGGGCAAAGGCAATCGCTACTGCCAGAAATCGAATTGCGCGGCTCATAAAAGACCTCCCTACAATTCAAAAGTCTCTCGTAAAATCACAAGGACAGGTTCTGCCTCCCCCAATCGTGGACCATACGCCACCGATTAGATCGCGTGTTCTATACGGAAGTTCGCCCCCAAGGGAAGAATAATTGCCCTTGACGTGGATGTGGGTGGGATCGGCGATACTGTTCAACCTTTCGTCGAGAGTTGACATCGCCCCGTTCACAAAATTGCGAAGCTCCGGAAAGTTGTTTGAAAAACCGCCCTCCAAAACTCGTTTATAGTCATTGCTGGGCAGAGATGCGCCCCAGGAAATAAGTCCATAGTGACCGGAGCTTCCGCCAAGCGGCAACACCCGTTCACCTAGATTCTCATGAGATTTTACGGCTTCGAAGTAAATCAACGGCGAAGTGAAGCAGGGCACATTGGCGTTGAACCAATTTTCAGACGTGGTGGCTCCCGGTGGTGGGGGACCATGCTCATTAATATATTGAGCAATTTGTGCTAATTGCTTGATTTCAAAATCAGCAGAACCAATCCACCAAAGGGGATGATTTGGTCCGCCATCCCCGACGTTATCTATATCCACGGCTCCCGTACCAATCCAGTTGCTGCTGTTAGTCGGATCGTCTTCGGGAGGATTCGGAGTAAAAATCCAATCGCCTTTGCTTTCGTCGTCAACCAAACGACCTCTTAGTTTGTTTTCCGGGCTATCATCTGCTTCAGGACATGCCTTAAACTGGCCGAGATCTGCCATTTCCTCGAATTCCGCTGAGCCGGGCGGAGTGTATGTCCAACCGCTTCTCGCCGTGACAAGTGTAACCTTTTTGGTTGCGCCGTAGGGTATGGTTTGTCCGCCGATCAGGAAACAGTCCGCTGGAAAAGTCACAAGAATATCGCAATTTACGGTCGTTCCAGCGACGAGCAGGCCTTTCCAATTATCTGATGACGTGGGAACAGGCCGATGAAACCAATTCGAGAACCAATTATATTTGATATCGGGTGGAGGGTCGGTCATCCCCGCAACGTTTGCGGTAACTTTGTATTCGTCCTCCGTACCGCGCTCAACGCTCGTCGGTCCCTTAACACCATCAATTTGGACTTGGAAAAGTACAACCTTCACCTTTCCCGTTACCGTTTCAGCCGGAACAGTGCAACTGGGGGCGGCGATGTAATCGGGGGGATAATGCTGATCCGGCGAGTTCTTGACCGTGACTGTCAGTTCATACTCGCCCGGTTCCCACTGAATGTTGCCCGACCATTCATATTGCACGGGCGAAATAAATCCAAACGCCGTCGTCGAAGTATTGTAATCGCATTCCTCTTCAGTGCCGACGTCATAGACTTGCGGAAACGCGGAGTCTTGATCGGTGGCCCGCGCGCCGATTCGGAATTCGTCGAGCCAATTCTGAAGCGTCCAATTTTGACCCGCCGAGGGATCGGCTCCAATCATCTCAATGCAGACTTTTTTCGGCGTCGCCGACCCCGCAGGAATCGCCACGACATCCATAACCGCAGACGCCGCGCTGGGTCGCCATGTGATGCTCCCCGTGATCGGCGGATTGTTGGGATCGGGCGCGGGGCAAAGATCGCCGCAGGGACACCCCGTCCCGCCGCATCCCCAAAACGCGAGGTTAAGGGCGAAAAGAAGGAGCGAAAGGGAACGTCGGCTTCCGCGCCGATTTTCCGATTCGCTCGTCCCTAATGGGGGGGGGCGTTAAATTAACCTTGGAGTTATTCATCGCCGATTCCGCTCCGAGTGCCGATATCTAATTGCATTTCCTGCCAACAAACCGCTTATATACGATACGAACTTGACGTGTCAAGCGTGTTTACAAAGTACGAAGGAATCCTATGACAGAGTTTGTAACGCAACATGAAAAACCCCGCAAACCCTTAAGACAATAGAGTTTGCGGGGTGAATTTTTGGTGGAGGTATGGGGGATCGAACCCCAGACCTCTTGACTGCCAGTCAAGCGCTCTCCCAAGCTGAGCTATACCCCCACGCGCGGGACAATCGGCATCATAGCAGGCTGCCGCGCTGAGTCAAGCCGATCTCCAAATCCACCCATTCCGGTTCCAGAGTCGCATCGGTTCCGGTTCCCGCAAGGTAGCGTTTGGCAAAGCGCGTAAAGCTCTCCGAAGCATCGGTCAGAAAAAGGCGATGCGTGGGTGCGGCTTCAACTTTTCCATTCGCGATTTCGGATTTAACGTGATTCGCGACGGTCTCGGCGGAATCAATGAGCGTGATTTTTTCGCCTAGGACTTCGCGCAATGTTGATTTCAAGATTGGGTAGTGAGTGCATCCGAGCACGACGGCGTCGGGAGCGTTTGCGGGATCGGCGATCCAGCGACTCAAATATTTCTTTGCGGTCGCGCGGGCGATATCGCTTTCTTCCCATCCTTCTTCAACGATCGGCACGAAGAGCGGGCAGGCGATGGAATCCACGATGAATCTTGAGTCACGACGATGGATCGCGCGTTCGTAGGCTCCGCTGCGGATTGTTCCCGATGTGCCTATGACTCCGATTCGTCCGGTGCGGGTCGTGCGAGCGGCCAATTCCGCTCCGGGTTCGATGACGCCGCTGACGGGAACGCGCAGTTCGGCAAGCGATTCGAGCGCAAACGCCGAAGCGGTGTTACAGGCGACGACCAGATAATCAATTCCCTGGCGCAAAAGAAAATCGGCGCAAGCCAGAGCATATCGCCGCACGGTGTCGGCGGACTTGCTGCCGTACGGAACGCGAGCGGTGTCGCCGAGGTATAGAGTCGAATGCCCCGGACACGCCCTGCGAATTTCCCGCAGAACGGTGAGACCGCCGATGCCCGAATCAAAAACGCCAATGCGCATGCGTTACTGCCCCTCGCCTCCAAAGGTTTCGATCTTAGCAGCCGTAGATTGGAAACGATAACGCGAAATGAGGTTCGGCAGATGGGCCACAAAATGGCGTCGCATGCACAAGCAGTTTTCCTCTTGCGCCTTTTCGCGGCTCTACGCTTAAAAAATCAACTCGACTCTATCGCCGCTCATGACCCCGGTGGCGTTGGCGTCGTCGTTATCAATGTGCATCTCAAATAGAAACTCGTCGGAGACGCGAATGCGGACTTGTTCCAGTAGCGTCGGTTTATCGGTATGATCCACGCGCACTTTGATCATCTGATTATTCGCGAGGCCGAATCGCTCGGCGACTTCCGGGGGCGTGTGAATATGCCGGTCGGCAATGATCAGTCCCTCTTTCAAAACAAGCGTTCCCTTGGGACCCACGAGCGTTGCGCCCGCCGAACCTTTGATATCGCCCGATTGGCGAACGGGCGGACGAACGCCGAGAAAGTAACCATCGGTGCGCGAGATTTCGACCTGCGTATATTTGCGGAGCGGCCCCAGAATGCGAACTTGCTCAATCGTTCGACCACGTCCGGCGATAAGCGAAACCGTTTCCTTCGCCGCAAATTGGAACGGCTGCATGAGTTCATTGCGCGGCGTCAGCGCGGCTCCCGCGCCGAAAAGAATTTCCAAATCTTCCTGCCTGAGATGAATGTGCCGATTGGAGACGTTGCAGGTGACGTTCGGAATTCCGTTGCGAGAGACGCCCGGATCTTCGGGACGAAGCGCGCCGGAAGGACGTGACGGGGCGCTGGCGCTCGGCGATCCATAAGGGCGAATCATCGCGGGAGTCGCGCGGGGCGCGGAGGCTCGCGGCGCGCCGGGAACCAATCCCTGCCCGCGCAATTCCTCGATGACTTCCGAGGCGATGCGCGCGATCCGGTCCTTATCCATGGTTGGGCAGAAGTTTATCCAGAAGTTCGTGCGGCCGGGCGATGACGTGCGAACCGCGAAGCTCGCCTACTTTGCGCGCGGCCTCGGCTCCGGCGGCCACCGCGACGTTGACCGAACCCACGTCCCCGCGAACGGTGATCGTCACAATCCCGGCGTCAATTTTCGATTTGCTCTCGACGGATACATTGGCCGATTTCGCCATCGCGTCGCAGGCTTCAATCGCGCCGGTCATTCCGCGCGTTTCGATGATTCCGAGCGCTTCGCCCGCGGATTCGTTCGTTTTGTTCGTCTTGGCCATGTTCATTCCGCCTCAAAAAATTTCGCGCGAGCTTATCGGTTCGCGGGGCACAAGTCAATTCGCAACCGCGTTGCTCCGTTTCGGCTTCCACAGCCACTCATCAAGTGCGATCCTTCCGCTCATATCAAAACGAACTCCCTCGGCTTCAAGCAACGCGCGTTGGAGGTTCTCGATTCCAACCGCCGGGTGATCCGCAGAACGTTTTGAAATCTCTCCACGCGCATTGACGACCCGATGCCACGGCGCATCGCCATCGGATTTCAGCGAGTGCAGCGCATATCCGACGAGCCGCGCCTGCCGCGGCAATCCCGCAAGCGCGGCAATCTGGCCGTAAGTCGCCACCTTTCCTCGCGGGATGCGTCGCACGACGGCAAGGATCGCGTCATGGGTTGACGTGCGTTTCAGTTTCATTTCCGCGATCACGGATTCAGCCGCTCGAATCGGAGCCCGATTCCGTCGTGAATTTGAATCGGCAGCGATTCGTCATACTTGGAAATTTCGAATGACGTTTCGCTTTCGACCTTTCCATTTGAATCCCGATATTGCATTCGCCACTGACCCATCGGGGGATAAATCCGCATTTCTTCATCCGGACCATCGCCCTCGATCTGCATAAAACCGTGCCCGGCTTTAATCGAAAGAATGTGGCGATGCAGGGCAATGCGCGTTACGGTCAATTCCGGCCAATCGGCGGGCAATCGCGGACTTAAGCTGAAACCATCAGCGCGTGGAGCAAAACCGAGAAATCCAGAGATCATGATTTGCGGGACGAGGACGCTTTCGAAAAATTCCTGATCCAAACCGAGTCCGCCCGCCGTTCCGCCTCCTTGCAACGTTCCGCGGGCGGGATCCATGTAGTATTCGCGGTAACCTCCGGCGGCCTCCACTTCATCGAACCACGTGATGATCGGTTGGAGTCGCTTCCATGCGTCATCCCCGCCGCGAAATCGAATGCGCCCCATGAGATCGAAGTAGGAAAATCCGAGCACCGCGCCGCCATCTTGAACCTGACCGCCCCAGGGGATCGTCTCGGGGTGCGTCCAGACCCATGAGTACCATTCGATGTTTCGCCGCGTCGTCGCGCGGGGACCAAACCGCCAATGATAAATGTCGTCACCCTTTGAAGTATCGTTCGGAAAATCAACTTTGCCATCGAGCCATTGGAGTATGGCTTCGGCCTGTTCGGGCGTAACGGCGTCGGTGGCGAGCGCTTCGCAATTCAGAAACGTGAAGCCGTAATCGTGACCGCGCCCCTCGGAATCAATCGCGCCGACGAGCCGTTTGCCATTCCAAAATTTTTCGATGATGTGGAACTTCACTTCCTGTGCGTGATGTTTGAGTTTTTTCGCATCGTATCGCAACGGTCCGGCGGGCATGTTCCACTCCGGGTGCGCGGCAATATCCTTTTCGATCTGCACCATGCAATTGAGCATCCCCCAATATCGGATCGTGGCGTAAACGTCAATGTGGCCGAAGGGGAGCAAATCCCAATAGTTGTTTCCGATGCCCCGGCCCGGATGAACGATTTTCTTTCCCTCGAGATCGTATTCGATGCCGGAGCGGCCGTCGTGACCCGGCCAAGTCGTTACGATGCACTTGTTTTCCATCCCGCCGAGATTTTCCATCGCATACGCTTGAGCGAGTCTCATCCGTTCGATATTTGCGCGCAGAAAATTGAGATCGCGCGTCCAGAAAAAGTAGGAACCGCAACCCGAAATGAAGTTTTGTTGGTTGGTGTTATGACGCGTGTCGTATTGCGTAAAGACGGCTTGAATCGCGACCTTTGCGGGTCCGGGATTATCGAAATGAAATCCGAGCCGCACGATTTTTCCCTTCCAGCGGGGCGACTTAAAAGTGGGAATCATCGTGAATGTTAGATTGTCCGAATTCGGAACAGGGTCGAAATACATCACGCGGTCGGGCGAGAAACTCGATTCGCCGCCGACCATCCACGTCATTCGCGGTTGCGAGTTGTTAAGACCCGTCGCGCGCCAGCGGATTTGGATGTAGGGCGCGTTATCGGCGTCGAACGAGAGTGGCGGAGAGAGAATCGCCGCGCCCGGTGATGTCAATTCGACGTTCCAAGCGGTGGCATCCAGACCGCGATCCGCTGCTCCTTGCAGTTCCCATCCATCCGGAGCGCGCGCCGTAATTCCGTCGCCTGCGTAGATGGGGCCGGGCACGACGAAGTGCCAGCCCCACGCCGAAGGTCCCCCCTGCGGCCACGCGGGAAACGGCCAACCATCCTGATGCGCGATGGAGGCGTGCTGATGAGTCGCGACGTAACCCTCGGCGTCGAGCATTCGCTCAGAAAGAGTTTTCCGCCAAGCTTCGCGAAAGGCGTCCATGCTCCCATCCGATTTAACGGCGGGCCAAAGCGAGGGACCCGAAAGCCATGCGTCCCAAAGCGTCGCCTTGGGGCCTGCCGCGGGATAATGGAGGTAATAAAGCTCACGTAACGAATCCATCGCCTCCTGATGACCGGGGACGATGAAGCGCGGAAAATCGTCGGGAATGGTTGGCGCGGCAAGAGCTCCATTCACACGAATCACGAAAAGGAAAACGACCGCAAAGTAACAGCGGACAAAACTTGGCTTGGGATTTCCAGTGCGCATCATGCAATCTCCTGTGGAATCTTAATTGCCCTGATCGGGAGGCGATGCGGCAGATAACTTTTTCTTTTCCTGCTGGATCAACATCAAGTTACGGAGATAAACGGGCAGTCCTGTAAGTGTCGGGATCATGAACGCGATCGAGCCTTTATGTGTGGCATAAACAAAAGTGATCACCGACCCGATAAGCGATAGCCACCAAAAGCCGATGGGCATGATGCTGCGATTGGCCTTCTCGCTCGCAAACCATTGGTAAAGAAATCGGCTTCCAAAAATGAATTGGCCGCCAAGGCCAAGAATTTCCCAGTATGGGTCGCTCCAAAAATGGGACATCGTGTGCTCCTTATCGTGTTGTGCGCTTGATGAAATAAGATGGGTTGCTTGACGACATTCAGCGGGCGGAGCCGGATCGCGTTTCATCCAAGAGTCTTCCGAAAACGAGCCGCCCCGACGCATTCTGGATGATGTTGACGATGGTAATGGGGCACTCGCGACCCGCCAGTCCCGCCGCGTCATCCACGACGACCATCGAACCATCCTCAAGATATCCGACGCCCTGTCCCGACTCCTTGCCCGGCTTGACGATTTTGACTGAAGTCATCTCCCCCACGTAAACCGATGTGCGTAATGCGGAGGAAAGCTCGTTCAGGTTCAGCGTTTGGACCTGATGGAATTGGGCAATCTTCTGAAGATTGAAATCGGTGGTGACTAAATCGGCATTCATTTCGCGGCAGAGCCGGACGAGCTTTTCGTCCACTTGATCGAGGTCGGGATAATCGGTCGTGATGAGATCGAGCGACCGGCATTCAGCGCGCAGACGATCCAGTATTTCGAGTCCGCGCTTCCCGCGTGAACGGCGGAGCGTGTCTCCCGAATCGCTGAGTCGCTGGATTTCGTTTAGGACGAACGTCGGCACGACGACCGAACCGTCCAGCAATTTGAGGCCGATCATGCTGACGATTCGCCCGTCAATGATCGCGCTTGAATCGAGAACTTTGGGCCGGTCGGTGGGATTGGCCAGATAGAATTTCAGGTTCCCGATCCGGAGCCAATCGGCATGACGCAACGCCAGCACCAATCCAAAATAGCCGAACATCATGTGGCAGATATAGCGCGCGGTTGCAGGTTTGACCAAGTCTCTCGGGAGATTTGTGGGATCGTCGCTGTAGGCGTCAATGGGTTTCAAATTATCCACGACTTGAAAGACAAGTCCCATAAGCCAAGCGGCCGTGGGATAAAACGTTTCCGCGAAGATAAGCCCGAGAAATGCGCCTCCCGCGGCAAATAGAATCTTTCGAGATGAAATAGCCTGCGTCGAGTATTCAATCAGCACGAAAAGCAGCGAAAAAGAGAGTCCGAGCAGCGCGAATAAAATCGGATCCTGCCGAGTCTCCCACGCAACATAGGAGGCCATCCACGTTGAAAGCAGGATAAAAAAAACGCGGGCGAGGAAAACAGGACGGAAGAAATCAATTCGCATGGGAATCCTCTTCCGAACCCCGGAAGGCGGGGTTCAGAACGGCAATCGAACTGTACGGACTCGCTTCCCTTAAATCAAGCGCGCGACGCATCAAATCCTGACCCGACACAATCCAACAAGACAAAACCATCGGGAATCGCTATAAATCTCCCGGAATGGAGTGACCCCGATCTACATGTCCAGTTCTTCAACCCTTCAATCCTCATTCTACGCGCGGCTTGACGCCGATCCCGCGGCCCGAGCGATTTGCTTTTACGACGCGCAGGGGAAGTTCGAGTGGATTTCGCGCGAGCGGTTTTTTCGCATGGCGGCGGCGCAGGCGGATCGGATGCGCGCGGCGGGACTTCGCGCGGGCGATGTCTGCCTGATCGCGCTCCCGAGCAAGCTGCCCTCGGCGACGTTGCTTTTGGGCGCGCTAACCTTGGGCGCGGTTCCGCTCATGATTGCCCCGCCCGCATTGCAGAAATACAATTCCGACCTCCTCGAAATCGTAAAAAATAACATCAAGCGAACCCGCGCGCGGCTGGTCGTGCATGACGATTCGCTCGATCCGGTGAAAGAGGGAATGGTTGTAAAGCGCGGCGCAAAGTTTCTGCTCGCGGGCGATACGATTCCCGAGACCGCAACGCTCCCGCGCGAAACTTTCGTCGCACCCGATCCCAATTCAATCGTTGCCATGCAGCTCACCTCCGGCACGACGGGCTTCCCGCGCATCTGCGTTTGGAAACACGCGGGCGTCCTTGCCGCCATTGAGGGGATGGCCAAGGGAATGGGAATCGTCGCCGATGATGTTTACTTTAATTGGACGCCGCTCTATCACGACATGGGACTCGTGAATAATTTTTTCCTCTGCATGAATCTCGGCATTCCGATGGTGCTGCAGAACCCGAACGACTTCGTGAAGAAGCCAGCACGATGGTTGCGCGGCGTGCAGGCAACTGGCTCGACCGTGACGTGGTCGCCGAATTTCGGTTACGCGATGGCCGCCGAGCGGATCACCGACGAGGAAATGGAAGGCGTGCGCCTCGATCACGTCCGACAATTCTGGAACGCGGCGGAGAAGATTCATTTGGAATCGGTGATCGCGTTTCGAGATCGGTTCAAGCAATTCGGCGTCCGGCCCGAAACGCTCAAGATGAACTTCGGCTGCGCGGAAAACGTCGGCGGCGCGACTTTTACGCGACCCAATGAGGGATTCAAATTCGAGCGGGTGGATCGCGCGATATTTCAGAAGAAGCGGATTGCGAAAGTTCTCCCCGATGGTGCGGGCGATGAAAATGCGCTGACGTTCGTGAGCTGCGGGCCGCCGCATCCCGATATGGAAATGCAGATGCTTTCGCCGTCCGGCAAGCCGCTTCCCGAAGGTCACGTCGGCGAAATCGCGATGAAGACTCCTTCGCGGCTCGACCATTTCTTGAAAAATACCGCCGCGACGAAGAAGGCGCATTTCGGCGAGTGGCTCCGGACGGGCGATTTGGGTTACATGCGCGGCGGCGACCTCTATTGGGTCGGTCGTGCGAAGGAACGGATCACGATCCGCGGCAAGAAATTCGATCCGAGCGATTTCGAGCGGGCGATGCTCGAGATCGAGGGACTCCGAAAAGGTTGCTTCGCCGCATTCGGCATCGAGGAAAAAGCGCAGGGAACAGAGCGGATCGTCGTGCTCGCCGAAATCGTGGAGCCGCCCACCCGACCGATCGAACAGATTGGCCATGACGTGCGCGAACAGATTTTTAAGAAACTCGACGTGACGATCAGCGACGTGGTGCTGGTAAAGACGGGGACGCTCACGAAAACATCGAGCGGAAAAAGACGCCACCGCCATTTCAAGAAGATGTTCCTCGAAGGCAAACTGGGGCCGTTTCTCGCGGGTGGGGTGTGATCTAAACTTATTTTGAAATTTTCTATCAAACGCAAATGAGGGCGCACTCGGCCTAGACCGCTTCGAATTCGAGCGCGTTTGTATTCAAGTTCGGCGCGCGCTTGGAGAGGTGAAGCATTTCGATCCCGACGACTTCATCTCGCTCGTTGTAATCCAAGACGATGCCGGGCGCGACTTCGTCGGAATCTACGATCTTAGAATCATCCAGCCTCAGATACAGCGCATCCGCGTTTTTGTCTACATGGAGCCTCATAATTTTCCCTTCATCCCACGATCAAAGAATACACTGACCACACGCTGCGGTTCAACCGTCGTATTGACAGCTACGCGGAGGACTCGCCCGCCAAACTCGGGAATCCGTCGGTATCGGCGCTCAATGGCGACGTCGTCAGGATCGGATTCCACGAATTCAGGTTCCATCGCGGCACGTTCAACCCACCCCACCGGAATCTCCCGTTCGGCCATCGCCTTCAGTGCGTGCAGGGTCAAATCGAAATTCACCTTGCCTTGCCGCCCCCATGAACAACGCTACGACGTAGTTCGGGAAACTTCCTGTGGATTGCCTTTCGGCGACGGAGACTGCCCCCAACCTTTAAAAATACCGGGCTGAAGACCAGGCCCAGCACCAAGACGACTGCAATGTCAGACTTTATAAGTCCGATGATGAAAGGTGCGAGCATAATTACACCGATCTCGAAGTCTATGACGCACAATACCCATTTTGACCACGATAGGAATGGCTCGTCTTTTCCAGCAGCGCAGAATTCAGCTTCGAACAATTCAAGGTCGTTTTCCGAAATGCGGGGGAAATCGAAATGGGGATTGAGGTGTCTTTGAATCGTCGCCAGAGCATTAGCGCCTACTTCCCTCGGCCAGCTACGCAGTTTCAATTCCACCTCTGTCTTTGTTCCGGAGAATGCTATTCCATGAAGAGTCCACTGAATCTTCAGAACATCATCCCATTTAATGGTCTGTTCGCGGAGCAGCGGAAATTTGATGGCCATACCGACCGGCGTAATTCGCCATCGGGACTGCTGGAGATAAACGGCAGCCATATACGGAAGACCAAAAAGTAGAGGGGGAACGATCACAAACGATAAGCATCGCTGGAACATCGCTTGAAATGAATAGTCGGGTCCGCGAATCAGCAGTAGGATTGACATTAGAATGGCGGCCAGCAGAATGTAAAGCGCGGCCAACATTCCTGCATTCTGGACTGCTAAAGCAACATTCGGAGTTAGCAATACTTCATCAGGTTGATCGGCGGATTCCATATTGTCCCACTACCTTCCCGATGCACGGATTCTTTCACTACCCCGTCTCCCACGCAAGCCCAACTCAACCGTGTATGGACTCCTCCGTTTCTCTCTACTCATCTATCAAGCTGTAGTGAACCTTTGCTCGCGGATGCGGGTTGTGCAACGGCATAGGGTTGGGCTAACTTGAAGGGCGGAATGAGTATGAATTTTAGCGCCAAGGGCGGTTATTCCACCTCTCGATTTCCCCCCATGCGCATTGTTCTCATCAACCGTTTCTATTGGCCCGACGAATCTTCGACGGCGATGCTTGCGACCGACCTTGCCGAAGACCTCGCCGCGCGGGGGCACGAGGTTCACGTCCTTTGCGCGCGAGCGACTTACGACAACGCGAGAACAAAACTCCCCTCACGCGAAACGCGAAACGGCGTCATCATCCACCGACTTTTCTCGACTCGTTTCGGGCGCATGGGCGCGTTGGGTCGGATGGGCGATCTCGCGTCGTTTCATTTGAGTCTCCGGCTAGTCGGACCGTGGATTTGCAAGCCCGATGTCATTTATTGCATGACCGATCCGCCGATGGCTCTTGGCGCGGCGGTCTGGATTTCCCGACTGCGCGGCGGAAAAATCGTCCACCACATGATGGACGTCTATCCCGAAATCGCGGTCGCACTCGGCGTCATGCGCGAGGGGACGTTTGCACACAAGAGACTCACGCGAATTTATCGAAAAGGGCTTGCCCGCTGCTCGAAGGTCATCGTCCTTAGCGAACGGATGGCCGAATGCGCCGTCAAAAAAGGGGCCGATCCATCAAACATCGTCGTCGTCCCGCCTTGGTCGCGTCCGATAGAAAGTCCTCCGCCGCGCGAAACGAACTCATTCCGCGCTGAGCTTGGATTAACCCCCGATGAAAATCTGATCATTAATTAGGGAAACATGGGCCGCTAGCATTATTTCAATACTATAATCTGTGGAATCAGCGAAC
>CAZPIK010000076.1:10965-13928 GCA_964586185.1 uncultured Candidatus Sumerlaeota bacterium | reverse complement strand
TGCGGGCAGCCCATCTACCGCCGGAACCATTTTTCCATCGGGGCCGATGGTGTTGTAATACGCGTAAAGCGCCGTGCCGATAAAGATGAACATTGCGGAGACGGGAATATAAGCGAGCGCGCCGAGCCAGAGGGACTTGCGCGCTTCGCGATCTGAACTCGCCGCAATGAACCGCTGAACATAGTTCTGATCAATGCCGAAGTTCTTCACGTTCTCCATGATGCCGTAAATCAGAATGACCCAAAACGTCTCTGTAACGAGGCTGAAATTAAAACCGCCCAAGCTGAACTTGTTCTCTTTCGCGGCGACTTCCATCAGGCGACCGAATCCGCCCGGCATGTCATAAATGAGATAAATGCAACATGCGATCGCCCCAGCGATGAAGACCAGGGTTTGGCCGACGTCCACCCAGATGACCCCTTCGATTCCGCCCATGACGGTGTAGACGAGGGTTAAGAGTCCCAGAAGGATAATCGTGGTTTGGAAATCCCAACCGAGTAGCGATTTGATCACAAGCGCGAGAAGATACAGAACGATTCCGGTTCGAATAATCTGCAGCCCGATCAGGCAGACGCTGGAATAAGCCCGCGCCCAATATCCGAATCGCTGTTCCAGATGCTCATAAGCCGAGATTTGAAGCGAATGGCGATACATCGGAATGAACCATTTGTGCGCTATCCAGCATACGGGCGGGATCGAAAGCGAAAATACAAACGCGCTCCAATTGCCGCCGTAAGCTTTTCCGGGGAGCGCGACGAAGCTGATGCTGCTGAAGTAGGCTCCGATGATCGAGATGCCGAGCACCCATCCCGGCATCGCTCGCGAGCCGACCATGTAGTCATCCGCCGATTTTGTCTTGCGAAAAAACCACGCCCCGACGGCGACGCTGATCGCGAGATAAACAACGATGATGGCTAAATCCACAAGGGGTAGTGTTGCGACATTTTCAGTTGCGACGATTTTTTCGGGCATGGCGACTTTCTTTCGCTGATTCGAAGTCTGGAAGTTCGATCCGATGACTTATACCCGCGCGGCCACGCACCTTCAATGAGCGAATCGTAGCGCGTTCGATGGTGAACGGAAACTGCAGTTCCCGTCATTGGATGCGGATACCTTTTATTCGCGGATAGGTTGATATATCATCTGGAACGTGGGAATCGAAAGGCGAACTCCATGAGACCTTGGGCTAGTCGTATCCGGCGAATTTTAGCGTTGTTATTCCTATTCATTCTTTGTGGCGCGTTTGTTTCCTTCGCTGCCGAGGAAGTCGAACCCGAGAAACCGGCTGAATCCGAGACACCGAAGGACCAAGCCCCCGAAAGCGACGAAGCGGCCAAGATGCGCTCGATGGTGGAACGGATCAGCGGCGACGTTGCGGCGATCCGCGGACTTCCTTTCAAGGAATCGCTCAAAGCGGAGAACCAAACGCTCGACGACTTCCATAAATTTCTCGACGTGGAATTCGCGCGGCAGATGCCGGAGAAAAAAGCCAAGAATTACGGGAAGGTCGTTAAAGCGCTCGGGCTTTATCGCGGGCCGGAGATCGAGGACTTCGTTGCGCTGGCCAAAGACGTCATGAGTTCCCAGGCCGCTGCTTATTACAATCCGACGACCTCGACGTTTTACATTCTCGCCTCAGGGATGTCGCCCGACATGCTTGGCGTGATTTTCGCCCACGAAATCTACCACGGTCTCCAGGATCAATACTGGGATTTGGATAATTACCTGCTGAATCCCTCGGGCGGAGCGCTCAACGAAGACGAAACACTCGCTCGTCAATGCGTCGTCGAGGGCGAAGCTTCCTACATTATGACGATCTGGATGATGCGGCATTTTATGAAAACAGAGCCGCAGCCCGACGCGCTCGAGATGACGATTAAAATGCAGAGCAACGTCGGCGTGGATCAGATGCGGCAAATGGCAAAAGGCGGCGCGCTGGCGGGAGAAGGGATGGAAGACATCGCCAAATCAGTAGAGGCGATGGATGAACTCCCGCGCTTCGTCATCGAGACGCTGATCGGCGCGTACCTAAAAGGAATGTGGTTCACGTTCGAGGTTCAGAAGGAAGGTTGGGACAAAAGCGCGATGCTTTACTCGACCCTGCCGCCGGTCTCGACCGAGCAAATCCTTCATCCTGAAAAATGGTTCGACGGCGAAAAACCAAACGTCATCGAGTGGCCGGAATTGGAAACCAACCCACTTTTGAAAGACTGGGAATTGCTCGAATCCAATACGCTCGGCGAGATGCAATGGCGCGTCATCTTTGAGGAATGGGAAATGGCCAACCGCGCGAAGGGCGTGGCCGAAGGTTGGGATGGCGATTCCTACGCGGTCTTCAAAAAGAAAGAAGGCGACGGGCTGCTGCTACTCTGGCGGACGTGCTGGGATACCGAAGGCGACGCGCTCCAATTCGAGGACGCTTACCGCGATTTACTGAAGGCAAAATATCCCGAAGGGGCAAAGGCAGCGCAAGTCGTCGTCGAGGGGAATGACGTGCTAATTCTTGAAGGCGCGGCGGAAAAAGACTCCGACGCGCTCATGAAAATCATCCACGACGCAAAAAAAACGCGGATGCCGTGAAGATGGAACTACGAACAGGGATGAAGAGGATGGGGAGGGTGAAGAAAGCGCATTTCATTTCTATCACGAGAAGCACGAGCATTTAGGGGCTTCTATTCCCGTTCACAAAAGTTTTATCCGACCTTGTAGGTCGGCTCTCCAGAGCCGACGTCGGGTCAGAAGCCCCGACCTACACCACAAAACTTTCGCAAACAGCTCTAAACGGATTCGCTTTGCATCCCGAAGGGATGGCAGCCATTAGCCGGGGGTTGAGGCCGTAGGCCGATACCCCCGGAAGACGTCCTAATGATTCCGACCCCGGAGTGGGTCGAAGATGTTCTTGAAATCCAAGAAACCCCAATGGGGTTTCGTCGCAAAGCCCGGGGTTGCCGAGCAACGCGAGG